>NZ_JASHKX010000006.1:0-263200 GCF_030058635.1 Rhodococcus sp. IEGM 1305
ACACCAGGAATTCCAGTCTCCCCTGCAGTACTCAAGTCTGCCCGTATCGCCTGCAGGCTCACAGTTGAGCTGTGAGTTTTCACAAACGACGCGACAAACCGCCTACGAACTCTTTACGCCCAGTAATTCCGGACAACGCTTGCACCCTACGTATTACCGCGGCTGCTGGCACGTAGTTAGCCGGTGCTTCTTCTGCAGGTACCGTCACTTTCGCTTCGTCCCTGCTGAAAGAGGTTTACAACCCGAAGGCCGTCATCCCTCACGCGGCGTCGCTGCATCAGGCTTTCGCCCATTGTGCAATATTCCCCACTGCTGCCTCCCGTAGGAGTCTGGGCCGTGTCTCAGTCCCAGTGTGGCCGGTCACCCTCTCAGGTCGGCTACCCGTCGTCGCCTTGGTAGGCCATTACCCCACCAACAAGCTGATAGGCCGCGGGCCCATCCTGCACCAGTAAACCTTTCCACCCTCAGCCATGCAGCCGAAGGTCATATCCGGTATTAGACCCAGTTTCCCAGGCTTATCCCGAAGTGCAGGGCAGATCACCCACGTGTTACTCACCCGTTCGCCGCTCGTGTACCCCGAAGGGCCTTACCGCTCGACTTGCATGTGTTAAGCACGCCGCCAGCGTTCGTCCTGAGCCAGGATCAAACTCTCCGTTGAAGACTCTAGATTTCACAGGCGAACCTGCTAATCAGTCATAGACATCGAGTCAAATCACTAGCAATCAAAAACTCAAACTAGCATTTTCAAACACTGACCCCCCTCCGACGGAAGAAGGAGAAGAGCCAGCAAATACCCACACCACAACTCACAACCAAACCCGAAGGGCCAGTTGATCATCCGTGATGCGGAGTACCAAAAACATTTGGCACTGACATTCATCGACACACTGTTGAGTTCTCAAAGAACACGCACACACCATCACTTCTGACGCACTCGCCAGCCGCTCCGGGGCAACCGCTCCAACTTATCTCCTGCCGCTTCCCGGCGCAAACCGGGGCGATCAGGACATCTCGAAAACATCGAACCAAGTTCGGTATTCTCGGGAAGTTCAGGCGCCTGCGTCCAACCTCGTGTCCCCGGCCTCTCGGTCGGGGTTGGTGTCCGTGTCGCTCTGACCTGGAATAAGTTACGCGACGGGAAACGGAGCGTCAAATCCCCAGGTCACACGCATCCGGCAGGTAAAATCCGCTGGTGGCCCGCGCTGCGCGCGGGCCACCGGACCGGAGTCCGCCGAATTACGCCGGTGTGACCCGCCGCACGCTAGTTCGACAGCACCTTGATGCCGGCGAAGTTGCGCTTTCCCCGGCGAATCACGAGCCACGTTCCGTGCAGCAGATCGGTCGGTGCCGGGGTCCAGTCCTCACTCGAGATCTTCTGGTTGTTCACCGACGCGCCGCCTTCCTTGACAGTGCGGCGGGCTGCACCCTTGCTCTCGCACAATCCGCTGAGAACCAGAAGGTCGACGATGCCCGCGGGCTCCCCCGGCGCAAGTTCCGCGACGGACGCCTCGCGGAGGGCGGCACCGAGGGTCGGCTCGTCCAGGTCCTGCAGTTCCGCGCGACCGAACAGTGCCTGGCTCGCGAGCTCCACCGCGCGAGTGTTGGCTTCGCCGTGCACGAGCGTCGTCATCTCGGCGGCGAGCCTTCGCTGTGCCTCGCGTGCATGCGGCCGCTCGGCCGTCGCCGTCTCCAGTTCCGCCAACTCCTCGGCCGTGAGGAAGGTGAACCACCGCAGGTACTTGATCACGTCGGCGTCGCCGGTGTTCACGAAGTACTGGTACCACGCGTAGGGACTCGTCATCTCCGGGTCGAGCCACAGGCTTCCGCCGCCGGTCGACTTCCCGAACTTCTTGCCGTCCGCCGACGTGACGAGCGGGACGGTCAGCCCGTGCACCGACTCGGCGTCGATGCGACGGTTCAGTTCGACGCCCGCGATGATGTTGCCCCACTGGTCGGAGCCGCCGACCTGCAGCGAGCAGCCGTGACTGCGCCGCAGGTGCAGGTAGTCGTTGGCCTGGAGCAGCATGTAGCTGAACTCGGTGTAGGACATGCCGTCGGATTCGAGGCGCCGCTTGACGGTGTCTCTCGCGAGCATCACGTTGACGGAGAAGTGCTTGCCCACGTCGCGCAGGAAGTCGATGGCCGACAGCTTGCCGGTCCAGTTCATGTTGTTCTCGATAATCGCGCCGCTCGCCGAGTCGTCGAAGTCGACGAAACGTTCGAGCTGCCCCCGGATCCGATCGGCCCATTCGGCCACGGTGTCGGCGGAGTTCATCGTCCGCTCACCGACGTCGCGGGGATCGCCGATCAGACCGGTCGCTCCACCGGCCAGCACGATGGGGCGGTTGCCCGCACGCTGGAATCGCTTCAGCGCGAGCAGGGGCACGAGATGACCGGCGTGCAAACTCGGTCCGGTCGGATCGAAACCGGCATAGAGCGTGACCGGTCCGGCGTCGAGATCACGGCGCAGCGCGTCCAGATCGGTTGATTGGGCGATGAGCCCGCGCCAGGTCAGTTCATCGATGATGTTCTCAGTCACGGCTCCGATCATCCCATCTGCTCGTCGGCGGGCATCGCACGCGGGCTTCTCCGGTACGCGGACACGGCCGGCGACTCGGGAATCCAGAAGCGCCACGGCCGGTCGGCGGCCGTGCTGACACCGACCCGGGGGCCACTCACCCAGCCGTCCGACTCCCCGACCTCCAGTCGAACCGGTGAATCGGACTCGAAGAGTGCCGCACCGTTCTCCGCGAGGGTCACGCCGGTCGCGGACCCCAGGTTGCCGGGACCGCGCGCCCACTCCGCGGGTCGCGCGACGCGGGGCCTGCGCGCCTGGACCGTCGAGCAACCGTCGAGCACTTCGCCCGCCCGGAGCAGCACCCCGCCCGCGATTCCGACGGGCCCATACGACACGTTCATACAGAAGTGCATTCCGTAGCTGCGGTAGACGTACAGATGCCCGGCCGGTCCGAACATCACCTCGTTGCGCGGCGTCCTTCCCCGGTACGAGTGCGATGCCGGGTCGGGCCACGGGCCGTCCTTCTCCCCGCCGTACGCCTCCACTTCGACGATGCGGATGCGGACGTCTCCGACGATCAGCGTGGATCCGAGGACGATTCGCGCGGCGTCGACGGGTTCGGCCCGGTCAAGTCGATCGATGGTCACGTCCCGATTCTCCACAACCGTTGACGTCGCCACCCCGGCGGTCGCATAATTCATCAAGCAATGAATTCACCCAGTGATGAATTGAGGCCCGCCATGACCGGCAGCCCGGCGATCGACATCCGAGATCTGCACGTGCGAAGAGGCAAGAACGAAGTGCTGCACGGCATCGACGTCCAGGTGCCGAGCGGATCCATCACCGGCCTCCTCGGACCCTCCGGCTGCGGAAAGACCACGCTGATGCGGTGCGTGGTCGGCACGCAGATCGTGGAATCAGGGACGGTCACGGTGCTGGGCTCCCCCGCAGGCTCGGTCTCGTTACGAAGCCGCGTCGGATACGTCACCCAGTCCCCCAGCGTGTACGCCGACCTCTCGGTCAAGAAGAACGTGGCCTACTTCGCCGCGCTCTACGGCCAGCCCTCGGACGCGGTCACCGACGCCGTCGACGCGGTGGGGTTGACCCGCTTCGCAACCCAGAAGGCCGCGGATCTGTCGGGAGGACAGCTGGGACGGGTCAGCCTCGCCTGCGCGCTGGTGGCACGCCCCGAGATCCTCGTCCTCGACGAGCCGACCGTCGGACTGGACCCACTCCTGCGCGTCGAATTGTGGGAACGGTTCGAAGCCCTCGCCGACGCCGGTACCACCCTGCTCGTGTCGAGCCACGTCATGGACGAGGCCGAACATTGCGCTTCGCTGCTCCTCATGCGCGACGGCTACGTTCTCGCGCAGGTCTCCCCCGGCGAACTCCGGGAGCAGACCGGTGAGACGAGCCTCGAAGACGCCTTCCTGAACCTCATTCGCGCATCACATGTCGGGAGCGAGAACTGATGAACGTCACGATCTTCGCGGCCACTGCAGGACGGATCCTCGCGCAACTGCGAACGGATCACCGCACTGTCGCCATGATTCTGGTGGTACCCAGTCTGCTGATGGTGTTGCTGTACTTCCTGTATCAGAACGTTCCGGCGCCGCCCGGTCAGCAGTCGCTGTTCGAGCGCGTCGCGATCACGATGCTCGGCATCCTTCCGTTCGTCGTGATGTTCCTCGTCACGTCGATCGCGATGCAGCGCGAACGGACGTCGGGAACACTCGAACGCCTGCTCACGACCCCGATGGGCAAACTCGACCTGCTCGGCGGCTACGCTGCCGCGTTCTCCACGGCCGCTGCCGCGCAGGCGGCGCTGGCCTGCGTCGTCTCGTTCGGATTCCTCGGCCTCACCACCGAGGGCAGCGTGACGTGGGTGCTGCTGATCGCCGTGCTGAACGCGATACTCGGCGTCGCCCTCGGCCTGTTGTGCAGCGCCTTCGCACGCACCGAGTTCCAGGCGGTGCAGTTCATGCCGGTGGTCGTGGTGCCCCAGCTCTTCCTGTGCGGTCTGCTCGTTCCGCGAGATCAGCTCCCCACGTGGCTCGAGTGGATCAGCAACGTCCTCCCGCTGAGCTACGCGGTCGAGGCGCTGCAACAGGTCGCCACCCATCCCGGGGCGACGGGGCTCATGTGGCGCGACCTGGCGGTGGTCGCCGCCTTCGCGCTCCTCGCACTGTCGCTGGGCGCCGCGACCCTGAGGCGTCGCACACCATGACCGGCCCCGCGACACGCGCGGACGCCACCCCGGGTCTGCGCACTGGACGACGCCCGGGCAACCCGGACACACGGTCACGAATCCTGGCGAGTGCACGGAAACTGTTTGCACAGAACGGCTTCGACAAAACCAGCGTGCGCTCCGTGGCCACCGGGGCCGGCGTCGACTCCGCCCTGATCCACCACTACTTCGGAACGAAACGAGATCTGTTCCTCGCCTCGGTGGACATTCCCGTGGATCCGACGCAAGTGATCGCTCCGGTGCTCGACCTTCCGACGGGCGAGGTCGGTAGGCACCTCGCCCGGGCCGTCTTCTCCATCTGGGAGTCGCCCCACAAGCCCGCCGTGGTCGCGGCGTTCCGGTCCGCGATGGCGGGAAACGAACCCAATCTCATTCGCACGTTCCTGCTGGAGGTCGTGCTCCGAGACCTCGGACCGCGCGTCGACGAGCCGCCGGGAACCGGGATGCTGCGCATGCAGCTGGTGGCATCCCAGATGGCCGGGGTTCTGGTGACGCGGTACATCCTCGAATTCGAGCCACTCGCGTCGCTGCCCGTCGACGACCTCGTCGCGATCGTCGGACCGACGTTGCAGCGCTACCTCACCGGCGCTCTGCCGGTGTGATCGGGCTCACCCGAGTCAGGTGTGATCAGGCCTCGCCGGCAGCCCGGGCGAGCAACGTCTCGTGCTCGTCCGCGCCGACGTCCCGGGCCTCGTCGATGAGGAGGACGGGAATCCCGTTCTCGATGGGATACGCCCGTCGCAGGCGAGGGTTGTAGAGCAACTCGTCGCCGACCAACAGCAGAGGACCCTTGTCCTGTGGGCACGCGAGAATGCCGAGCAACGTCGGATCAATAACCACGGAAGTCCTCTCCAACCGTTCGGGTGAGCAGTGTCAGGTTACCGCGCGCCGGCAGGCACCCCGGCCGAGCCGTTCTGAAACTCCGCGGCCACCGCCTTCGTCAGTCGCTTGTACTGCTGCGATTCCGGATCGACGTACCACACACGGGTTCCCGGCTTGGGCAGTCCGGCCGCGCTCAGCGCCTCGGCGTTCGGACGGTACGAGGACCCCAGCGGGATGTCCTCCACCACCTGGATGATGTCGGGTCGCAGCGCGGGAGGAAGCACCTCGAAGGCGTCGGAGATTTCCGCCAGCCTCGGCGCCCGCCCTTCGCGGAGGGTGAACGCGGCCACGGCCAGTGTCCGGCCTCCGACCTCCACCCCGTAGGCAACAGCGAGGTCGACGCGATCGACGGACACGAGCGCATCGACGATCGGCTGGGTGAACACGGCTCCCCTCGGAGTCGCGATGACGGTCTTCCGGTGGTCGACCAGCCAGTAGTCCCCGTCGGCGTCGCGACGGAAGAGGTTCTCCGTCGGAATCCAGGCGTCGCCCGCGGCAAAGATCCCCCGCATCGCGCCGCCGGACATCTCGGCGTGCACGCCCGCCCTGCCGAGGAGCAGACCGACCTCGTCGTCCTGGCATTCCCGGATGAACCCCTGCTCGTCCTCCAGCAGTCGGCCGGCGATCGGGTCGTAGGCCGCGAGCCGGACCTCCGCGCTCCCCGGGAGGGGGCGTCCCTTTGCCCCGACCTTCGCGCCTGCGACGTTCGCGAGAACCACGTCGCCCTCGGTGGACGCGTAGAACTCGAGGACTTTCGCCGGTGCGAACCGCTCCGTCGTGCGACGCCACAACCCCTGCGGCATTCCGGATCCGATGAAGAGCCGGACGGGGTGACTGCCGTCGAGCGCGAGGTTCTCGGCGTCGAGGATTTCTCGCATCATCGTCCACGTGTAGCTCACCACGGTCACCCCGTAGCGGTGGACTTCCTCGGCGAACCGCTCGGGATCGACTCCGCGTGAGAGCGCGATCCGGGAGCCACCTGCCACGGCACCACCGATCGCTGCCAGCAGACTCGACGAATGATGCAGGGGTGCAAGGCAATATACGGTGTCGCCACGGTCCAGATCGGCGGCCGATGCCGTTCCGAACGCCGACAGCGCCCACCGGTAATTGGTGATCTGTTTCGTCTCCCAATGGCCGTTGGACTCACTGCAGATGATGAATGCCAGTTCACGAGCCAGACCGGGATCGGGCCGGTACCAGCCCGGCAGTGTCACTGCGGCGGGGTCGATCTTCTCGAGGTCCACGACGTTCGCCGAGGGATCGACGTCGAGGTCGCGCTGGTCGCCACCGCCCAGAACCAGGACCTGCATCCCGGTCGCGATCGCCGCGTCGAGATTCTCCGGGTCGGTGACGATGCGTTCGACACCGTCGATGCGGATCGCGGTGTGGACCTCCCGGCCCGGGGGCAGGAGGACAGCCACGGCACCGAGACGGGACAGCGCCGCGATGGCGGCGAGCGCACTCGGGCGCGTCTGCATCACGACGCCGACGTGAGCGGCGGGACGGACACCGGCCTGGATCAGGCCGCGCACCACGTTGTCGATCCGCTGATTGACCGCCGCGTAGGTGTGGACGCGATTGTCGAAGAGGAAGCACTCGCCGCCCGGCGCCTTCCGCCCCTGTTCGGCCAGCAACCGGCTGAGCGAGATCTGGGTGTGGGGCTGGATCTGACCGAGCCGGGCCAGCCGTGGCAGCGCCCGCGTGGCCTCGCCGGACAGCTCCACCGTTCCCCGCAGCGCCCCCGAAGCGAAATCACTGATCCCCTTGCCGACACCGACGCCGACCTCGGCGACCGACGCCACGGTGTGAATGATGCGGTCGCTGATGGAGACTCCGGATTCGCTGCCGAAATGTTCGTCGTAGCGCATGAGCTCGATATTGGTGGGCCGTGGGCCGAGACCCTCGTTCCACAGCACCCATTTCCCGGTCGTGGGCCACGTGTGGGTCGCCGCAGCCGAACCGACGACGAGGCCGAAATGTCCTGCCCGCAAAGTTGATTCGTACACATTCGCCCGTGGGGCGGCCCGGCGGATACCGCGGACGGCCAACGGCTGACCGATGTCGTCGACTTCCCCGACGAACGCGAGGATGGGGCAGGTCAACTCCGCGAGCGACACGACCTGGTCCTTGATCACGAACCCGCCGGTCATCATGCGGTTGTGCACGATGAACTGCTTGAGCAAATCCGCAACAGCAGGACCGGACCACGCCACCCAGCCCTCCGTCGCGAGGAAGCGCCGCTGCTGCTCCCGCGGCAACAACGCTTCCCGGTCGTGCAACTGACGCAGGAAGTCGAGCCTCGACTTCAGTGTCTTGACGGGATCGAGAAGCTGAAAACCGGTGCGCGCCATCCACCCCGACACCGCGAGCCGGTTGAAGACGTGGTCCGCGAGGAAGCCGGCAGCGTCGGTGGCGAACCCCGCCGGGATGCCGAACGGCAGCCCGGCGAGCGTGTCGACCGGACTGCCGAACGTCACGAGGCCGGCGATGTTGCGACTGCGGCGATAGGCGGCGGCCTGGTAGGCGAACATGCCGCCCTGCGAGTATCCGGACAGGTAGACGTCGCGACCGGTGTGCGCCCGCACCTGGTCGATGATCTCGCTGATCGCGACGATGTGGTCGGCGAGATTCCGATCCCACCCGCCCTCTTCGGAATCCGGCGATCCGAAGTCGACCACCCACGGGTCGATCCCCATCGAGTGCAGGATGCCGACTGCGCCTTGATCCCGGGTCACGTCGTAGACGTCGGCCGACATCATCATCGGCGGGACCAGGACGATGGGGGGCCCGGCGTCGGCAGGGTCGGTGTCGGGGAAATACCTGCGGAGCCGATACATCGGTGCGCGTTCGACCACCTCGAACGGCGACGTGGTGAGGTCCGTCTCGAGTCCGCCGAGGCGAACTACCTCCAACCCGTTCTGCGCCGTCGCCACCACGCGACGGATCGGGCCCATCACCGTTTCGGTATTCAGTCCCACGAACACTCTCCCAGACTCTCGAACCGTGACGCACGTCTCACTGCCGCCCGCCCTCACCCTACTGCGCTCGACGCGTCACACAGCCCCTAATCCGGGGCGTCCGACACGGGCGTCATCGACACCACTCACGCAGCGACTCGGACAGCTGACGGACCCCGCCCAACTGTTCGGCCACACGGATACCGGCCGTACCGCCGCGGGCGTTACGCGAGGCGATCGAGCCCTCGACGGTGAGGACCTCCCGCACGTCCGGAGTGAGCGCCGGATCGACCCCGGCGAGTTCGTCGTCGGTGAGATCCTCGAGTCCGACGCCCCGCGCCTCGGCAACGCGGACGCACGCCCCCGCCGCCTCGTGCGCGACCCGGAACGGGACGCCCTGACGAACGAGCCACTCGGCGATGTCGGTGGCCAGCGTGAATCCCGCCGGTGCCAGTTCCGCCATTCGGTCCGTGTGGAATTCGAGAGTGGAGACCAGTCCGGTGATCGCCGGGAGCAGCAACTCGAGCTGCGCCACCGAATCGAAGACCGGCTCCTTGTCCTCCTGCAGATCCCGGTTGTACGCGAGCGGCTGCGCCTTCAGGGTGGCCAGCAGACCCGTCAGGTTACCGATCAGCCGCCCGGACTTGCCGCGGGTGAGCTCGGACACGTCCGGGTTCTTCTTCTGCGGCATGATCGACGAGCCGGTCGACCAGGCGTCGGCGAGCGTGATGTAGCCGAATTCCGGAGTGCTCCACAGGATCACCTCCTCGGCCATCCGCGACAGGTCGACGCCGATCATCGCGAGCACGAACGCCGCCTCGGCCGCGAAGTCCCGCGACGACGTGGCGTCGATCGAGTTCTCGGCCGACGAATCGAAGGCGAGTTCCGCGGCGATCGCCTCGGGATCGAGTCCGAGTGACGAGCCGGCCAACGCTCCGGAACCGTACGGCGACACGGCCGCCCGCACGTCGAAGTCCCGCAGCCGCTGAACGTCACGAAGCAACGGATGCGTGTGCGCCAGCAGGTGGTGCGCGAGCAGCACCGGCTGCGCGGCCTGCAGGTGGGTCTTGCCCGGCATCACCGCGGAGGGGTGCGCGGCTGCCTGCGTCGCGAGGGCATCGACGACGTCGAGAACACCCGCCGCCACCCGGCGGACGGCGTCCCGCAGCCACATCCGGAACAGCGTCGCCACCTGATCGTTGCGCGAACGCCCGGCGCGCAGGCGTCCCCCGACCTCCGGACCGACCCGATCGATCAGCCCGCGCTCGAGCGCCCCGTGCACGTCCTCGTCGGATTCGCTCGGGACGAACTCGCCGCTCGCGACGTCCGCCGCGAGCCTGCCGAGACCGTCGAGCATCGCCGCCAGGTCCTCGTCACCGAGCAGGCCGGCCTTGTGCAGCACCCGGGCATGCGCCTGGGACGCGCGCACGTCGTACGGGGCCAGCACCCAGTCGAAGTGGGTGGACTTGCTCAGCGCCGCCATGGCGGCGGCCGGTCCGGACTCGAACCGGCCGCCCCAGAGGGCTCCTTCGTTGGTGCCGTGAGCACTCATCCCTAGAGGCCCAGATCGCGCTTCGCCGCGACCTTCGAGGACAGTCCGTGGATCTGCACGAATCCCTTGGCGTAGGACTGGTCGAACGTGTCGCCCTCGTCGTAGGTCGCCAGGTTGAAGTCGTACAGCGACTCGTTGCTGCGGCGGCCGTTGACGATGATCGCACCGCCGTGCAGCACCAGCCGGATGTCGCCGGAGACGCGTTCCTGCGTCTTCTCGATGAACGTGTCCAGCGCGACCTTCAGCGGGGAGAACCAGAGGCCGTCGTACACCAGCTCGCTCCAGCGCTGCTCGGTCTGACGCTTGTAGCGGCCGAGTTCGCGTTCCTGCGTGACGTGCTCGAGTTCCTGGTGGGCGTTGATGAGGACCATCGCTCCGGGAGCCTCGTAGATCTCACGGCTCTTGATGCCGACGAGACGGTCCTCGACGACGTCGAGGCGGCCGACACCCTGAGCGCCGGCGCGGCGGTTGAGCTCCTGGATCGCTTCGAGGACGCTGACCGGCTTGCCGTCGATCGCGACGGGCCGGCCGGCCTCGAAGCTGATGATCAGCTCGTCGGGTGCCTGCCAGTTGACGGTCGGGTCCTGCGTGTAGTCGTAGACGTCCTTGGTCGGCGCGTTCCACAGGTCCTCGAGGAACCCGGTCTCGACGGCGCGGCCCCACACGTTCTGGTCGATCGAGAACGGCGACTTCTTGGAGACGTTGATCGGGATCTCGTTCTCCTCGGCGAACGCGATCGCCTTCTCCCGGGTCCACGCGTAGTCGCGGACCGGTGCGATGACGTCCAGGTCGGGGGCGAGCGATCCGAAGCCGACCTCGAACCGGACCTGGTCGTTGCCCTTGCCGGTGCAGCCGTGCGCGACCGTGGTGCCGCCGTGGGCACGCGCGGCCTCGACGAGGTGCTTGACGATCAGCGGGCGGCTGATGGCCGACACGAGCGGGTAGCGGTCCATGTAGAGGGCGTTGGCCTGGATGGTCGGCAGGCAGTATTCGTCGGCGAACTCGTCGCGCGCATCCACCACGACCGACTCGACCGCACCGCAGTCGAGTGCACGCTGACGCACGACCTCCATGTCCTCGCCGCCCTGGCCGAGATCGATGGCGACAGCAACAACTTCCTTGCCCGTCTCCTTGCCGATCCAGCTGATGGCGACTGAGGTGTCCAGCCCGCCCGAGTAGGCGAGTACGACGCGATCGGCCATGGTCCTTGTGCTCCTTAGGTTGAAGATCTGTAGAGATGATTCAGTTGTCAGGCGAGGGATTCGATCTTGGCCGCGAGTTCCGCCCCGCTCAGCGGCTCCCGTGCCACCACGAGAATGGTGTCATCCCCCGCGATGGTTCCCACGACGTCAGGTAATGATGCCCGATCGAGTGCACTCGCCAGATAGTGCGCTGCCCCCGGGGGAGTTCGCAGCACCGCCATGTTGCCACTGGCATCGGTCGACACCAGTAACTCCCCCAGCAACCGCGACAGCCGGTCGGTTCCGCCGGAGACGCCGCGGACGGGATTTCCGTCCTCGGGCACCACGTAGACCCCGGCGCCGCCGTCTGCGGCGCGAAGCTTCACGGCACCCAGTTCCTCGAGGTCCCGCGACAGCGTGGCCTGGGTGGCGTCGATGCCCTCGGCGGCGAGCAGCGCCGCGAGTTCGGTCTGGCTGCGGACCGGGTTGTTCGACAGGATCGCGACGATGCGTGCCTGCCGTCCCGCCCGTGTGGGTGCCGTCGCCGCGTTCGCGGGGCGCTGCGGCGGTGCCGCACTTGCACGCTGCGGCGGTGCCGCACCTGCACGCTGCGGCTGAGCCGCACCTGCACTCTGCGGAGGTGCCGCACTCACGGACGGTCCCCGGTTCGCTGTGCGAGCAGCCACACCAGCAGTGCCTTCTGTGCGTGCAGCCGGTTCTCCGCCTCGTCCCAGACGACGCTCTGCGGTCCGTCGAGGACGTCGTCGGTGATCTCCTCCCCGCGGTGGGCGGGCAGGCAGTGCAGGACCACCGCGTCGGCGTCGGCCTTTGCGAGCAGCGCCTCGTTGATCTGGAACGGGCGGAACGGGCCGACGCGGTCGAGCCCGTCGTTCTCCTGGCCCATCGACGTCCAGGTGTCGGTGACGAGTGCGTCCGCGCCGACGACCGCCGTCTGTGGGTCACCGGTGAGTGTGATGGTCGCGCCGGTCTCGGCCGCCCGCGCCCGGGCCGCCTCGACCACCCACGGCAGGGGCGCGAATCCCTCGGGGCTGGCGATGGTCACGTCGACTCCCGCGGTCACACCGCCCAGCATCAGCGAGTGCGCCATGTTGTTGGCGCCGTCGCCGAGGTAGGTGAGCTTCAGCCCCTTCAGCGAACCCTTCCGCTCCACGAGCGTCTGCAGATCGGCCAGGACCTGGCACGGGTGGAACTCGTCGGACAGCGCGTTGACGATCGGGACGTCGGCGCCGGACGCCATCGCCTCGAGCCGCTTCTGCCCGAACGTGCGCCACACCACGGCGTCGACGTACCGCGACAGGACACGGCCCGTGTCCTGCAGCGTCTCCTCGCGGCCGAGTTGGGTGCTGCGACCGTCGACGACGATCGCGTGACCGCCGAGCTGCGCGATGCCCATCTCGAACGAGAACCGGGTGCGCGTCGAATTCTTCTCGAAGATCACGCCGACCCCACGGGGGCCTTCGAGCGGACGCTCCGCGAACGGAGCCTTCTTCAGCCTGGCGGCGAGTTCGAGGACCTCGGCCTGCTGTGCAGGGGTGAGGTCGTCGTCCCGGAGAAAATGTTTCACCACGGTCGTCACTGCTTTCCCGGCTGAGCGGCCGATTGCGCGTTGTCGAGAATCGCGGGCAGCGCCGCGACGAAACCTTCGGCCTGATCGTCCGTGAGGACCAGGGGCGGAGCCAGCCGGACGACGCCCGGTTGCGCGGCGTTGATCAGGTATCCGGCCTCGCGCGCGCTGTTCTCCACCGCGGGGGCCACGTCCTGGGTCAGGACGATGCCGAGCAGCAGCCCGGCGCCGCGAACGTGGTCGATCAGCGGATGTCCGAGACCTTCGATGCCGGCCGACAGCGACTTGCCGAGCGTGTCGGCGCGGGAGATGAGGTCGTCCTCGGCGATCGTCCGCAGCACGGCGAGCGCCGCCGACGCGCAGACGGGGTTCCCGCCGAACGTCGTGCCGTGCTTGCCCGGCCCGAACAGGTCCGCGGCCGCGCCGGTCGCGATGCACGCGCCGATCGGCATCCCGCCACCGAGACCCTTCGCGAGGGTCATGACGTCGGGCACGATCCCGACCGCCTGGTGTGCGTAGAACCAGCCCGTGCGCCCGATCCCGGTCTGCACTTCGTCGAGCACGAGCAGGGCGCCGCGATCGGCGGTAATCCGCCGTGCGCCCGCGAGGTATCCCTCCGGCGGAACGACGACACCGCCCTCACCCATCATCGGCTCCAGGAACACGGCAGCGGTGTCAGCGTCGACGGCGCGATCGAGTGCGTCGAGATCGCCGTACGGCACGTGCTCGACACCCGGGGGCATCGGCTCGAACGGCGCGCGCTTGGCGGCCTGGCCGGTGAGCGCGAGAGCACCCATCGTCCGGCCGTGAAAGGAGTTCTCCGCGGCGATGATCTTCGATCGGCCCGTGGCCCGCGCGAGCTTGAACGCCGCCTCGTTGGCCTCGGTGCCGGAATTGCACAGGAAGACACGTCCGGGGGCGCCCAGGTGGGAAAGCAGCTTCTCGGCCAGTTCGATCGCCGGCTCGCTGGCGTACAGGTTCGACACGTGCCCGAGGGTCGACAACTGCGTCGTGACGGCCTCGATGATCGCCGGGTGCGCGTGCCCGAGGATGTTGACGGCGATGCCGGCGAGGAAGTCGACGTACTCCTTGCCGTCGGCGTCGGTCAGCACCGCTCCCTGACCACGCGTCAGTGCCACCCGGGGGACGCCGTACGTGTTCATCAGAGCGCCGGACCAGCGCTGCTGGAGTTCCGGGGTTCCGGTCATGAGGCAACTCCCTCGGTAGGTGAAGTCGGGCCGGGCGTGACCATCGTGCCGATGCCCTCGCCGGTGAACAGTTCGAGCAGAACGGAATGGGCGACGCGGCCGTCGATGACGTGCGCGGTGGGCACGCCGCCGCGGACGGCGCGCAGGCAGGCCTCCATCTTGGGCACCATGCCGGCGTCGAGGCTGGGCAGCAGTTGCGCGAGCGCGTCCACGTCGATCTCGGTGGCCAGCGAATCGCGGTCCGGCCAGTTCGTGTACAGCCCTTCGACATCCGTGAGGACCACGAGCTTCTCGGCGCCGATGGCCTCGGCGAGCGCGGCGGCGGCGGTGTCGGCGTTGATGTTGTGCACCACACCGTCCGAGTCGGGGGCGATGGTGGACACCACGGGAATTCGGCCCGCACGGATCAGATCCAGGACGGCCTCCGGGTTCACCGTCGTGACGTCGCCGACGAGACCGATGTCGGTCGGCGTGCCCTCGACCATCACGGTGCGCTTGGTGGCGGTGAACAGGTGCGCGTCCTCACCGGAGATGCCGACGGCGTACGGTCCGTGCGCGTTGATCAGTCCGACCAGTTCGCGGCCGACCTGACCGAACAGCACCATCCGGACGACGTCCATGACCTCGGGAGTGGTGACGCGGAAGCCGCCCTTGAATTCGCCTGTCATGCCGAGCTTTCCGAGCATGGCATTGATCTGGGGGCCGCCGCCGTGCACGACGACCGGATGAATTCCGACCGTCCGCAGGAACGCCATGTCGGCCGCGAACGCCGTCTTCAGCGCGTCGTCGACCATGGCGTTGCCGCCGTACTTCACGACGACGACCTTGTCACGGAACTGCTGCAGCCACGGCAGAGCCTCCGCCAGGACGTGCGCCTTCTGGTGATCGGTGACGCCGCTAAGTGCCTCGCTGGTCGCTGTCATGACGAATACGCCGAGTTCTCTTCGACATACGCGTGCGACAGGTCGGTGGTCCGGATGGTCACGGCGTGCTCGCCCAGACCGAGGTCGATGTCCAGGGAGATGTCGATGTCGCTCAGGTCCACGTCCCGCGCACCCGGTGCGCCGACGCCGTCGATGCAGACGGGGGCGCCGTTGAACGACACCGAGATCGTGTCGGGGTCCAGTTCGATCGGCGCGATGCCGATGGCGGCGAGTACCCTGCCCCAGTTGGGGTCGGATCCGAACAGCGCCGTCTTGACGAGACTGTCCCGCGCCACCGTCCGGGCGCCGATCAGGGCGTCGTCCTCGCTGACCGCGCCGCGGACCGTGATCCGCACCCGCTTGGTGACGCCCTCCGCGTCGGCCATCATCTGATCGGCCAGATCGTCGCAGACGGCCGTCACGGCCGCATTCAGTTCGTCCTGGGTCGGTGTCACGTTGCTCGCACCGGACGCCAGCAGCAGCACCGTGTCGTTGGTCGACGTGGCACCGTCGACGTCCAGCCGATCGAACGTCACCCGGGTGGCCGCCCGCAGCGCAGCGTCGAGTTGCGCCGCGGTCGCGACGGCGTCGGTCGTCACGACGCACAGCATCGTCGCCAGCGCGGGGGCCAGCATGCCTGCGCCCTTCGCCATTCCGCCCACGTTCCACTTGTCCGCATGGTGCAGGGCGGCCTGCTTCGGCACCGTGTCGGTGGTCATGATCGCGTACGCGGCGTCGGTGCCACCCAAGATTCCCCCGGCGAGTTCGTGCACCGCCTCCGTGACCCCGGCCAGGACCTTCTCCATCGGCAGGCGGTCGCCGATCAGACCAGTGGAACACACCGCGACCTCGACGGCTCCGGTCTCGGTTCCCCAGTTGCTCAGCGCGGATGCCACTTCCTCGGCCGTCTTGTGCGCGTCCTGGAACCCGCCCGCACCCGTGCACGCGTTGGCCCCACCGGAATTGAGCACGACGGCGCGCAGCCTGCCCGTGGTGAGCACCTGCTGCGACCACAGCACGGGGGCGGCCTTCACCTTGTTCGCGGTGAAGACGCCGGCCGCCGCGAGCTCGGGTCCCTCGTTGACGACGAGAGCCAGGTCGGCGTTGCCGCTCGCCTTGATACCCGCCTTGATCCCGGCCGCGCGGAAGCCCGCGGGCCCCGACACTCCCTGGGTTCGGACCAGGGTGCCGCCGGCGACCTCCCGGGTCGGGTGCGGATCGATCGTGCTGTCACTGCTCACGGGGCAACTCCCACTGTCGAGAGACCGGCGGTCTCGGGTAGTCCAAGCGCAAGATTCATCGATTGCACCGCTCCGCCGGCGGTGCCCTTCGCAAGGTTGTCGATCACCGCGACCACGACGATTTGACCGGCGTCGGCGTCGACCGTCACCGCGATCTGGACCGCGTTCGATCCGACGACGGCACCGGTCTGCGGCAGCACACCCTGGGGCAGGACGTGCACGAACGGCTCGTCCGCGTACGCCTTTTCGTAGATCGCGCGCACCTCGTCCTCGGACGCCGTGGTGGCCGCGGTGCAGGTGGCGAGGATGCCGCGCGGCATCGGCGCCAGCACGGGGGTGAACGACACGGTGACGCGCTGACCGGCGAGTTCGGAGAGGTTCTGGATGATCTCCGGGGTGTGGCGGTGCACGCCGCCGACACCGTAGGCACGGACCGAACCCATCACCTCGGAGCCGAGCAGGTCGGCCTTGGGTGCGCGGCCCGCGCCGGAGGCACCGGTGACGGCGACGATCGTGACCCGCGGTTCGACGACACCCGCCGCGACCGCCGGGGCCATCGCCAGGCTCGACACCGTCGGGAAGCACCCGGGGACGGCGATGCGTGTGGCGCCGACGAGTTTCTCGCGGGCACCCGGCAGTTCCGGGAGTCCGTACGGCCAGCTGCCTGCGTGCGGGCTCTTGTAGTACCGCTCCCAGTCCTCGGCGTTCGTCAGCCGGAAGTCGGCGCCGCAGTCGATGATGACCGTGGACTCGGGCAGCGCCTTCGCGTACTGCGCCGAATTGCCGTGCGGCAGACCGAGAAACACCACGTCGTGCCCGGCGAGCGTCTCGACGGTGGTGTCCTCGAGCACTCGTTCGGCGAGCGGAAGCAGGTGCGGATGGTGCGAGCCCAGAGTCGATCCGGCGTTGCCGCCGGCAGTGAGCGCGCCGATGACGAGCGAACCGTCCGCATACGACGGGTGCCCCAGCAGCAGACGCAGCACTTCGCCACCGGCGTATCCGCTCGCGCCGGCGACGGCAATCCTGATCGGTTTTCCCGCGTGCTCAGTCATACGATTGATTATGCATCATCATGCAAGCTAATACACACCGCGGTCTCTCGACGGGACGGAATGCGTGGTCACTGCTTGCCGAGCGACCGCCGAATCTCGTCGAGCTTGGCCTTTCCCGCCTTCTCCCGCTTCTCCCACGCCTCGTCCAGCGACTGCCCCGACGGGCTGTCGTGCGCGAGTTCGGAGGAGCCCATCGCCGTCCCGAACCGGCCCTCGATCCGCTCACGCACGCGGTCGAACGTCGGGACCCCGCCCGGCGTGTAGTCCGGCTCGGGCACAGCGGGCGCGATGTGGGGCACGACCTCCGCGGTCACCGGATCCTCGGCCGGAATCGCCGCGCCCACGTCCACCGCCGCGAGGAGCGCCCCGAGACCCGGACGACCCGCGGCCACCGCGCGCACCACCTCGAGGAACTCGGCGTCGGTCAACTGACTCGCCGCCGCCACGACGTCGCGCACTTCGGTCATCGCACTGCTCCTCACCGCCTCGGGCCCTCCACCCAGGCTACGGGTCAGCTGCGCAGTTCGGCACCCACGGCAGCGGACGCCGCGGCCACCGCGGCGTCGCGGGCGGCGCTCGCCTCGTCCTCGGTCAGGGTGCGGTCGACGCCGCGGAATCGCAGCGCGAACGCCAGCGACTTCCGGCCCTCCCCGACCTGCGCACCTTCGAACACGTCGAACAGCCGGATGTCCTCGAGGAGCTCTCCTCCACCCGACCGCAGGGCCGCCTGGACCTCGGCGGCGGGTACCGCCGTGTCGACCACGACCGCCACGTCCTGAAGGACCGCGGGGAAGGGTGAGACCTTCGGCGCGGGCAGGTTCTCCACCAGCGGCAGGGCGTCCAGATCGATCTCCACGGCACTCGTCCGCGGGGGAAGCCCGGCGCGCTCGAGCACGGCGGGATGCAACTCGCCCGCGTGGCCGACGACGACACCGTTCACGAGCAGTTCCGCGCCGCGGCCCGGGTGCCACGGCAGGTATTGCGTCGCGCGGAACTCCAGTTCGACACCGGCGGCGGCAGCGACCGTCCGGGCGGCGGCGAACGCGTCGGTGGCGTCGGCTGCGCGTCCCGCGCCCCACGGGCCGCTCGGCTCACGCTGCCCCGTGAGCACCGCCGCCACGTGCACCGGCTGGTCCGGCAACGACTGCAGCAGTGCCGTGATCTGTTCGTCGGTCGGGCGGCGATCCACCGGCAGTGCCTCGACCGGCTTGGTGTCGGCGCCGGGCAGCACGACCTGCGCGATGCCGAACAGCGACAGGTCGCGCTGACCGCGGGAGACGTTGCGCGCGAGAACCTCGAGAAGTCCGGGAAGGAGCGTGGTGGCCAGTTCCGGCCGATCCGATTCGAGCGGGTTCAGCACCGTGCTGGTGTTCCTACGCGGATCCTCGGGGTCCAGGCCCCACGTGTCGAATATCGCCGTGGGAAGGAAGACCGGAGGCAGGATCTCGACGTATCCCGAGAACGCCAGAGCCCGGCCGACCGCGCGTTTGCGGCGCTGCGCCGGAGTCAACCCACGACCCGCGGGGGCTGCGGGCAGCACCGACGGAATCTTCTCGAGCCCCTCGAGGCGCAGCACCTCCTCCACCAGGTCGGCGGGCTGCACCAGATCGGGCCGCCAGGACGGCGGACCGGCGACGAGCTGACCGTGTCCGCTGTCGCTGACCCCGACCTCGACGTTGCAGCCGATCTGCGTGAGCCGGCGCGCAGCGGTGCCGGTGGGGTAGTCGACACCCGCCACGCGGTCGGGGAGGTCGATGTCCATGTGGATGGGCTCGTGCGGGGTGACCTCACCGATGTCGGTGAGCGCCGGCTCGACCCGCCCGCCGGCGATGTCGACGAGCAGCGCGGCCGCCCGGTCCAGTGCCGCGACGGGGATCTCGGGGTCGACCACACGCTCGAAACGCTTGCTGGCCTCGCTCGACAGCTTGTGCCTGCGCGCGGTCTTGAACACCGCGAGCGGATCCCACGTGGCCGCCTCGAGCAGGATGTCGGTGGTTTCCGACCCGACCTCGGTGGACGCGCCACCCATGATCCCGGCCAGCGACACGACGCCCGAATCGTCCGAGATCACGACGTCCTCGGGGTCGAGGACGCGCTCGGTCTCGTCGAGAGTGGTCAGCTTCTCCCCCGCCACCGCGCGGCGCACGACGAGTTCGCCGCTGATCTTCGCGGCATCGAACGCGTGCAGCGGCTGGCCCAGTTCGAGCAGAACGTAATTGGTGACGTCGACGGCCGGCGAGATCGGGCGGACCCCCGACAGCAGCAGGCGGCGCTGCAGCCACCACGGGCTGACCGCCTTCGGATCGATACCCGTCACCCGGCGGGCGGCGAAACGCGTCGCCTTCGACTCCGGCTCGACGCGGATCGGCCAGGCCTCCCCCTCCGCCGGGTACGGCGCCACCGACGCCGGGTCGGCGAAGTCGAGGTCGAACCCGCACGCCAGTTCACGGGTGAGCCCGCGGACGGAGAAGCAGTAGCCGCGGTCCGGGGTGATGTTGAGTTCGATGACCGTGTCGTGCAGGCCCATCAACTCGTTGGCGTCCGCGCCGGGGAGCGCGGTGCCCGGCTCGAGGACGAGGATGCCCGAGTGGTCCTTGCCGATGCCGAGTTCGGCCACCGAGCAGATCATCCCGTCGGAGACCTGCCCGTACGTCTTGCGGGACGCGATGGCGAAACCACCGGGAAGGACTGCGCCGGGGAGTGCGACCACCACGAGGTCGCCTACGGCGAAGTTCCGGGCGCCGCACACGATGCCCTGCGGTTCGGCCGCCCCCACATCCACCTTGCAGAAGCGGATCGGCTTCTTGAACTCGGTGAGCTCGGTGATCTCGAGAACCTTGCCGACCACGAGGGGGCCGTCGACGGGTTCGAGCCGGTCGACTTCCTCGACCTCGAGCCCGACCCGGACGAAACCTGCGTCGAGTTCCTCGGCGGTGACGTCCCAGTCCGGGGTGGCACGCTGGAGGATCTCGGTCAGCCAGGATTGCGCTACTCGCACGTCTGCTCAGCTCTCTCGTTCGTGAAGATGTCGTGACTGTGGTGGGCGGGATTCGGGTGACGCGAAGTCAGCCCTGGACACCGAAGGGCAGCGTGAACCGCACGTCGCCCTCGACGATGTCGCGCATGTCCGGGATCCCGTTCCGGAACTGGAGTGTGCGCTCGAGCCCCATGCCGAACGCGAACCCGGTGTACACGTCGGGGTCGATGCCGGAGGCGCGCAGCACATTCGGGTTGACCATTCCGCAGCCGCCCCACTCGACCCAGCCTGCGCCACCCTTCTTGTTCGGGAACCAGACGTCCACCTCGGCGGACGGTTCCGTGAACGGGAAGTAGTTCGGGCGCATCCGGGTGCGGGTCTCGGGACCGAACAGTGCGCGGGCGAACGCGTCGAGCGTGCCGCGCAGGTGGGCCATGGTGAGGCCCTTGTCGACGGCGAGACCCTCCACCTGAGAGAAGACCGGGGTGTGGGTTGCGTCGAGTTCGTCGGTGCGGAACGTCCGCCCGGGGCACACCACGTAGATCGGCACCTCGCGCGAGAGCATGGTCCGCACCTGTACCGGCGACGTGTGCGTGCGGAGCACCTGGCGCGAGCCCTCCGGTGCGATGTGGAACGTGTCCTGCATCGTCCGCGCGGGGTGATCGGGCAGGAAGTTGAGGGCATCGAAGTTGAAGTGCTCGGTCTCCACCTCCGGGCCCTCGGCGACCTCCCAGCCCATCGCGACGAACACGTCCTCGACCTGCTCGGAGATGATGCTGATCGGGTGGCGGGCGCCCACCGGCTGACGCTGCGACGGCAGGGTCACGTCGATGGCCTCGGCCACGAGCACGGCCGCGTCCCGTTCGGCGAGCAGGACGGCGCGGCGCTCGTCGAACGCCGCACTGATCCGGGTGCGGGCGACGTTCACGCGCTTGCCTGCGTCGGCCTTCTCCTTGCCCGGGAGGGCTCCGAGTCCGCGTCGGGCGAGGGCGATCGGCGACTTGTCGCCCATGTGCTCGACCTTGGCCTTCGCCAGGTCGTCGAGATCCGCCACCGACGCGAACGCCTTCTCGGCGCTCTCCGCTGCCGCAGTCAGAGCGTCCTCGGTGAGCGCACTCGCATCGACCGCGCCGCCTTCGACGCCCGTGGAGGCAGCGCCCTCTTTTTTAGCCACGACCGGTGCCACTCCTTAAGTTCTTTCAGTCAACACTCTCGACGAAACCGAAACAGCTCGCCGTCAAATCCTATGCGATCCGATTTTCGCCGGTTCAGCTGTCGGTTCGCTTGCGATTCTGGACCCGTGCGCTCGAATACAGGCAGATCGACGCCGCCGTCGCCAGGTTGAGGCTCTCGGCTCGACCGTGGATCGGAATCCGCACCCGGTAATCGGCTCGCGCGGACGTGGCCGCGTCGAGGCCGTGGGCCTCGTTGCCGAACAGCCACGCCGTGGGGCGGGCCAGCAGTTCGTCGGCGTCGTCCAGATCGACCTCGCCGTCGGCCGCCGTGGCGAGCAATTGAATTCCCGCCGCGCTGATGCTGTCGAGGACCGCCGCGGTGTCCCGTTCACGCACCACCGGAAGGTGGAACAGGCTTCCGGCGGACGCCCGGACGCATTTGCCGTTGTGCGGGTCGACGCTGTCGCCCGCGAGAATGGCCGCGTCCGCGCCCACCGCGTCCGCGACCCGGATGACGGTGCCCGCGTTACCCGGCTCCGCGACCGCCACCGGGACCGCGAGCAGACGGGTTCCGGGTCCGATCGCCTCCGCCAGCGGAACGTCGAGGAGATCGCACACCGCGACGAGACCCGGCGGGGTCACCGTGTCGCTGAGCGCTCGAACCGCCCGGTCCGTCACCAACGACGTACGGACGCCCGCCGTGTGTGCCCGGTCGATCAGCCTCGCGTACCGCTGCTCGGCGTCCTCGGTGTAGAAGAGATCGTGCACGGGACGGGTGTCGAGTGCCTCGCCGACGGAGTTCTCGCCCTCCACCAGGAAGCGCCCGACCTTGCGGCGTTCCGCGGTGCGCAGCAGCTTGACAGCAGAAACGACCCGTGGAGTGCGCTCGGTGAGCGGGTCCACGGGTCGTTTCCGAGGCTCTGAAGGCCGGGGCTCTGAAGGCCGGGGTGCTGCGAGACTCAGGCCGCTTCTCCGGCCGGAGCGTTCACGTCAGCCGGGAGCGCCGCCTTGGCGAGGGCCACGAGGCCGGCGAACGCCGCCGCGTCGGACACGGCCAGCTCGGCGAGGTTCTTGCGGTCGACCTCGATCTCGGCCAGACGCAGACCCTGGATCAGGCGGTTGTACGTGATGTCGTTCGCCCGTGCAGCAGCGTTGATACGCGTGATCCACAGCTTGCGGAAGTCGCCCTTGCGCGCACGGCGGTCACGGTAGGCGTAGGTCAGCGAGTGGAGCTGCTGTTCCTTCGCCTTGCGGTACAGGCGCGAGCGCTGTCCGCGGTAGCCGCTGGAGGCTTCGAGAATCGAACGACGCTTCTTCTGGGCGTTTACCGCCCTCTTTACGCGTGCCACTGAAAAATCCTGTCAATCTTGGGGCGGTGAGCTGCCCCGGGTGGTCAGTAAAAGGGTGTCGACTCAGATGTCGAGCAGGCGCTTGATGCGAGGAGTGTCAGCCTTGCTGACGACAGCCACGCCATCGAGGCGACGGGTCACCTTCGTGGCCTTGTGCTCGAGCAGGTGGCGGCGACCGGCCTTCTGGCGCAGGATCTTTCCGCTGCCGGACACCTTGAATCGCTTCGCGGTGCCGCTGTGGGTCTTCGACTTGGGCATGGAGTCCTCAGTTCTCTGTATCCGGACCGTGATCCGGGTCGTGCTGGTGTAGTCGGACTAGCTGGTCGGCGCTTCGCCGGGCGCACTGTCGCCCGCCTGCTCCGCAGGTGCCGCCGGAGCCTGTGCCGGTGCGGCCGGCGCGGGAGTTGCCCGCTGCGCCGGCGGCGCAGCGGCGCTTTCCTGCGCCTTCACACGGGTCTTCGCGCCCTTGTGCGGAGCGAGCACCATCGTCATGTTTCGACCGTCCTGCTTGGCGGACGTCTCCACGAACCCGAGATCCGCGACGTCTGCACCGAGACGCTGCAGCAGCCGGAATCCGAGCTCCGGACGCGACTGCTCACGTCCGCGGAACATGATCGTGACCTTGACCTTGGATCCCGCTTCGAGGAAGCGCACGACGTTGCGCTTCTTCGTCTCGTAGTCGTGATCGTCGATCTTGGGGCGGAGCTTCTGCTCCTTGATGACCGTGAGCTGCTGGTTCTTGCGCGACTCACGCGCCTTCTGCGCGGCCTCGTACTTGAACTTGCCGTAGTCCATGATCTTGCAGACCGGCGGGCGAGCGTCGGGGGCCACCTCGACCAGGTCGAGATCGGCCTCGAGGGCCAAGCGGAGTGCATCTTCAACACGCACGATGCCAACCTGTTCACCTCCGGGTCCGACGAGGCGGACCTCGGGAACTCGGATGCGATCGTTGATGCGGGTCTCAGTGCTGATGGGGCCTCCTAGGTTGAACGGTCTTGTCTCGAGACCGCCAGCAGCCCGTACGCCCGGATTCCCAACAAAAAAGCCCCGCGGCGGTGAATGACTCTCACCATGCGGGGCCCGATGTCGACCGATCAGACGAACTCACGGCTCACGCCGATCCCTCATCTCCTCACATTCGAGGAACTCGAACCGAGTAACCTCGGACCGAGCGACCGGACCACTGAACTGCAGTTTTACCTGCCGCGCAGAGGTGGGAGTCGGACTCCACTTGCTGCCCCCGACAAATCCGAAGGCGGTCGTTGCGTCAAGAGTAACATTTGCGCACGTCGCGAGCTAATCGATACCGGGACGTTGCGCCACAGGGCCCTGGTGGAATCCTCTAAGGCATGACGGACAACATCGATGACACCCCGAACGACGGCACCCCGACCGGCGGCGACCAGAATACCGACGTCCGGGAACTGGCCGACGTTCCCTCGGTCGAGGTCATCAGCCGCGCCGCGGTCATGCTCATGAGTTCGGCAGCCGAGAAGCTCGGCCTGTCCGACGCCGACCCCGACTCCAGCCCGCACCGCGACCTCGACGAGGCTCGGCGGGTCATCACCGCCCTCGCCGGCCTGGTGACCGCGTCCATCGAGTACCTCGGACCGCACGCGGGACCGATCCGCGAAGGCCTCCAGGCGCTGCAGCGGGCGTTCCGCGAAGCGTCCTCACACCCGGACGAGCCAGGCAAGGGTCCGGGCGAGAAGTACACCGGCCCCGTGTACTGACATGGCGAGCCGCAACAAGACCGCGCAGACGCCTGCCGGCGTCGACGAGTTCCTCGCCACGATCGCCGACCCGGTCAAGCGCGCCGACAGCGTACGACTGGTGGAGCTGCTCACCGCTGCGAGCGGAGAGCCCGCCGCGATGTGGGGCACGAGCATCGTCGGGTTCGGCTCCCGCCACTACAGGTATGCCAGCGGACACGAGGGCGATACCGCACTGATCGGCTTCTCGCCCCGGGCCGCGGCACTCACCCTGTACCTCTCGCTCGACTTCACCGAGCACGAGGCCGAATTCGCCGCACTCGGCAAGCACACACTCGGCAAGGGCTGCCTCTACGTCAAGAAGCTCGCCGACGTCGACGAGTCGGTTCTCGTCTCGTTGCTGAACCGATCCGTGGCCGCCGCCCGCGCGCTCTGATCGAATCTCACCGTTCGAACACGCTGCGCGCGTCGGCAGGCGGTTCGCCGAAAAGGCTCGGATCGCGCGGGACGAACGACCGGCCGGTGAGGGTGGCGTCGGACACCCGGTCCAGCCGGAACCACCGCACACCCGCCCGGCTCAGGCACCACGCGATGAGGAACCACGATCCCCTCGTGTGAGCGAGAAGGTGCGGTTCGACGACCCGTTCGGTGCGCTCGCCGTCCCGGTCCACATATCGGAGCGACACCATCAGTTCGCGCTGCAATCCGTCTTCGACGACGCGGCGGACGCGTGGTTCCGCGCTCGCCGTGTCGGCGTCTCGGCGGATCCACACCTTCGCGCCGAGGCGCTCCACCCGCTCCCTCGACTCGGAATCCATCACGTCGAGCAGCTTGGCCAGCGCGGCGCGGCCGTCGGTCGCGAACGGAGCATCGCGAAACGCCGTCAGGGCCAGTGCCACCGAGACCGCTTGAGCGGGAGTGAAATTCACGGGCGGTAACGTGCCGTTCCCGATGATCCCGTATCCCCCACCCGGCCCGGCAGTGGCCCAGATCGGGGCGCCCGAGGACTGCAGCACGGCGACGTCCCGCTTGATCGTCCGGGCGGTCACCTCGAACTGCGCCGCCAACTGCTCCGCGGTCCGGCCCCGGTCCCCCGCGCGGCGTAGTTCTTCCGTCAGGGCGTGAAGGCGGGCTGGACGGTCCATGAGGGCAGTCTGCCGAACGACCGCGGCAAAGTCCCGATTCTCGCCGACCGATTCCGTTATACGACTGTGACACTTACGGTGACACGCAGATGTCACCGTTGCGGGTTCACTCTTGTCCCATGACCCAGACAAACGAATCACACGACAGCACAGGCACTCACATCATCCTGGCTCCCGGATTCTGGCTCGGCGCATGGGCGTGGGACGCAGTGGCTTCCGACCTGATCCGGCGAGGACACCACGTCACCGCGGTGACCCTGCCCGGGCTTCACTCCGCGGACAGCGACCGCGCCGGCATCCGACTGGACGATCACATCTCCGCAATCGCGGACGTCGTCGCGGACACACCGTCGTCGGAGCGGGTTGTGCTCGTCGCGCACAGCGGTGCGGGACCGGTGGCCTACGCGGCGAGCGACCGGGTGCCCGGCCGGCTGGCCCGCATCGTCTACGTCGACTCGGGGCCATTGCAGAACGACACCGCACTCCGGGAGGATCTCGATGCGTCGGTCACCGAGATCCCGCTTCCGTCGTGGTCCGAACTCGAGGCCGAGGGCAGCAGCCTCGACGGACTGGACGACGCAACGCTCGAGATATTTCGAAGCCGCGCGGTGCCCGAACCCGCCGGCCCGGCGAGGGACAGGCTCGAACTCGTCGACAGCAGCCGTCTGGACGTGCCGACCACGGTGATCTGCACCAGTTTCCCGTCGGAGGTCATCCAGCAGATGGCCGGCGCGGGCCATCCGATGGCCGCCGAACTCGCGCAGATCGCGAAGGTCGATTACGTCGATCTGCCGACCGGCCACTGGCCGATGTGGTCGCGGCCCGCAGACCTCGCGACCGCGATCGACACGGCCGCGAGGGACTGACCGAACTCAGCCGACTGCTGCGGCCTTCTTCGGCGCCCGCTTGCGCGGTGTCGCCGTGGCGGCCGCGGCAGTCTTCTTCGCCGAAGCGGACTTCCGCGTCGACGACGACTTGGCCGCCTTCGACTTCGCCGCAGCGGGAGGCGCCGTCACCTCGAGGACGTTTTCGAGGAACCGCCCCGTGTAACTCTCCGGAACCTGCGCAACCTCCTCCGGGGTGCCCTGTGCGACGACGGTTCCGCCGCCGGACCCGCCCTCGGGCCCCATGTCGACCACCCAGTCGGACGTCTTGATCACGTCGAGGTTGTGCTCGATCACGATCACCGTGTTGCCCTTGTCGACCAACCCGTTGACCACCCCCAGCAGCTTGCGGATGTCCTCGAAGTGCAGACCCGTCGTGGGCTCGTCGAGGATGTACACCGTGCGGCCCGTCGAACGTTTCTGCAGTTCGGCGGCGAGTTTCACGCGCTGCGCCTCACCACCGGACAGCGTGGGCGCGGGCTGACCGAGCCGCACGTACCCGAGACCGACCTCGACCAGGGTCTTGAGGTAGCGGTGGATCGAGGTGATGGGCTCGAAGAACTCCGCGGCCTCCTCGATCGGCATGTCCAGGACCTCGGCGATGGTCTTGCCCTTGTAGTGGACCTCGAGCGTCTCGCGGTTGTACCGGGCGCCGTGGCAGACCTCGCACGGCACGTACACGTCGGGCAGGAAATTCATTTCGATCTTCAACGTGCCGTCTCCGGAGCAGGCCTCGCACCGGCCGCCCTTCACGTTGAACGAGAACCGGCCCGGCTGGTAGCCGCGCACCTTCGACTCGGTAGTGGCGGCGAACAGGGTGCGGATCTTGTCGAAGACCCCGGTGTAGGTGGCCGCGTTGGACCGCGGGGTGCGGCCGATCGGCGACTGGTCGACCTGGACGAGCTTGTCCAGCTGGTCGAGCCCGTTGATGCGGGTGTGCCTGCCCGGCACCTGGCGGGCGCCGTTGAGCTTGTTCGCCATCACCGTCGCGAGGATGTCGTTGACGAGCGTCGACTTACCGGACCCGGACACGCCGGTGACCGACGTGAGCACGCCCAGCGGGAAGCTGACGTCGATGCCCCCGAGGTTGTGTTCGCGCGCACCGATGACCGTGACCTGCCGCTTGCGGTCGACCGGTCGGCGAATGGCAGGAATCTCGATGTGACTGCGGCCCGACAGGTACGCGCCGGTGAGGGATTCCTCGCAGTCGAGTAGTTCCTCGTACGGCCCGCTGTGGACGACCTTGCCTCCGTGCTCGCCGGCGAGCGGTCCGATGTCGACCACCCAGTCGGACGTGCGGATGGTGTCTTCGTCGTGTTCGACCACGATGAGCGTGTTCCCGAGGTCGCGCAGGCGCGTCAGGGTCTCGATGAGACGCCGGTTGTCGCGCTGATGCAGACCGATCGACGGCTCGTCGAGCACGTACAGGACGCCCACCAGGCCCGAACCGATCTGGGTGGCCAGGCGGATACGCTGCGCCTCACCACCGGACAGGGTGCCGGCGGCGCGGGCGAGCGACAGGTATTCGAGACCGACGTCGAGCAGGAAGCCGAGACGTGCCTGGACCTCCTTGAGCACCTGACCGGCGATGGCCTCCTCGCGGCTGCCCAATGTGAGGCTGTTCAGGAAGTCGGCGCAATCGGAGATCGACAGTTCGCAGACCTCGGCGATCGACTTCATACCGAACTTCTCGTTCGCGATCGTGACCGACAGGATCTCGGGGCGCAGACGCGCACCACCACACGCGGGACAGGGGGTGTCGCGCATGTAGCCGTCGTAGCGTTCCTTCATCTGGTCCGACTCGGTCTGCTCGAGGCGGCGGTGCAGGAACGGCATGACGCCCTCGAACTCGGCGTAGTAGGAACGGGTACGCCCGTACCGGTTCTTGTACCGGACGTGGACCTGCTCCTCACTTCCCTCGAGGATCGCGCGGCGCGCCTTCGCGGGCAGCTTGTTCCACGGCGTCTTCATGTCGAAGCCGAGAATGTCGCCGAGCCCGGACAGCAGGCGGCCGAAGTATTCGGAACTCTGCCCCATCGACCACGGCGCGATGGCTCCGTCCTCGAGGGACAGCTCGGGGTCGGGGACAACGAGGTCCGGGTCGACCTCCTTACGGATTCCGAGACCGGTGCACTCGGGGCAGGCGCCGTACGGGGAGTTGAACGAGAACGACCGCGGTTCGAGGTCGTCGATGGAGAGCGCGTGTCCGTTCGGACACGCCAGCTTCTCCGAGAATCGGCGTTCCCGGTCTGCGGCGTTCTCTTCGCGGTCGACGAAGTCGAGGACGACGATGCCCTCCGCCAACCGCAGCGCGGTCTCGACGGAATCGGTGAGTCGCTGCTTGGAGCTGGCCTTGACGGTGAGGCGGTCGACGACGACCTCGATGTCGTGCTTCTCCTGCTTCTTGAGCTTGGGCGGATCGGAGAGCGGATGCACCACGCCGTCGACTCGCACACGCGAATAGCCCTGCATGTTGAGCTGGTCGAACAGGTCGACGAATTCACCCTTGCGGGTCCGCACGACGGGAGCGAGCACCTGGAAGCGGGTGCCTTCTTCCATGTCGAGGACCTGGTCGACGATCTGCTGCGGCGTCTGCCGCGCGATCTGCTCGCCACACACCGGGCAGTGGGCGGTGCCCGCCCGGGCGTATAGCAGACGGAGGTAGTCGTAAACCTCCGTGATGGTGCCGACCGTCGACCGCGGGTTGCGGTTGGTCGACTTCTGGTCGATGGACACCGCCGGCGACAGACCTTCGATGAAGTCGACGTCGGGCTTGTCCATCTGGCCGAGGAATTGGCGCGCGTACGCCGACAGCGACTCGACGTAACGTCTCTGGCCCTCGGCGAAGATCGTGTCGAACGCCAGACTCGACTTGCCCGAGCCCGACAGCCCGGTGAACACGATCAGGCTGTCGCGGGGCAGATCGAGATCGACCCCTCGCAGATTGTGCTCACGGGCACCCCGCACGATAAGGCGATCCGCCACTCCAAGTCCCTTCATTGTTCGACAGCCGAGGACGCGCATGAACGCTGGGCCCTCTGGCCGTGCCATGGTAAGCCGGGGCACCGACACGTTCTGTGGGACGCATGGCCGCCCTGCCACTCACCTGCCTGTATTCGACGGTAGCCTCCCCATCATGACCGAGCAGCCCATGGTGATAGAAGACTCGTACACCGGCCACGTCTCCCCCGGTTCGGCGCCGCAGCGCCGCACGGTTCCGGGAGCCACGATCACGAAGATGTCCGTCGGCCCCATGAACAACAACGTGTACCTGGTCGTCTGTTCCACAACCGGAAAATCCGTCCTCATCGACGCCGCCAACGAGGCGGACCGCGTCAACCAGTTGATCGGCGAACACGCTCCATCCCTCGAGCTGATCGTCACCACGCACCAGCACGGCGACCACTGGCTGGCGCTGGAGGACGTCGCGGCCGCCACCCGCGTGGACACCGCCGCGCATCCACTCGACGCCGACGCTCTGCCCATCCGGCCCGACCGTCTCCTGGAAGACGGTGACACGGTCACCGTCGGCGACGTCACCCTCGACGTGATCCATCTCGCCGGCCACACCCCCGGCTCCGTCGCGCTCGCGCTCACCGAGACCGGCGGCACACGCGTCCATCTCTTCACCGGTGACTCCCTCTTCCCCGGCGGGGTGGGCAAGACCGCCGACGCCGGCAAGTTCGCATCACTGCTCACCGACGTCGAAACCAAGCTCTTCGACCGCTACGGCGACGACACGGTCGTCTACCCCGGCCACGGTGACGACACCACCCTCGGCGCCGAGCGCCCCCACCTCGGGGAGTGGCGCGAGCGCGGCTGGTGAACCGCACCCGATCGCCGATTGCGCGCCGAACGGTCCGCGATTGGCGATCGGCCTCGCTGGGTACTGGTGAATGGGCAGCCCGTCGGTTCGGCAACATGGTCGTACGCCGACGACTGCCCTGAACTCTCGTTAGTGTGAGACGGGAGAACTCGAGATTGGGAGGCCAGGAATGCTTGTCCGTCGTATCGCTCGCCCACTGCTGTCCGCAGTCTTCATCAGCGGAGGGATCGATGCACTTCGAAATCCGGCGCAGAGAGCACAGGCCGCCGCACCACTGATCGACAAGTCCACAGAGACGCTTCCCGAGTCCGTCACGCAGAAGATCCCGTCCGACCCGGAGACGTTGGTCAAGATCAACGCCGCCGTGCAGATCGGCGGCGGAATTCTTCTCGCCACCGGGAAGGCGCCGCGACTCGCATCGCTCGCGCTGGCCGGCAGCCTCGTGCCCACTACCGTTGTGGGGCACGACTTCTGGAACGAGACCGACCCGGCGAAGAAAGCGGCGCAGCGCACTCAGTTCCTCAAGAACGTCAGCCTGCTCGGCGGACTGCTGATCGCCGCCGTCGACACCGAGGGCAAGCCGTCCCTCGGCTGGCGTGGCCGTCGCGCCGCCCGGCACGCACAGGAGGCCGTGGCCGCGGCTCTGCCGCTCGGATCGGGTCACGACCATCACGGTCCCGAGATCGGGGAGGCTTTGGCCGCGGCGTCGGAGCGCGCACGCATCCTGTCCGGTGAGGCCGCCGAGCGCGGGTCCGAAATCCTCGAGGTCGCGAAAGACCGTGGCGCCGAATTCGCGAAGGTCGCGGCGGATCGCGGTCCCGAATGGGCGGACGTCGCGAAGGAACACGGCTCCGAGTGGGCCGAGGTCGCCAAGGAACACGGCTCCGAGTGGGCCGAGGTCGCCAAGGAGCGCGGCGCGGAACTCGTCGAACTGGCGAAGGAACGCGGAGCGGAACTCGTCGACGTCGCGAAGGAACGCGGCCCGGAGTTGGCCGAGGTCGCCCGCGAGAAGGGCGGCGAATGGGCCGGCACCGCCGCAGAACGCGGCGAGGTGCTGAGCAAGCGGGCCCGCAAGCAGGCGGAAGCCGCGCTCGAGAAGGCCCGAGCGAAGCGGGACGAACTGTCCCACTGACCCCGAGCCGCGGCGCCGACCTGCGCCGGATAATCGATCTGATCGGCCCCGGAGATCACCCCTGACCTGCAATGTCAGCGGGCGGCCTCCGGGGCCGACTAGACTGTCCAGGCACTTTTGCAGCCGATCCGGTTGCAGCCGAACCAGTCAAGGAGACCTCTTGCCCGACGAGGACACGTCACGCGACGAGCGCGAGCTCGAGCAGCAGTACGTGACGATGCTCTACACCCGACTGGACGGCCTTCGCCAGTACGCGGCGAACCGGCTGAGCCGTGTACTGCTCGAAACCGGCGGGACCCCGCAGGCCCGCAGCGAGCGGGAGTCGTTCAACCAGCTCTACACCGAAGACCTCGCCAAGTACGACGCCGCCGAGAACGGGCTGTGCTTCGGACGCATCGATCTCGACGGCGAGCACCGCTACATCGGCCGGCTCGGCATCCTCGACGAGGAGAACGACTACGAGACGATGCTCCTCGATTGGCGTGCGCCCCTTGCCCGCCCGTTCTACCTCGCCACCCCCGCAGCCCCCGACGGCGTCTCCCGTCGACGGCACATCCGGACGCGGAGCCGCCGAGTGACGGCCGTCAACGACGAGTATCTGGATCTGGCGGCGGCAGAGGCCGCGGGCACGATCACCGGCTCGGACGGCGTCGCGGGTGAAAGTGCACTGCTCGCCGCGCTCAACGCGGCCCGCACCGGTCAGATGAACGACATCGTCGAGACCATCCAGGGTGAGCAGGACGCCATCATCCGGTCGGAGCACAAGAGTGTGCTGGTCGTCCAGGGAGGACCGGGAACCGGCAAGACCGCGGTCGCTCTGCACCGCGCCGCCTACCTGCTCTACACCTACCGGCAGCAGCTCGCGAAGGCCGGCGTCCTCATCATCGGCCCCAACGCCACGTTCCTCGACTACATCGGCCAGGTGCTGCCGTCGCTCGGCGAGACCGGTGTGCTGCTCTCGACCATCGGCGACCTCTACCCCGGCGTCCGCGCCACCGTCGAGGACAGCCTCGACGCCGGCGAGATCAAGGGCTCGCTCGACATGCTGGACGTGCTCAAGAAGGCCGTCCGGGATCGGCAGGAAGTGCCGTCGCGTCCCGTCGAGCTGACGTTCGACACCTACCGGATCACCCTCGACCGCAAGGTCGTCACCCGCGCTCGTGGCCGGGCGAGGTCGTCGCGGCGCCCGCACAACCTGGCACGGCCCATCTTCGTCTCGTCGGTCATCGAGGCACTCGCCCAGCAACTCGCGGACACACTGGGCGCCAACGTCGTCGACGGCGGGAACCTGCTGAGCCGGGACGACATCGCCGACATGCGGGACGAGATGCGTGAAGACCCGGAGATCATGACGGCGATCAGCGCGCTGTGGCCGGAACTGTCGCCGCAGCAGGTCCTCGCCGAGCTGTACGCCTCACCGAAGCGGCTGGCCGATGCCGCGCCGAATCTGACCGAAACCCAACGTGAGTCGCTGCGACGCCCCGTCATGCGCGGCTTCAGTGCCGCCGACGCGCCACTCCTCGACGAGTTGGCGGAACTGCTCGGCGTCGACGACGCCGCCGAACGGGAGCGCGCCCGCCGCCAGTGGCGGGCACAGATCGCCGATGCCCAGGGCGCCCTGGACATCCTGACCGGTTCGGCGCCACAGGATCTCGAGGACGAGCTGGACCCGGAAATTCTGATGGCCTACGACCTGATCGACGCCAGTCAGCTGGCCGAACGCCACGACGTGGGACAGCACCAGACCACCGCGGAGCGCGCAGCGGGCGACCGAACCTGGACCTACGGCCACGTCATCGTCGACGAGGCGCAGGAACTCTCGGAGATGGCCTGGCGAATGCTGATGCGGCGCATACCGAATCGCTGGATGACGCTGGTCGGCGACACGGCGCAGACCGGCGACCCGGCGGGTACGTCGTCGTGGCAACAGATCCTCGAGCCGTACGTGGCCGCACGGTGGAAGCTCACGGAATTGACCGTCAACTACCGCACTCCGGCGGAGATCATGACGTCGGCACGGCGGGTTCTCGCCGAGATCGACACAGAGCAGACCGTGCCGCGGTCGGTGCGCGAATCCGGATTCGCGCCGTGGGCGCTGCAGGTGTCCGAACCCGATCTCGCGGACACCGTGCGCACGTGTGTGTCCCGGGAAACCGGACCGGGCACGACTGTCGTGATCGGGGGCCACGACCTCGTCGCCGCACTCGCCGATCTGAAGTCGGACACCGTCAGCGTCCTGACGGTGCGGGACGTCAAGGGGCTGGAGTTCGACTCGGTGCTCATCGCCGAGCCACAGGACATTCTCGACGAGTCGCCGCGGGGGATGAACGACCTCTACGTCGCCCTGACCCGCGCGACGCAACGACTCGGTGTGGTGCATACGAAGACGTTGCCCGCGGTGCTGTCCGAACTCGGTCCGGCCGAGGTCGGGATCCTGTCGTGACACCGGGCGGTCGCGGTCGGCTGATCGGGTGTGGGCTCGTCCTCACCGCGATCGTGTCGACCGCGTGTTCGGAGGCCACCGCCTCCGACCCGCCGTCGACGCCCTCGGTTGCCGCCACCACTGCCGCATCACACCTCGACGCCCGTGGCCTGCGCTACAAGGAGTCGCTGACCGGGGCCGGCATACCGGCGCTGCCTGACGACACGGTCATGGCGCTCGCCAACGGGATCTGCGGCCAGCTGTCCGAGGGGACGGACGAGGCCACGATCCTCGCGCATCTGACCCCGATGGCGCAGTTCGCCTCGGCGACGTCGGATATCGGCCTCACCACCGAACAGGTGGCGCAGGTCTATCTCGATGCCGCCGAGGCGAATTACTGCTGATCCGCGTGGTGCGTCAGCGCACCGTGTGGACGATGAGGACGTCGGACGTCGACTTGCGTGCGGCATCCGACGGAACGGAGCCGAGGAGACGCCCGGTAAGGGTGTTGAGTCCGCGGTTGCCGATCACCAGAAGACCGGCCTCGACCTCGTCGACGAGGTTCAGCAGCGACTCGACGGGCGCACCGACGACGGCGCGTTCCACGACCTCCTTGGCGCCGGCGGCGTGGGCGCGCTCCTTCGCGGTGCGGAGGATCTCGTACGTCGGGGCGGAACCGGTGATCTGGTAGGCCTCGTCACCGAGCGCGTCGGCGGCCTGCCCGACGTCCTTCGGATCGGCCGGGTAGTACGCGCAGGCGATGATCAGCTTGGCACCGGCGTCCCCCGCGATGGCAGCAGCCTTCTCGACGGCCAGAAACGACGACTCGGAGCCATCGGTTCCGACGACAACGGTCCGGTAGGCGCTCATTCATTCCTCCATGTCTGCGGTGGTCAATTGGCCGGGGTCCGGACATACGTCATGCCTGGACCCAGCAGCCACTGCGCTGACCCTAGCTGTATCGGTGCCCGCATAGGTGCATTTGCAACACATGCCACAGGGGATATCCCCAGTGCATGACGGATCACATTCCGGAGGCGCTTCGGCTGTGATCAGCGTCAGCGTGACGTGCCGACCTTGGGACCGAACACGCCGGCGGGGAACACGCCCGCCGCGACGATCGCGTCGCGCCACGGGGTTGCGAGTTCGACGAGCCGGGCCGCCCCGTCCTCCCCCAGCGCGGCCCACGGAGCCAGCGCGAGATCGTCGGTGAGATCCTCGACCAGTTCGCGCAACTCCTTGCCGTCGGCGGTGAGTTCGCCCCGCGCATCCAGGATCTCGCGGTCACGCAGACTGTCGCTCGCCGAGTCCCACTGGTCCTGGGTCCAGGCGCGGCGCGTCATCGCGAACTTCTTCTGGAAGCCGAACCCGGTCGCGGTGTGCGTGATCAGCGATTCGAGTCCGCTCAGTCCCGCCGTCTGCAGTGCGGCGACGTGACCGTCGCCGCGGTACTCCCGCAGCAATGTGAGGGCATGCCAGAAGGCGAGGTGCGGTGTGTCCGGCCACTCCACCCCCGCGTACCCCGCGTACAGCGGCCGTCCCTCGACACCCGGGATTCCGCGGGCCGCGATCGACGCGAGTTCGGCGGCCTCGGCCATCTCCGGTGAATTCGTCACCGATTCGCCGAGAAGTCGCACATACGCCTCCCCGACCGCCCGGTACCGCGCGTCGACGACTGCCGCGGGCGTGGCCAGACCCCAGGCACGCGGAATGACCGACTCGATCACGGCCGGACTGAAGTTGTAGAAGGTCGCAGTGACGACGCCCGCACCGACCGCGCCCATCGGCGCGGAGCGGCCCGCGAAGTAGCCCATCCGACCCGGTGCGAGGCCCGCCTCGACCAGACGATTCTCGACCTCGGGAACGAAATAGCTGAGCGAATGAAGCAACTCCAAGGACCGGGCGGTACGACCTGCGTTGTGTGCATCCATGCTTCAGACCGTACTGCCTGGGCGCGCCCGCTATTTCAGGCCCGCGGCATCCATGCCGCGCAGCTCCTTCTTCAGGTCGGCGATCTCGTCGCGCAGTCGTCCGGCGAGTTCGAACTGCAGATCTCGGGCGGCGTTCATCATCTGATCGGTCAATTCCTTGACCAGATCTGCCAACTCCGCCCTCGGCATCGACTTCGTATCGCGGCCCTCGTACACCCCGGCGCTGACCGAGCGCCCGGCCTCGCCCTGGGCGCGGCGCCCGCGAGTGGCGTTGCGGCCGGAACCGCCGACGTCGACTCCGCTGGCCGTGTCCTCGGCTTCCTCGTAGACCTGGTCGAGGATGTCTGCGATCTTCTTCCGCAGCGGCTGCGGATCGACGCCCATCTTCTCGTTGTAGGCGATCTGCTTCTCACGCCGCCGCTCGGTCTCCTCGATCGCGTGCTGCATCGAGTCGGTGATCTTGTCGGCGTACATGTGGACCTGGCCGGAGACGTTACGAGCCGCGCGGCCGATCGTCTGGATGAGGCTGGTCGAGCTCCGGAGGAAGCCCTCCTTGTCGGCGTCGAGGATGGCGACCAACGACACCTCGGGGAGGTCGAGGCCCTCCCGCAGCAGGTTGATACCCACCAGGACGTCGTACTCCCCCAAACGAAGTTGCCGGAGCAACTCGACCCGTCGCAGGGTGTCGATGTCCGAGTGCAGGTACCGCACCCGGATACCGAGTTCGAGGAGGTAGTCGGTGAGGTCTTCCGCCATCTTCTTCGTCAACGTGGTGACGAGGACGCGCTCGTCCCGGTCGGCACGTTCGCGGATCTCGTGCACGAGGTCGTCGATCTGCCCCTTGGTCGGTTTGACGACCACCTGGGGGTCGACGAGACCGGTGGGGCGGATGACCTGCTCGACGAACTCTCCGCCTGCCTGCCCGAGCTCGTACTTGCCGGGTGTGGCCGACAGGTACACCGTCTGCCCGATGCGCTGGGTGAACTCCTCCCACGTCAGCGGGCGGTTGTCGGTGGCGGACGGCAACCGGAACCCGAACTCGACGAGATTCCGTTTGCGCGACATGTCGCCCTCGTACATCGCGCCGATCTGCGGGACCGTCACATGGGACTCGTCGATGACGAGGAGGAAGTCCTCCGGGAAGTAGTCGATCAGCGTGGCGGGCGCCGTACCCGGCCCGCGACCGTCGATGTGACGCGAGTAGTTCTCGATGCCGGAGCAGAACCCGACCTGCTTGATCATCTCGAGGTCGTACTGGGTGCGCATCCGGAGACGCTGCGCCTCGAGCAGCTTGCCCTTGTTCTCGAGGTCGGCGAGCCGTTCCTCGAGTTCGGCCTCGATGTCCTTGACGGCACGTTCCATCCGCTCGGGACCCGCGACGTAGTGCGTGGCCGGGAAGATGCGCACCGAGTCGACCTTCCGCACCACGTCCCCGGTGAGGGGATGCAGGTAGTACAGCGCCTCGATCTCGTCGCCGAAGAACTCGATCCGGACCGCCAACTCCTCGTACGAGGGAATGATCTCGACGGTGTCGCCGCGCACCCGGAAGGATCCGCGGGTGAACGCCAGATCGTTGCGGGTGTACTGCACGTCGACCAGCAGCCGCAGCAGAGCGTCGCGCGGAACCTCCACCCCGACCTCGAGCTGCACCGAGCGGTCGAGGTACGACTGCGGGGTGCCGAGACCGTAGATGCACGACACGGACGCCACCACGACCACGTCCCGCCGCGACAGCAGGCTCGACGTCGCGGAGTGGCGCAGCCGCTCGACGTCGTCGTTGATCGACGAGTCCTTCTCGATGTAGGTGTCGGTCTGCGCGATGTACGCCTCGGGCTGGTAGTAGTCGTAGTACGAGACGAAGTACTCGACGGAGTTGTTGGGCAGCATGTCGCGCAGCTCGTTGGCCAACTGCGCGGCGAGCGTCTTGTTGGGCGCCATCACCAGGGTGGGCCGCTGCACCTTCTCGATCAGCCACGCCGTGGTGGCGGACTTGCCGGTACCGGTGGCGCCGAGCAGGACCACGTCCTTCTCGCCGGCGTTGATGCGGCGTTCCAGATCGGCGATCGCGGTGGGCTGATCGCCGGCCGGCTTGTGGTCGCTGACGACCTCGAACCGCGCTTCCGACCGCTCGATCTCCCCGATGGGACGGAACTCGGAATGTGCCACCACGGGGTGCTCGGATGCAAACGCCATACAACCAGGGTAGGCGCAGGTACCGACAAACTCTCCGACGATCTCCGTCAGCTGAAAAACCCGGTAGGTTCCCCACCATGGCAGGCGCGAGTCACGACATCCACCCACCGAAGGTCGAGTACTTCGACCTACGAGATCACACCAACACCGACCCCAAGGGGTTCGTCCGCCACGTCGATCACTACCGCGTCGAACCGTGGGGGCTGTACATGGCGCGCACCTCCGACCACCGGCAGTTCCACTACCTGGAGTCGTGGCTGCTCCCCGACCTCGGCCTGCGGGCGTCGATCTTCCACTACCACCCCTACCACCAGCGCGATCAGGACCACTACGTCGACATCGGCAGCTTCACCCGGGGTGACGACGTGTGGAAGTCCGAGGACCACTACCTGGACCTGGTCGTCCGCACCGGCCGCGACACCGAACTCCTCGACGTCGACGAGCTGATGGAGGCGCACACCACCGGCCTGCTCGACACGGCGACGGCCGAGCGGGCGATCCTCACCGCCACCACGGCGATCGACGGCATCGCCGCGCACGGCCACGACCTCGGCCGCTGGCTGGCCTCGATCGGGATGCCGATCGACTGGCGGTGACCTACGCGCTCCAGCCGGTCCGCTCGGCCCATTCCCACGCCCGGTGATAGGCACGGTCGAACCACGGGGTCTTCGCGTCCACATAGGCGGTGATCGCGTCCCGGTAGTCCGTGTGACCGGCCGCCTTCTCCGCCGCACCTTCCTTGACCGCGAGGTACTCGGTCCGGGCCTCGGTGTCGGCGCGGAGCCAGTCGCGGAAGACGAGCGCGAACTGCTGTCCGGGCCACCCGTCGACGCGAATGTGGATGTTGACGGGCCGTCCGGGATCGGCACCGCCGTGGATTCGCTTGCCCCACAGGGCCGGGTCGGTCTCTCCGCCCTGGTACGAGGGCTTCGGGTCGTCGGCGGTGATGTGCTCGATGCGGGGGAACCCGGCGTCGGCGAGGGATTCGGCGAGGTCGTCCGCGGTCTCGAGGTTCGCGACGGTCACCTGGACGTCGATGACGTCCTTGGCGGGCAATCCTTCGACGGCCGTCGACCCGATGTGGTCGATCCGGATGGCGCGGTCGCCGCACACCAGTTTCACGCGAGCGATCAGCCGGTCGGCCTGCGCCGGCCACTGCGGATTCGGCGGAGCGAGTTCGGGCAGGACCCGGACGACGGTCCGCGTGCGGATGTTGGACTCGAAGGGCACGAGACGCTCCGACCACAGTGCCCGGATCGCCGGCTCGAGCGCGCCAGGGGCACCGCTGTTGTCGAGCCAGACGTCCGCCGCCGCCCGCCGCTGATCGTCGTCGGCCTGGGCTGCGATCCGCGCGCGCGCATCGGTCTCGGGCATTCCCCGCGATCCGACAAGCCGCCGCACCCGCTCCTCGGCATCGACGAACACGACGACGACCAGGTGGAAGGCCGCGCCCATTCCGCCCTCGACCAGCAACGGAATGTCCTGGACGAGGATGGCGTCCTTGGGCGCCGATTCGATCGTCTCGGTGGTGCGCGCCCCGACGAGCGGGTGAACGATCGCATTCAGCCCGAGCCGCGATTCGTCGTCGGCGAAGGCGCGGGCAGCCAGGGCGGGCCGGTCGAGTGTGCCGTCCTCCGTCAGGATCTCCTCGCCGAACCGGTCGACGAGCGCGACGAGGCCGGGTGTTCCGGGTTCGACGACCTCCCGCGCAATCAGATCGGCGTCGACGATCACTCCCCCGAGTTCGGCGAGGACCTTCGACACGGTGGACTTACCGGCTCCTATGCCTCCAGTGAGGCCGATTCTCAACACGCCTCCCAGTGTTGCACCCGCCGCGCACCGAGTACGCACGTCCCTCGCCGATCTCCACCCTCTCCTCCCTCTGCAGACTCACCTGCCCCAAATACCACAGATGTCCGACACGGTCGGTTATGTTCTAGCGAACGCACCCGACCTGCACCTTCTCGAAGAAGAGGAACGCCATGCGCGATCACCGCAACCAGTTCGGTCGGCACCGCCTCGGCATTGCGGGCGGGGTGCATTGCATGGAGATCCCCGAGGTGGCCTCCGCGCTCGCCGACCACCGCCGGACCTGGCTCACGGCACTCATCAGCCAGGGCAGGCACAGCTTCGCAACGATGCGCAAGCGCGCCGACGTACAGCCGTCGTCCGGTTACTGGATTCCCGCCACCGCGAACTGAGCACCAGCCTCACCCCCCACACCACTGTGGCCCAACCTCCGGAGAGGTTGGGCCACAGTCATGTTCGGACGTCCTGCAACGACGAGACCCCGCCCCTGCAGGGCAGGAGCGGGGTCTTCGGCTTTGCCTGACGAGTCAGGCGGACTTGCTAGGCGTTGCCCGACAGCTTCTCGCGCAGAGCGGCGAGCTGTGCGTCGCTGGCCAGCGATCCGCCGGCAGACTCGGACGACGAGGTGCTGGCAGCCGAAGCGGCGTCGGCGTCGCCGGCACCCGACTCGGAGGAGTAGCCGGCAGCAGCGGTGGCAGCCTCGGCGGCCTCGTCTGCAGCGGTCTTCTCCATCTGAGCGGTGTGCATCTTGTGACGACGCTCAGCCTCGGCGTAGCGGTTCTCCCACTCTTCACGCTGCTTGTCGAAGCCCTCGAGCCATTCGTTGGTCTCGGGATCGAAGCCCTCGGGGAAGATGTAGTTGCCCTGCTCGTCGTAGCTGTCCGCCATGCCGTACTTGGACGGATCGAACTCGGCGTTGTAGTCCTCGTTGGCCTGCTTCAGCGACAGCGAGATGCGACGACGCTCGAGGTCGATGTCGATGACCTTGACGAGCGCATCGTCGTTGACGCCGACAACCTGGTCCGGGACCTCCACGTGGCGCTCGGCCAGCTCGGAGATGTGGACGAGGCCTTCGATTCCCTCTTCGACGCGCACGAAGGCACCGAACGGAACCAGCTTCGTGACCTTGCCGGGCACGATCTGGCCGATGGCGTGCGTGCGGGCGAACTGACGCCACGGGTCTTCCTGCGTCGCCTTGAGCGACAGGGAGACGCGCTCGCGGTCCAGGTCGACGTCGAGAACCTCGACGGTGACCTCGGTGCCGACCTCGACAACCTCGGACGGGTGGTCGATGTGCTTCCAGGACAGCTCGGACACGTGCACCAGGCCGTCGACGCCGCCCAGGTCCACGAAGGCACCGAAGTTGACGATGGAGGACACGACGCCCTTGCGGACCTGGCCCTTCTGCAGCTGGTGCAGGAACTCGCTGCGAACCTCGGACTGCGTCTGCTCGAGCCATGCACGGCGCGAGAGGACGACGTTGTTGCGGTTCTTGTCGAGCTCGATGATCTTGGCCTCGATCTCCTTGCCGACGTACGGCTGCAGATCGCGGACACGGCGCATCTCGACGAGCGAAGCGGGAAGGAAGCCACGCAGGCCGATGTCGAGGATCAGGCCGCCCTTGACGACCTCGATGACGGTGCCCTTGACGGCCTCGTCCTTCTCCTTGAGCTCCTCGATGGTGCCCCAGGCACGCTCGTACTGAGCGCGCTTCTTCGACAGGATCAGCCGGCCTTCCTTGTCCTCCTTGGTGAGGACGAGAGCTTCGACCTCATCGCCCACGGAGACGACCTCGTTGGGGTCGACGTCGTGCTTGATGGAGAGCTCACGGGAAGGGATGACGCCTTCGGTCTTGTAACCGATGTCGAGCAGGACCTCGTCGCGATCGACCTTGACGATGGTGCCTTCGACGATGTCGCCATCGTTGAAGTACTTGATCGTTGCGTCGATGGCGGCGAGGAAGTCCTCGGCGGAGCCGATGTCGTTTACGGCTACCTGCGGCGAGGTCACGGTGGTGGAGGGCATGTGTTGAGTTGCTCCGGACGGGTTGTGGTCGGTTGATGGTGTTCTGTCGGACAAGCAACCTGAACCGACGAAACACTCCGCCGAATCAGATCACCGCAAGCGCAGTGAACGACACCCGACTGGAACCGAACAAACTCGAACTGAACCGAATCCGATGCCGCACACATAGACACTCGCGTGCAATAGGCTACGCGCCCGTGGGCAAGCTGGGCAAACCCGGGCACGTTCCCACGCTCTACTCTGTTGCCCATGCCCGATCCTCGCCCGTCCGATTCTCCTCTCTCCCCGGAAGACGACCGACACGGCACCGCCAACAGCGTGCTCGGAACGTCCGGGGTGAGCCGCGTCCGCGTCGATTCCGAGTCCAGCGAACGCGCGAGCCGTGCCTGGTGGGACGCCGATGCGGACGACTACCACCGCACCCACGGCGAGTTCCTCGGCGTGGACTCGTCCGAGGGTGAGTTCGTCTGGTGTCCGGAGGGCCTCCACGAGGGGGACTACCACCTTCTCGGTGACGTGGCGGGCAAGGACGTCCTCGAGGTGGGATGCGGTTCCGCGCCCTGCGCGCGGTGGCTCGCCGGCCGGGGCGCCCGGGCAGTCGGGCTCGACCTGTCCATGTCGATGCTGACCCGCGGGGTCGAGGCCATGCGGGCGGGCGGCGCGACCGTGCCGCTCGTTCATGCGGGAGCCGAGCACCTCCCCTTCGCCGACGCGAGCTTCGACATCGCGTGTTCGGCTTTTGGAGCGGTTCCGTTCGTGGCGGACTCACAGCAGGTGATGAGTGAAGTGGCCCGGGTACTCCGCCCGGGCGGTGCGTGGGTGTTCGCCGTCAACCATCCGATCCGCTGGATCTTCCCGGACGACCCGGGCCCCCGAGGGCTCACCGCGTCGCTCCCCTACTTCGACCGCACCCCCTACGTGGAGGTCGACGGCGACGGCGTCCCCACCTACGTCGAGCACCACCGGACCATCGGCGACCGGGTGCGCGAGATCGTGTCGGCCGGACTGGAGGTACGCGACATCATCGAGCCGGAGTGGCCCGAATGGCTCGACCGGGAATGGGGGCAGTGGAGCCCGCTGCGGGGACAGATCTTCCCCGGCACCGCCATCTTCAGCTGCCGCAAACCCGTGAGTACTTCTTAACCGCCCGCGGTTGAGAAGTACTCACGGGGCCGGAGGCCACTACAGCAGCTTCGACAAGAACAACTTGGTGCGGTCGTGCTGCGGATTGGCGAGCAGCTCGCGGGGGTTCCCCGATTCGACGACGACGCCGGCGTCCATGAACACGAGCTGGTCGGCCACCTCGCGTGCGAAGCCCATCTCGTGCGTGACGACGACCATCGTCATGCCGCCGGCCGCGAGATCCTTCATGACGGTCAGCACCTCCCCGACCAGCTCCGGGTCGAGGGCGGACGTCGGCTCGTCGAACAGCATCAGCTTGGGGTCCATCGCCAGCGCGCGGGCGATCGCGACGCGCTGCTGCTGACCACCCGACAGCTGCGCCGGGTACGCGTCCGCCTTCTCGCTCAGGCCCACCTGCTCGAGGAGGTCACGTCCTCGCTCGAGCGCCTTCTTCTTGCTCAGCCTCTTCACCTGGATGGGCGCCTCGATGATGTTCTCGAGTGCCGTCCGGTGCGGGAAGAGGTTGAAGTGCTGGAAGACCATCCCGATGTCGCGGCGCTGCTTCGCGGCCGCTCTGGGATGGAGTTCGTAGAGCTTGCCGCCCCGCTCGGAGTACCCGACGATCTCGCCGTCGACGTACAGCCGCCCGGCGTTGACCTGCTCGAGGTGGTTGATGCACCGCAGGAACGTCGACTTCCCCGAGCCCGAGGGCCCGACCAGGCACAGGACCTGACCGGCGTCGATCTCCAGCGACACACCCTTGAGTACCTTCAGCGCCCCGAAGTTCTTGCAGACCCGGTCCGCCTTGACCATCGGCGTCATCGTCGTTCCCCTCCGGGAGTGTCGGGCAAGGTCTCGGGCCCGGGTTCGATCACCAGCGGCTTGCCCTGCGCGTCGGCGAGCGCCTGCAGTTGCCGCGGGGTGAGCTTGCGGGACGCACCCTTCGAGTAGTAGCGCTCCAGGTAGAACTGGCCGATCATCAGCAGGCTGGTGATGGCGAGGTACCAGGTGGCGGCCACCATCAGCAGCGGGATCGGCTGGAAGTTCGCACCCGAGATGTCTCTGGCACGTCCGTACAACTCCAGGCTGTACGGCACCGCGGTGACCAGCGATGTCGTCTTCAGCATGCTGATCAGCTCGTTGCCCGTGGGCGGGATGATCACCCGCATGGCCTGCGGCAGGACCGTGCGGCGCATGGTCTGCGACCATGTCATGCCGAGCGCCACCGACGCCTCGGTCTGCCCCTCGGCCACCGAGTTCACGCCGGCCCGGACGATCTCGGCCATGTACGCGGCCTCGTTGAGTCCCAGACCGATCACCGCGAACAGGAACGCCGCGTTGATCCCCTGCAGGTCGATGTGCACGAACTGGTGGACGAACGGGATGCCCAGATCCAGCTGCTTGTAGATCGACGGGAACAGTCCCCAGAACACCAACTGCACGTAGACCGGGGTCCCGCGGAAGATCCACAGGTAACCCCACGACGCCGCCTTCAGCACCGGGTTCGGCGACAGTCGCATGACGGCGAGGACGACACCCAGGATGATGGCGATCGCCATCGACAGGATCGTCAGCTGGATGGTGTTCCACGCCGCGGCCGAGATCCGTGCATCGAACAGATACCGGGCGTAGACGTCCCAGCGGTACGCCTCGTTGGTGCGCGCACCGTTGACGAACAGCGCCAGCAACAGACCGACGACGATCGCGGCGATCCAGCGGCCGGGCCGCCGCAGCGGGATCGCCTTGATCGGTTCCGGTTCCTGCCCCGCCTCGGTGCCGGACCGGTCCGGAGCCTTCTCCACGTCAGACACTCGTCAACCGCTCAGCTCGTGGCGCCGTTGATCTGGGACGTGGTGATGACGCCCGCCTCGACACCCCAGTTCTCCGCGATCGTCCGGTAGGTGCCGTCGTCGATGAGGTGCTGCAGCGCCTGCTGGAGGGTCTGCGCGAGCGGCGAACCCTTCGCGACGGGCCAGCCGTACGGCGCGGCGTCGAAGACCTCGCCCGCGGCCTCGATCTTGCCGTCGCTCTGCTTGATCGCGTACGCGGTGACGGGCGAATCGGCGGACATCGCGTCGACCTTGCCGAGCGCGACGGCGTTGGCGGCGTCGTCCTGGCTGTCGAACTTCACGATCTCGATGGGCGGCTTCCCGGCCGCCACGCACGCCGCGCTCTTGGCGGGCACCTCCTCGAGATCCTCGATGGTGGTGGTCTGCACGCCGACCCGCAGGCCGCAGGCGTTGGTGGGGTCGACGGACTTGCCTGCGGGCTGCGCCCACTGCACTCCGGCGCTGAAGTAGGTGGTGAAGTCGACCGACTGCTCGCGTTCCTTGGTGTCCGTGAACGACGACATACCCATGTCGTAGCTGCCGGCCTGGATCGACGGGATGATCTTGTCGAAGTCCGCCTCGGTGTACTCCGGTGTCACGCCGAGCACCTTGCTCACGGCGTCCACGAGGTCGACGTCGAAGCCGACGATCTTGCCGCTCGGATCCTTGAACTCGTTGGGCGAGTAGGGAATATTGACACCGACGATGATCTTGCCGGACGACGCGATCTTCTCGGGCAGTGTCGCCGCGATGGCATCCACCTTGTCGACTTCCACGGCGACGGTCTCTTCTCCGGAAGGCGTACCGCCGCCCTCGGTGTTGCTGGCGCATCCGGCGAGCAGCAGAGCACTGCCGCCCGCCAGTGCACAGATGGTGCGGGCCACTCGGCCTCGCGCGAAGACGGATCGACCAGACACTGGCATGTCCTCCAAGGAAATCGTGGTACACCGAGCGAGCTACGGCGACGGAGAACTCTCGAACTCCGAATAGTCGAACGGTAGGTTACGGCACCCGCATCTGCGGACGTCGTTACCGAACATTAACGGCCTGTCCCGGCCCGTGGCGGCGGTTTCAGCGACGCAGTGTCCGGGCGAGGACGGTCTCGGTGAATTCACCGGTCGACGCGAGTCCACCCAGGTCAGCCGTGGCGACTCCGGACGCGATGGTCGCACGGACCGCGTCGCGGATCCGGTGTGCCGCGCCGCCCAGATGCCGGTCTGCGCGGCGGTCCCCGAGCCATTCGAGCATCATCGCGGCCGACAGCATCAGCGCCGTGGGATTGGCCCGGTTGTGGCCCGCGATGTCGGGGGCGGCTCCGTGCGCCGCCTGCGCCATCACCTTGGTCTCGGAACTGTTGATCGACGGGGCGGTGCCGAGCGAGCCGGACAGCTCACCGGTCAGGTCCGACAGGATGTCCCCGAACATGTTCTCCGTCACCACGACGTCGAAGTCGCGCCCCCTGCGGACGAGGTGCGCGGTCATGGCGTCGACGTGCTCGTCGTCGATCCGCACGTCCGGGTAGTCGCGCTCCCCCACCTCCCGGCAGACGTCGCGGAACAGTCCGGTCGTCATCGACAGGACGTTGGCCTTGTGCACGATCGTGACGTGGCGGCCGCGGGTGCGCGCCAGCGCGAATGCGGTGTGCGCGATGCGCTCACACGCCTTCCTCGTCACGACGCCGACCGCCAGCGCCACGTCGGGGGTCGGCATGAACTCGCCGCTGCCGGCGAACATGTTCCGGTCCGCGTACAACCCTTCGGTGTTCTCCCGGACGATCACCAGGTCCATGTCCGGGACCGTCGAGGCGACGCCCTCGAGCGAGCGGGCGGGGCGGATGTTCGCGAAGAGGTCGAATCTCTTGCGCACCACCCCGCCGGGGGTCAGCCGGCCGCGGAACGGTTCCGGGTAGGCGGCGCTGTCGTGCGGGCCCAGGATCCAGGCGTCGAGTTCGTCCAGCGCGGAGAGCGTGGAGTCGGGGATCGGCGCTCCGTGCGACTCGATGGCGCCCAGGCCGAGGGGCAGTTCCACCCAGTCGACGGCGCCGCCGCCCGCCGCGGTCACCGCGGCCGAGACCACCCGCTGGGTTGCCGGGACGATCTCGTGACCGATGCCGTCGCCGAGGAGTACGCCGATCCGGGTATCGAAAATGTTTGCCGTGGCACCGCTCATGAGGCCATCATTGCCTACCATGGTCCAGTCGGTGGAACTGCTGTTCGACGAAGCGACCGACGTTGCCGTGCGCGCGGAGTGGCAACGCCTGTGGGATGCCGGGATGCCCAGCCGCACTCGCGTTCGCGCCGAATCGAATCGGCCCCACATCACCCTGTTCGTGGCACGCCACATCCCACCCGAGATCGACGAACTGCTGGGCCGCCGGATCGCGACGCCCTCGTTCCACATCAGGCTGGGCGGGCTCGTGATGTTCGGCGGCAGGCACGTCACGCTGTCGCGATTGGTGGTGCCGTCGAAGGCCCTGCTGTCCCTGCACCGCAGCGTGTTCGATCTCGCGGCGCACGCCACGGAGATCACGCCGCACATCCGCCCGGGCGAATGGACGCCGCACGTGACTCTCGCGCGGCGACTGCCTGCCGATCAGATCGCGGAGGCCGCGCGGCTGCTCGACGGTGGCGACATCGTCGGCCGGGCGTCGGTGGTGCGCCGGTGGGACGGGGACGCCAAACGCGAGTGGGTGGTCACGGCACCGCCGTGATCACGGTGCGTCCGCGGCGACCGTCTCGGCGGCCTTGCGCGAAGACCGTTGGGTGACGACGATTCCCGCGATCACCGCAAGTGCCCCGACGGGCTGGTTCCACGAGATGTGCTCGTCGAGCGCGACCGCGCCGAGCACGACCCCGACCACCGGCGTCAGGTAGGTGACGGTGGAGGCCGCGGTGGGCCCCCAGCCGCGCACCACGTTCGTGTTCCACACGAACGCCAGCCCGGTGCCGAACGCCCCGAGCCCGATCATCGAGGCGACGATCGCGGGGGTCAGGTGCATCGGCGTGCTCGCGACCCACGGGGTGGCGAGGAGCATGGCGGCCGCGGCGATCGACACCTGCATGAACGCGATGGTGGGTGTTCCGACGCCTCGCGGAAGGATGAACCGCCTCAGGTAGACCAGTGCCACGCCGTACGACGCGGTCGCACCGAGGCACGCGAGCTGGGCGGGGACGCTGCCGATGATCCCCGCCTGCCACGGCGCCAGCACCACGACCACCCCGGTGAATCCGAGCAGGAGGCCGAACAGCTTTGCGTCCGTAAGTTTCTCCCCTGGCAGGAACGCCAGTGCCACCGACATCGTCATGAGCGGTGTGGTCGCGTTGTAGATGCTGGCCAGGCCCGAACTGATGCTCTGCTCGGCCCAGCTGAACAGCAACCACGGCACCACACACTGGGCGACCGCCAGTACCGACAGGTGCGCCCATGTCGCCGCTTCGCGCGGCAACCGCGTCCGGGTGAGTCCGAGGACGGCACCGAGGGTCACCGCCCCGAACACGAGTCGCCACAGCACGACCTGTGTGAAGGACAGGCCCTCGAGCCCGACCTTGATGAAGAGGAAACTCGCGCCCCAGGCGAGCGCCGTGCCCGCGTACTGGACCGCCAGGTTCCCTCTCAAAACCGGAAGTCCCCGTGCTGGATGACTTCGTTGTGCGTGTCGGGCGTGCGGCCGGCGAGCGCCAGCGCGTCGAGCGCCAGGAACACGAGGAGTACCACGACCAGGATTGTCATGTCTTCAGCCTCGTAGCATCGGCGTCCGAGAAATAGTGGCAGAAACGACATTGTTGACCATATTTCTGCCATAGTGGGATGGTGCTGAAAAAAGTCGTAGTCCCGCTCATGCCGCTCACCGAAGCGTTCGAGCTCGGAGTCGCCTGCGAGGTGTTCGGTTTCGACCGATCCGACGACGGACTCCCCACCTACGACTTCTCCCTCGTCGCCGGCTCACGGGAACCCATCCGCACCCGATTCGGTTACGGCATCGACGTCCCGTACGACCTCGACCGGCTCGACGACGCCGACCTCATCGTGGTTCCCGCGGGCGGAACCTACGCCGAGGCGGACGGCACCTTCGTCTGCGCGAAGGACCCCGACCCGTGCATGGACCCCCTCCTCGACAAACTCCGGGCCGCGGTGGACCGGGGCGCCAAGGTCGCCAGCCTCTGCAGCGGCGCCTTCGTACTCGGCGCGGCCGGACTGCTGGACGGACGCAAGTGCACCACCCACTGGCGGCACGCTCAGCGGCTCGCCGACCTCCACCCGGCTGCGACGGTCGACCCGAATGTCCTGTACGTCGACGACGATCCCGTCCTGACCAGCGCGGGCACCGCCGCGGGTATCGACCTGTGCCTGCACATCGTGCGCAAGGAGCAGGGCAGCCGGGTGGCCAACGGGATCGCGCGGCGCATGGTCGTCCCGCCGCACCGGGACGGCGGTCAGGCGCAGTACGTGGCGATGCCGCTGCCGTCGACGACGATCGACACCCTCGGCCCGCTGCTCGACTGGATGACCGAGCACCTCGCCCTCGACCTGTCCGTGACCGCGGTGGCGGCCAAGGCCAACATGTCGCCCCGCACGTTCGCGCGGCGGTTCCAGGCCGAGACCGGAACCACCCCGGCCCGCTGGCTCAGCGATCAGCGGGTGCTGGCCGCGCAGCACCTGCTGGAGAACTCGGACCTGTCGGTGGACGTGATCGCCGAACGGGTCGGTTTCGGCGGCGGCGCCGTGCTGCGGCAGCATTTCCTGCGGCTGCGGCACACCACCCCGCAGGCGTACCGCCGCACGTTCCGGGACACGGAGCGCACCGGCTGACGGCGCCGCAGGGAAGAATCGACGGCGGCGCGGCGTTGCACACGCAAAGCAGTCACCGAACGAAAGGACCCTCGTGGCCACCAAGACTCTGACTCAGCAGAACTTCGACGAGACCGTGACCGGCAACGACGTCGTTCTGGTGGACTTCTGGGCATCGTGGTGCGGTCCGTGCCGCTCCTTCGCCCCCACCTTCGAGGCCTCGTCGGAGCAGCACCCCGACGTCGTGCACGCCAAGGTCGACACCGAGGCGGAACAGGGCATCGCCGCCGCCGCGAACATCCGGTCGATCCCGACCATCATGGCGTTCCGCGAGGGTGTGCTGGTGTTCAGCCAGCCGGGTGCGCTGCCGCCTGCGGCGCTCGAGGATCTGGTCACGCAGGTCAAGGCCCTCGACATGGACGAGGTGCGCAAGCAGATCGCCGAGCAGGCGCCGGCCGAATAGGGCGGAGGACCGCCGCCGCCTAGTGTGCGGCGGCGTCCCAGCTGCGACCGGTGCCGACGGACACGTCGAGCGGCACCGACAGCTCGATGGCCGAGGACATCTCGTCGCGGACCAGCTGTTCGACCTGTTCCCGTTCCGAATCGACGACCTCGAGCACGAGTTCGTCGTGGACCTGCAGCAGCATCCGCGACTTCAGGCCCGCGTCGCGCAGTGATCGCTGCACGTTGATCATCGCGACCTTGATGATGTCGGCGGCCGTGCCCTGGATGGGGGCGTTGAGCGCGGCGCGCTCGGCGACCTCCCGCCGCTGGCGGTTGTCACTGGTGAGGTCGGGCAGGTAGCGGCGACGCCCGTACAGCGTCGACGTGTAGCCGTCCTTGCGGGCCTGCTCGACGACCTCGTGCAGGTAGTCGCGGACCCCGCCGAACCGGGCGAAGTACGCCTCCATCTGCGATTTGGCCTCTTCGGTCGAGATCTTGAGCTGGGCGGCCAGACCGAACGCGCTCAGCCCGTACGCCAGCCCGTACGACATCGCCTTCACGCGGCGGCGAAGCTCCGGTGTGACCTCCTCGATCGGCACGCCGAACGCACGCGCGCCGACGAAGCTGTGCAGGTCTTCGCCGGTGTTGAACGCCTCGATCAGGCCCTCGTCGCCGGACACGTGGGCCATGATCCGCATCTCGATCTGGCTGTAGTCGGCCGTGAGCAGCGAATCGTAGCCCTCGCCGACGACGAAGCCGTCCCGGATCTGCCGGCCTGCATCCGTGCGCACCGGGATGTTCTGGAGGTTCGGCTCGGTCGACGACAGCCGGCCGGTGGCCGCGACGGTCTGGTTGAACGTCGTGTGGATCCGCCCGTCCTCGGCGACCGTCTTGAGCAGACCGTCGACGGTGACCTTCAGCCGCGTCGCGTCGCGGTGCGCGAGCAGGTGCTCGAGGAACGGGTGCGACGTCTTCTCGAACAGGTTCTGCAACGCCTCGGCGTCCGTGGTGTACCCGGTCTTCGTCTTCTTCGTCTTGGGCATCTCCAGCTCGTCGAACAGCACGACCTGCAGCTGCTTGGGCGACCCGAGGTTGATCTGCTTGCCGATGACCCCGTAGGCCGCCTCCGCCGCCGCGGAGACCTCGGCCGCGAATCGGCTCTGCAGGTCGTGCAGGTGGGTGCCGTCGACGGCGATACCGGACGCCTCGATGTCGGCCAGCACCTCCAGCAGCGGCAACTCCATCTCGGACAGCAGAGCCGTCGATTCGATGTTGTCGAGTTCGGTGTCGAGCGCGGCCGCGAGGTCGAGGACGGCGCGGGCGCTGAGAATTTCGGTCTCGGCGGCTTCCGCGTCGACCTGGTCGGCGTCGTCGAGCAGCGACAGCTGCTCCTGGCCGGTCTCCTCCACCCGCAGCTCCCTGCGCAGGTACCTCAGCGACAGGTCGTCGAGGTTGAACGTCCGCTGCCCGGGACGCACCAGGTAGGCCGCCAGCGCGGTGTCGCTGGTGAGACCACCGAGCACCCAGCCGCGTCCGCGCAGCGCGTGCATCGCCCACTTGGCTTCGTGCAGGGCCTTCGGCTGACCGGCGTCCGCGAGCCAGTCGCCGAGCGCCTTCTCGTCCTCCGGGGTGGCGGACGCGGTGGCGATGTAGGCGCCCTCGCCGTCTGCGGCGGCGATGGCGATCGCCGTCACGTCACCGCCGTACGGGGTGCGGGTGCCGACCACCGACACGCCGGATCGCTCGCCCGTCGACGCGTGCGCCGACAGCCAGTCCGCGACCGCCCCGGGATCGAGCGCGCTCCCCCGCACCTCGAAGCCCTCCTCGGCCTCGGCTTCGACGGGGGCCAGCGTGGCGAACAGCCGGTCGCGCAGCACCTTGAACTCGAGGTCGTCGAACAGCGCGTGGATCTTCTCCCGATCCCACTGCGCGAGCATCAGCTGGTCCGGGGTGTACGGCAGCGGGACGTCGCGCACCATTTCGGTGAGTTCCCGGTTGAGCAGGACGTTCGGCAGGTTCTCGCGCAGCGCGTCACCGACCTTGCCGCGGACCTTGTCGACGTTGTCGACCAGGCCGACGAGATCGCCGTACTCCTTGATCCACTTGGTGGCGGTCTTCTCCCCCACCCCCGGGATGCCCGGCAGGTTGTCGCTCGGGTCGCCGCGCAGTGCCGCGAAGTCGGGGTACTGCGCAGGTGTGAGCCCGTACTTCTCCTCGACGGCCGCGGGGGTGAACCGGGTGAGGTCCGAGACGCCCTTCTTCGGGTACAGCACCGTGACCCCGTCGGTGACCAGCTGGAGCGAGTCCCGGTCGCCGGTCACCACGAGGACGCGGTACCCGAGCGCCTCGGCCTGGGTGGTGAGCGTGGCGATGATGTCGTCGGCCTCGAAGCCTTCCTCGGCCATCACCGGGATGCCGAGGGCCCCGAGGACGTCCTTGGTGATCTCGACCTGCCCCTTGAACTCGTCCGGAGCCTTGCTGCGATTCGCCTTGTACTCGGGGAACTTCTCCGCCCGGAACGTCTGCCTGGACACGTCGAACGCCGCCGCCACGTGGCTCGGCTGTTCGTCGCGCAGCAGGTTGATCAACATCGACGTGAACCCGTAGACGGCGTTGGTGACCTGACCGCTGTGCGTCTTGAAGTTCTCGGCGGGCAGGGCGTAGAACGCACGGAAGGCCAGCGAGTGGCCGTCGAGCAGCATCAGGGTGGGGCGATCGTCGGACGACGCGGCGGCGCCGGACGCGGGGGACGTGGTGGACCGGGGGGTGGTTGCAGGGCTCACGGTTGCCCAGTCTAGGGAGCGGATCCGACACCGATCAGCCGGATGGTTCGATACCCAACCGAAACGTGCCGGAAATCCGAGAACCCCATTTCGCGCGACCGGAGCCGTTAGAGTCCGGAAATTGCGGCACGGGCGGTAGTCGAGTCCGTCGCAGCACGTTCCTGACCGATCTACACGTCCCCGGAGGACCTGCGTGGCCCCAACCGTGAGGAAGCGACTCCCAGCAGTGAGGACGCGACCGACATCCGCGAGGAAACGCACGAGGCGAGGGTCGGTCACCCGGCAACTCGGCCGTGCGTTCGTCCTCGTCCTGCTCGGCCTCGTCGCGGCGATCGCCTTCGGCGGTCCCGCGGCGGCGCAGGAACCCACCCCGCCGCCCCCACCGCCCGCGACGAGCGGGCAACCGGCGCCCCCGGAGAACGCGGTGCGGGTCAGCGGCAATCTGAACAACGCCGGCGAACGGCTCGCGGACGTCGAGGTACGCGCTCTCGATTCGTCGGGCAACGAGGTGGCGAAGGCGACGTCGGAGTCGAACGGCCGCTGGGAACTCCAGGTCGCGCCCGGCACGTACACGTTCGAGATCGTGGCGGACTCGCTTCCCGACGACGTCAGCGTGCAGGCCACGGTGCAGCGGGAAGTGGTGGCCGGTCGCACCAACACGGTGATCTTCTCGTTCGGCGAGGCCCGTACCGGTTCCGCGGTCCCGTTCTACGAGAAGCTGATTCGCCAGACCATCGACGGACTCCGGTTCGGTCTCGTGATCGCCATCGCCGGAGTCGGGCTGAGCCTGATCTACGGCACCACCGGCCTGACGAACTTCGCGCACGGCGAACTCGTCACCCTCGGCGCGGTCGCGGCGTGGGTGATCAACGTGACGTTCGGTGTGCAGCTGATCCCGGCCACCATCCTCGCAGTGTTCGTGGGCATCCTGATCGGACTGCTGAACAACGCCGGGATCTGGAAACCGCTGCGACGACGCAAGACCGGCCTGATAGCGCAGCTGGTGGTGTCGATCGGGCTCGCGATCTCCCTGCGCTACCTGATCCTGATCTTCTTCTCCGATCGCGCGGAACCGTTCGTCGACTACCAGGCCCAGGTCGAGCGGCACTGGGGTCCGATCGCGATCACCGACGCCAACCTCGTGAGCATCGGCATCAGTCTCGTCGTTCTCGTCGGAGTGGCCCTGCTGCTGCAGAAGACGCGCATCGGCAAGGCCATGCGCGCGGTGTCCGACAACCGCGACCTGGCCGCGTCGTCCGGCATCGACGTCGAACGGGTGATCCGCTTCGTGTGGGGTCTCGGCGGCGGTCTCGCCGCGCTCGGCGGCGTCCTGTTCGGCATCTCCGAACTCGGCGGCCGCGTGCAGTGGGAGATGGGCTTCAAGCTCCTGCTGCTGATGTTCGCCGGCATCACGCTCGGCGGACTCGGCACCGCATACGGCGCGCTGCTCGGCTGTGTGATCGTCGGTCTGCTCGTCCAGCTGTCGACGCTGGTGATCAACCCCGACCTCAAGTACATCGGAGGACTGCTCATCTTGATCGTCATCCTGGTGGTCCGGCCTCAGGGCATTCTCGGCAGCCGGCAAAGGATCGGGTGAGGGCATGGACATCGCAGGAGCACTCCAGGTCTCGCTCGCCCAGCTGATCGGCCCGTCCGCGATCTTCTACGCGCTGCTGGCGATCGGCCTCAACCTGCACTTCGGCTACGCCGGACTGCTCAACTTCGGTCAGATCGGTTTCGCCCTCCTCGGCGGCTACGGCGTCGGGATCATGACCGTCACCTACCAGCAGCCGCTGTGGGTCGGCATCCTCGTCGGTCTCGCCGCGGCCGGACTGCTGGCCGTCGTCCTCGGTATCCCGACGCTGCGGTTGCGGGCCGACTACCTCGCCATCGTCACGATCGCCGCATCCGAGATCCTCCGCCTGATCTTCCGCTCCACCGCATCGGATTCCATCACCGGATCCACCAACGGGTTGTTCGGTTTCGCGGACCCGTTCACGACGCTCAGCCCGTTCGACTCGGGTAAGCAGTACAACTTCCTCGGCGTGAAGTTCTACGGCGACGACCTCTGGTCGATGGTCGTGGGGTGGACTCTCGTCCTGGTGCTGTGCGGGTTCGTGTTCCTCCTGACGCACAGCCCGTGGGGCCGTGTCCTCAAGGCCGTCCGCGAGGACGAGGACGCCGCACGCGCCCTCGGCAAGAACGTGTTCGTCTACAAGATGCAGGCGCTGGTCCTCGGCGGCATGATCGGCGGGCTCGGCGGCGTGTTCAACGCACTGCAGACCAAGTCGATCAACCCCGACTTCTACTCCACCGCACAGACGTTCTTCGCGTTCGGCGCCCTCATCCTCGGCGGCGCCGCCACGGTCTTCGGACCGGTGGTCGGCGCGATGCTGTTCTGGTTCCTGCTGGCCATCCCGGACGCCCTGTTGCGACAGGCGATCTCCGGGCCGGAGCCGCTGCTGCCGCTGACGGAACAGCAGGTCGGGGCCATGCGGTTCGTCCTGCTCGGCATCATGATCGCGGTGCTGATGGTCTTCCGGCCACAGGGCATACTGGGCAACAAGCGGGAGGTGCAGCTCAATGCCTGACCACAGACTGCCGGATCATCTGCAGACCGACACCGTGCTCACCGACGAGGAACGGGCCTCGATATTCACCGACGTCCCGCACTCCCCCGGCGCACCGAAACCCGACCCGATCCTCGTGGTCGACAACGTGTCCCGGACGTTCGGCGGGCTCAAGGCCGTCGACGTGGCGCATCTGGAGATCCAGCGCGGCTGCATCACCGGACTGATCGGTCCGAACGGTGCAGGCAAGACCACCCTGTTCAACCTGCTCACCGGTTTCGACCGGCCGGACAGCGGCACGTGGTCGATGGATGGTCAGTCGCTGGGCCGGATGTATCCGCACCAGGTGGCCCGCCGCGGCGTCGTCCGCACGTTCCAGCTCACCAAGGCGCTGTCGAAGCTGACGGTGCTCGACAACGTTCGGCTCGGCGCCACCGGGCAGCGCGGTGAGCGGATCTTCAACACGCTCCTGCCGTGGACGTGGAAGGCGCAGGAACGGGCCGTCACCGAACGAGCGAACGAACTGCTCGCGCGGTTCAAGCTCGACACCAAGTCCGACGATCTCGCCGGCTCGCTGTCCGGTGGTCAGCGCAAGCTGCTCGAGATGGCGCGGGCGCTGATGACCGAGCCGACCGTGGTGATGCTCGACGAGCCGATGGCCGGCGTGAACCCGGCGCTCACCCAGAGCCTGCTCGGCCACATCAAGTCGCTTCGGGACGAGGGCATGACCGTCGTGTTCGTCGAACACGACATGGACGTCATCCGCGACATCAGCGACTGGGTGGTGGTGATGGCGCAGGGCAGTGTGATCGCCGAGTCCACACCGGGACACCTCTCGTCCAACAACGCGGTGGTCGACGCCTACCTGGGCAGCCACCACGATCAGGCGCTCGAGTTCGACGACGAGGGGAATCCGGTGGGCGCGACGGCCGTTCTGGCCGAGGCACTCGAAAACGCGGAGGCGGCAACCCTCGAGACCGGCGGCGACCTCTCCGAACCCGACATCACCGAGCTGAGGCGTGAGAACTCATGACCGAACTGACCCCAGCGGAATTCGCGGCCACACCCGAGGAGCATGCCCGGCTCGCCGAGGGTGCCCTCGTCCGCGCGGACGGTGTGGTGGCCGGGTACATCCCCGGCGTCAACATCCTCCGCGAGTGCAACTTCTTCCTGCGCGAGGGTGAGATCGTCGGCATCATCGGTCCCAACGGTGCCGGGAAGTCCACGCTCCTGAAGTCGCTGTTCGGGCTGATACCGGTGCGTGAGGGTTCGGTGACCCTGCGCGGTGAGGACATCACGTCCAAACCCGCCCACGTTCTCGTGCAGAAGGGTGTCGGCTACGTCCCGCAGACGCAGAACGTCTTTCCGTCGCTCACCATCGAGGAGAACCTCGAGATGGGGATGTATTTGCGGCCCAAGCTCTTCGCGCAGAGATTCGCGTTCGTCGGCGACCTCTTCCCGCTGCTCGTCGAGCGGAAGAAGGTGAAGGCGGGCGCCCTGTCCGGCGGTGAACGGCAGATGGTCGCGATGGGCCGGGCACTGATGATGGAACCGTCCGTGCTGCTGCTCGACGAGCCGTCCGCCGGACTGTCCCCGATGTTCCAGGACGAGGTGTTCATCCGCTGCAAGCGAATCAACGCGGCGGGCGTCTCGGTGATCATGGTCGAGCAGAACGCCCGCCGGTGCCTGCAGATCTGCGACCGCGGCTACGTCCTCGACCAGGGCCGCAACGCGTACACCGACTCGGGACCCAACCTGATGCACGACCCGAAGGTGATCGAGCTGTACCTCGGGACCCTCGCGGGAAGTCAGGAGAAGAAGTAGGTCCGGTGGTTCCGGACACGACTGTGGGCCAGGTTTCCCTGGCCCACAGTCCGTTTCAGGTGAGTGCGATCATCCGCCGACGACGATGTATCCGTCCGTCGTCAGCTTGTTGTCGGCACCGAACTTCAGCTTGCCGTACGAACCGATGGACGGCTCGCCTGCGGCGGTGAAGTCGAGTTTGCCGGTGATGCCGTTGTAGTCGACGTCCGTGCCGGCCTGCACGAGCGGCAGGCACTCCTGGTAGGACGTGCACGGGGTTCCGCCCTCGGTGACGGCGTTGATGTTCGCGGCGATGTCGCGACCGGCCGTCGACTTCGCGGCTTCCGCGGCGAGCGCGGAAACGACTACCGCGTCGTAGGACTCACCGGCGTAGTTGAAGTCGATCAGCCCCGGGTTGATGCCCTTGAGACGATCCTGGAAGGCCGGACCGACGTCCGTGAGCGGCGTGGTGCCCTGCATGCCGTCGAGCAGCGGTGCGGCCACCGACTCGCCGAGCGCGTTACCCATGTTGCCGTCCACGCCGTAGACCTTCATCCCGTCGGACGGGCCGATGCCGACCTCGTGCATACGGGTGATGATCTTCGCCGACTCCTCGAATCCGACCACCGCGACAGCGTCGGGGGCGAAGTCCTTGACCTGGTCGATCTCGGAGTTGAACGACTGCGCGTTGGGGTCGTAGATGATCTTCTGGATCTGGTCCTCGGGGATGCCCGCGTCGACGAGGTTCTTCTGGATGTTGTCGGCGAGCCCGGTTCCGTACGGGTCGTTGAGGGCCAGGATGGACACGCGCTGGCCGCCGTCGTCCGAGATGAGTTGCGACACAGCCTGAGCCTGCAACACGTCGGTGGGGGCGGTGCGGAAGTACTGGCCCTTGTCCGGGTAGCAGACGAACTGGTCGGACGTGTTGGCCGGGGAGAACATCACGACGCCGGCGCTGGACACCTTGTCGATGACCTTCAGCGACACCGAGGACGACGCCGCGCCGATGATCACCTGGGTGCCCGCGGCCAGTTCCCGGTCGACTGTGGTGTTCGCCGTGTCGGTGGTGGTGTCGCCCGAGTCGCCGGGAATCAGCTGGACCGGCTGGCCGAGGACACCACCGGCCGCATTGACGTCGTTGACGCCGAGCTGGGTGCCCGCCACCATCGGCGGTCCGAGGAAGGAGAGGCTTCCCGTGTCGGGGAGCAGAGTGCCGATCTTCAGCGGCGCCGTGGACGGGGCACCCGCTGCCGCCGCCTCTTCGGGCGTGCAGTCGGTGGAAACAGTGGTGGCCGAGGCAGAGCTGTCACTCCCACTCGCGGAGTCGTCGCCACTGTCCGAACTACAACCTGCCAGTGCGAGAGATGCCGCGCCGAGAACCGCGGCCGCCCGCACGAGGGTCCGTTTAGCCATCCAAACTCTCCTTAGATCACCTGAGTGCGGACGCCACCCGAGTTGGCGTCCGCTGTGGGATCAGACGCTAGCGGTCCGGCGGCTTTCGCGATCCGTCCAGAAAGGCTCGTGACCTTACTGTGATCTGAATACGACGAGTGTTTACGCGGCCGTAGCGTGGCAAGCCTCAGGCGCCGAGGAGAAGGCGCACGGAGTCGACGACACCTGACGCCGGAGACCCAGCGGTGGGCCGACGCCAGCCGATCCGCGGACTTCCCCGCCGGCGCCTGACGCCTCCGGCGAAAACGCGTCGCCCGTCGCCGATCTCGCGGGTCAGCTGGCGGGAGCTTCCCCACCGAGGGTCTCGAGCACCACCTGCGCGACCGCCTTCATCGTCGACCGGCGGTCCATCGCGGCCCGCTGGATCCACTTGAACGCTTCGGGCTCGGTCAGCGACTGCTTCTCCATCAACACGCCCTTCGCCCGCTCGACGATCTTGCGGGTCTCCAGACGCTCGGACAGATCGGAGATCTCCCGCTCGAGCGCGGTCACTTCCTTGAACCGGCTGGCCGCCAACTCGACCGCAGGAACCAGGTCGGCAGTGGAGAACGGCTTGACGAGATAGGCCATCGCCCCGGCGTCGCGAGCCCGCTCCACCAGCTCGCGCTGACTGAACGCTGTGAGAATGACCACGGGCGCAATACGTTTCGCCGCGATCTCCGAGGCCGCATCGATGCCGTCACGACGGGGCATCTTCACGTCCATGATCACGAGGTCGGGTTTGAGCTCCACCGCCAGGTCGACGGCGGCCTGCCCGTCACCCGCCTCACCGACCACGTCGTAGCCCTCTTCCCGCAGCATCTCGACCAGATCGAGCCTGATCAGCGCCTCGTCCTCGGCCACCACGACCCGTCGCGGCTGCGACGGCACACCTTGCTGCTGGGGAGCGTTCATGGCCACCATTCTCCTCTGCTCGGACGACCCCGGCACGGGGAGCGAACGTTAGAAGGGTACCGGTGGTTGACTCCCGACGGCGATCTTCTACAGTGGTACAGCGCAACACGCCCTCGTATCCCAATTGGCAGAGGAAACGGATTCAAAACCCGTCCAGTGTGAGTTCGAGTCTCACCGAGGGCACTGCCAGGATTTCTCGCGAATCGCAGGTCAGATGCATTCTCTGACCTGCGATTCGCATCTCGTCCCCCGTCACGGTGTTTGCGTCACCACTGGCCCGCGACCTGCCGGGTGGCGGCGTTGAGCCGGTTCCACAGGTTCACGGTGGCGATCGACAGGACCAGCGACGCGAGGGCCTGCTCGTCGTAGTGCCGGGCGGCCTCGTTCCACACGTCGTCGGGCACCGGGTCCGAACGGTCGCTCAACCGGGTCATCGACTCGGCCAGCGCCAGGGCCGCGCGTTCGGCGTCGCTGAAGTACGGAGCCTCCCGCCACGCGGCCACCGCGAAGATCCGCTCGTTGGTCTCGCCCTCCTTCTCCAGCTCACGCGAATGCATGTCGACGCACACGCTGCAGCCGTTGATCTGGCTCGACCGCAGATGGACGAGAGCGTGCGTCACCGGCGGCACGTCCGCCTTCGACGCTGCCTTTCCCAGAGCCAGCAGAGACTTCATGGCGTCGGGAACGATCATCGCGGGGTTGGTCATCCGGGCTTTCATGATTGCCTGCCTCCAAAGGTATTCGGGTGATCTGATGTCACACCGGGTGATTTTCGTTCTCACTGACATGACGAACCGCGACGGCAGAATGTGACAGATGAACGACGACGAAGTTCTGGCACACCGCTTCGAGGAGAGCCGGACGCATCTGTCTGCGGTCGCCTACCGGATGCTCGGCTCGATCAGCGAAGCGGAGGACGCCGTGCAGGAGGGCTGGCTCCGGCTCAGCCGTGCCGAGACCTCGGATGTGGAGAATCTGCGGGGCTGGCTGACGACGGTCGTCGCCCGGGTGTGCCTCGACATGCTCCGCTCACGGAAGATGCGCAGTGAGGAGCCCCTGGACGTCCATGTGCCGGATCCGATCGTGAGCGAGCTGGACGGGGCCGATCCCGAGCACGAGGCGGTGCTCGGTGATTCGGTCGGACTCGCGCTGCTGGTCGTGCTCGACACGCTGACGCCCGCCGAGCGGCTCGCCTTCGTGTTGCACGACATGTTCGCACTGTCCTTCGACGAGATCGCCCCGATCGCCGGACGCACCCCCGCCGCGTCCCGTCAGCTGGCGAGCCGCGCGCGCCGCCGCGTCCAGGGGTCGGGGCCGGTTCCGGATGCCGACCTGACCCGGCAGCGCGAGATCGTCGAGGCATTCATGGCCGCCTCGCGGGGCGGCCGGTTCGACGATCTCCTCGCCCTGCTCGACCCGGACATCGTCCTGCGGGCCGACGGCGGCGCGGACGGATCCTCTCTCGTGCGCGGAGCCCGCGCCGTCAGCGAGCAGGCCCTCACCTTCGCGCGCTTCGCTCCTTTCGCCCGGCTCGCCCTGGTGAACGGCGCCGCCGGGGTCGTGACCGCACCCGAGGGAAAGGCCATGTCCGTCATGGCCTTCACCGTCTCAGGTGGGAAGATCGCCCGGATCGACATCCTCGCCGACCCGCACCGCCTGCAGGTTCTGGGGCTCTCTTCCGCCGGCGACCGACGACCCCGCAGGTAGCGGCGGTTTTTTGTGCCCGATCCTGGGGATCTGCGCCGTCCTGCCAGTACCATGGTGGAACAGGTACGCCCTCGAGCACGGAGGTCACCCATGGAGCTCGGCACCGTCACTTTCACCTACGACGGGCGGGTAGCCCTTCGATTCCAGCAAGCGCTCTCGCACTCGCCGGAGAAGGTGTGGCGAGTTCTCACCGACCCGCAGTACCTGAAGGCCTGGTTCCCCGCCGACGTCGAATTCGACCTCACCCCGGGCGCCGAACTCGTCTTCCGGGTGACGCCGGAGCAGGTGCGCCGATTCGGGTTGCCCGCAGATCAGACCACCACCGGGACGGTCATCTCGGTGCATCCCGCGCACATCCTCGAGTACCTGTGGGACGCCGAGACCCTGCACTGGGAACTCGTCCCCGACGGCAGCGGAGGCTGCTGGCTGACGCTCACCCACACCGTGGAAGAAGAAGAATCCGCCTACGCCCACGCCGCCGGCTGGCACGCGGGACTCGAGGTGGTCGAAGCGCAACTGGACGGCCGCGAGGTCGACTGGTCCCCGTGGGATCGGGCCGACGAACTCGCCGCGTCCTACCGCAAGACGTCCTGACCACCGGATTCACCGACACGGGAGAAGCGCGTATCGCGGGCAGCACAACCACACCGGCAGCGACCTTCGTGAAGGAGGTCACCGGCGAGGCGACGCGACGCCGGGGTGTGCACGGCACCGACCTCGGCTGTCCCGCGCGCCTCGCCGACGGGAGAGTCGCGTTCTTCTTCGGCGACACGTTCAGCTCGCACGGCAGGCGGTGGCGCAGCCCCGTGATGTTGCGCTCCACCACCACCGATCTCCGGGGCGGCATCGAGTTCGACTCCGCGGCCGGCGGCCGGACGGCGCGGGAGATCCTGCCGAACGCGCACGATGTCCGCGAACTTCCCGACCGGGAATCGGCGGGCACCGAGTTCACCGTCGTTCCTGCCGACGCCGTCACGATCGGTGATCGGACGTATCTGTCCGTCGTCAGTGTGCACTCGTGGAGGTCACGTGCGTGGCCGACGAATTTCACGTATCTCGCCTGGTCCGACGACGGCGGCGAGAACTGGCACCGCTCACCCGCCCGCTGGGACAACCGTGGTGGGTCGCTCGATCAGCTGTGGACCATGGAGCGGCACGACGGCTACGTCTACGTCGTCTCGAGCGCGTTCGACCGCACCAATCCGGGTGGGATGATCCTCCGGCGGGTCCCCGAACCGTGCATCCTCGAGCCCGGAGCTTACGAAGAGTGGGGCTGGGACCGCGGCACGGGGTGGGCGTGGGGACAGCCCGCGACCCCGATCCTGCCGGGCCCCGTCGGCGAGATGTGCCTGCGACGGATCGACGGCACCTGGGTCCTCGCGTACTTCGATCCCGCCGCGTACGCGATCGTCACACGCACGGCGGAGCGCATCGACGGACCCTGGTCGGAACCGACCGTGCAGATCGCCGGCGGCGACTGGGGAGCGACGGACGGCACGTGGGCGCAGATCTACGGTGGATTCATCCATCCGGCGTCCACACTGGGCGAGCTGCATCTGTTTGTGTCGCAATGGAACCCGACGACCGGTGACCCTTATCGCGTCCTGCAGTTCACGACTCGGCTGGACGCCGGGTAGCCCGCCGCAGAGTCACCCGACGAGTTCCGACTCCGTCCACCGGCCCTCGCCCTCCAGTTCCACACCGCGGGAATGGAACTGGTTGAGGGTGCTGCGGTGACCCACACTCACCACGATGCTGTCCGGGAGTTCGGTCCGGAGCAGGGTGTAGAGCGTGTATTCCAGGCCCTCGTCGATGGCCGACGTGGCCTCGTCGAGGAAGATCACTGCGGGCCGTGCGATCAGCACCCGCGCGAACGCGAGACGCTGCTGCTCACCCGGCGACAGGATCCGCGTCCAGTCGGCGGTCTCGTCGAGCCGATCCCCCAGATTGCCGAGCGACACCTTCGACAACGCAGCGCGCACGACGTCGTCGGCCGCCGTCGGCTCCTTCGGATACGCCAGTGCGGTTCGCAGCGAACCGAGCGGCAGGTACGGCCGCTGGGACAGGAAGATGGCCTCTCCCGCGGGTCGCGACACCGTGCCGTCGGCGTACGGCCACAGATCGGCGAGCGTGCGGAGCAGGGTGGTCTTGCCCGAGCCGGACGGGCCCTTGACCAGCAACGACTGCCCGGGGGTCACGGTGAGCTCCAGGCCCTCGATGAGGGTCTGGCCCGTGGGGATGCGCACGTCCAGCTTCTCGACCTGGAGGTCGTCGCCCGACTTGCCGGTCTTCAGGATCGGAAGTTCGGCGGCGTGCTGGTTGTCGTTGGCCAGACCGTTGAGTCGGATGAGGGTGGCGCGGAAACTCGCGAAGTCGGCGTACGACTCACGGAAGAAGGACAGGGAGTCGTGGACCTGCCCGAACGCCTGCGACGTCTGCATCACGTCACCGAGCGACACCTGACCGGTGAACAGTCGGGGCCCCTGCACGAGGAACGGGAAGATGACGGCCGTCTGGTTGACGGTGAGGTTCCATCCACTGAACTTCAACGTCCGGAAGACGATCTGCCACATGTTCCGGATGACGTCCGCGAACCGTCCGGCAAGGGTGCGGCGCTCGACGTTCTCGCCGCGGTAGAACGCGATGCTCTCGCCGTACTCCCGCACCCGGATCAGCGCGTAGCGGAAGTTGGCGCCCAGTTTCTCGTTGAGGAAGTTCAGCTTGATGAGCGGCTTGCCGATCCAGAACGCCACCACCGTGGTCACCAGCACATAGATGTAGACGAGGAAGATCATCGCCCGCGAGATCTCGACGCCGAACACCGTCATCGGGCCGGACAGATCCCACAGGATCCCCGTGAACGACACGATCGACAGCACGGCCGTCACCGCGCCCATCGACAGCGAGCGGGACGTGGTCACGAAGTTGGTGATGTCGGCCTGAACGCGCTGGTCCGGGTTGTCGATCGCGTCGTCCAGGAACCGGTCACGGTAGTAGGCACGGCTGTCGAGCCAGTCGTCGACGAGATGGTGGTTGAGCCACGTCCGCCAGTCGATGTCGAGGGTCTGCCCGATCAGGTACTCGATCAGGGCCCGCACCACGTGGACGGTCGCCAGAAGGGCGAAGACGCGGAGGAAGTGCCAGAACGCCGACTCGTCCAGATTCTGGATCGAATCGTAGAAGTCGTTGTACCAGTAGGAGAACAGCACCGTCATCCGCACCGCGAAGACCGTCGACAGCAGCAGCACCGCCAGAATGGTCAACGGCTTGAGGCTGCGCCGCGGATTGAAGTACGGCGCGGCGAAGCGCCAGAACTGCCTCCCCCATTTGGTGAACCGCGCGAGCAGTATCACTACGACGACGAACGCGACGACAGTCATGACGTAGGCCTTGAGCAGCCACATTGCGCTGTCCCAGACGACGTTGTTCCAGTCCACGACCCATATCCCCGATCACGAGGTGAAACTCACCAGAAAAGATGGCGAAGTCTAACCCCGGACCTCGGTCATCGGCGAGAGATACGCACAGGACACGCGTCGATCCGCACCCACACATCGCCCGATGTCCCATTTGGGCGGTTTCGCCGCACGGGTGGGACATCGGGCAGAGAGAACGGGCGTCCGTCGACGGGCAGTCTACGAGTCCTTCTCGGGCTCAGGCTTTTTCAGGTTGCCCTCGTCGTCGACGTAATCGTCGAAGGCGGTACCCGACACCGTGCCGTCGGAGCCGGGCAGGACGACCGTCTCGCGGGCGCCCGGCTCGTAGCGGGCGTCGATCTCCTCCACCTTCTTCTTGGCTGCGGCCAGCGCCTCGTCGTCGGGAAGGGGAACTTCGGTCTCGGCCGGCCGGCCGGTGTTCTTCTGCTCGGGTGCGTCTGCGCTCATAGTGCACGTCCGTTCCGTTTCGGAGATTCCAGACCGACCATACGCCGCGGCCACCAGTTGGACTACCGTTCAAAACCTTTCGGTGGCAAGGAATGGCGGAGTCGCTACTTCCGCGGCGGGAAGTGGCGGATGAGACCTTCCTGGACCACGGTGGCCAGCAACTCGCCTTCCAGGGAGAAGAACCGCCCCGTCGCGAGGCCACGGGACCCTGCCGCAACCGGCGATTCGGTGGCGTAGAGCGTCCAGTCGTCGAACCGGAACGGCCGGTGGAACCAGATGGAATGGTTGACGGTGGCCGCGACGATCCGGTCCAGCCCCCACGACAGGCCGTGGGTGGTGATGATGGAATCCAGCACCGTGGTGTCCGACGAGTAGCCCATGACGGCCACGTGAATGAGCGGGTCGTCGGGAAGGTCGCCGTCCGATTTCATCCAGACCCGGTTGTGGGTGAGCTTCTCCCCCGTGCCCTTCATGATCCACGACGGGTCGTTCGCGTAACGCATGTCGATCGGCTTGAGGGCGTCAACGAACATCTTCAGTCGATCCTCGTACCCGAGGAAGTGGTCGCCCAGTGGCGGCAGCGTGTCCGGGAACGGGACGTCGGGCACCTCGACCGCGTGCTCGAGACCCTTGCCCCAGTCCTGGAACGCCGCCAGCATGACGAACAGTTCCTCACCGTTCTGCAGCGCCGTGACCTGTCGGTTCGCGAAGGCCCGTCCGTCACGGTGCCGCTCGACGCGGTATTCGATGGGTTCCTTGACGTCGCCGCCGCGGATGAAGTGAGCGTTGATCGCGTGCACGGCACGCTCGCCGCTCACGGTGCGGCCGGCGGCGACCAGTGCCTGGGAAATCAACTGGCCGCCGAACGTCCGGCTACCCACCTGCGCGGGATGCCGACCTCGGTACGTGTCCTCGCCGGTCTTCTCGAGATCGAGAAGTTCGAGCAGGGTCTGGAGATCGGTCTTCGCCGCGACTTCGCTCACCTAGTGGTCCTCTTCGCCGATTCTGTGGACGTGGATCAGGTTGGTCGAGCCTACGGTGCCGGGCGGCGACCCGGCCACGATGACCACCAGTTCACCCTTCTGGTACCGGCCCAACCCGAGCAGGGCGTGGTCGACCTGCCGCACCATGGCGTCGGTGCTCTCGACCGGGTCGACGATGAACGTCTCGGTGCCCCACGTCAGCGACAACTGGCTGCGCACCTCCGGCAGCGGGGTGAACGCCAGCAACGGCAGCGGCGTGTGCAGCCGCGCCAGCCGGCGCACCGTGTCCCCGGACTGGGTGAACGCGACCAGCGCCTTCGCGTCGAGGCGCTCCCCGATGTCGCGGGCGGCATAGGAGATGACACCGCGCTTGGTGCGCGGCACATGCGTCAGCGGCGGCACCTGGGTGGATTCGTTCTCCACCGCCTCGACGATCCGCGCCATCGTGCGCACCGTCTCCATCACGTACTTACCGACCGACGTCTCACCCGACAGCATCACCGCGTCCGCGCCGTCGAGGACCGCGTTCGCGACGTCGGACGCCTCGGCGCGGGTGGGCCGCGAGTTCTCGATCATCGACTCGAGCATCTGGGTGGCCACGATGACCGGCTTCGCGTTCTCCCGGGCGATCTGGATCGCCCGCTTCTGCACCAGCGGCACCTGCTCGAGCGGCAACTCCACACCCAGGTCACCACGGGCGACCATCACCGCGTCGAACGCCAGCACGATCGCCTCGAGGTTGTCGATCGCCTCCGGCTTCTCGAGCTTCGCGATCACCGGGATCCGGCGACCGACCCGATCCATCACGGCGTGAACCAGTTCCACATCGGCCGGCGATCGCACGAACGACAGGGCGATGAAGTCGACGCCGAGGCCGAGCGCGAACTCGAGGTCGGCGATGTCCTTCTCCGACAGCGCCGGGACCGACACGTTCATCCCCGGCAGGGACACACCCTTGTTGTTGCTGACCGGGCCGCCCTCGGTGACCCGGCAGATCACGTCGTTGCCGTCCACCCCGGAGACGACGAGACCGACCTTGCCGTCGTCGACCAGCAGGCGGTCACCGGCCTTGGCGTCCTCGGCGAGTTGCTTGTAGGTGGTCGACACCCGGTCGTGGGTGCCCTCGACCTCGTCGACGGTGATCCGCACTTCCTCACCGTTGGCCCACGTGGTGCGCCCCTCGGCGAACCGGCCGAGCCGGATCTTCGGGCCCTGCAGGTCGGCGAGGACACCGACCGCCTTCCCCGTCGCGTCCGAGGCGGCCCGGACGCGTTTGTAGTTCTCCTCGTGGTCGGCGTGTTCGCCGTGGCTGAAATTCAGCCGCGCCACGTCCATACCGCTTTCGACGAGCTCGCGAATACGGTCACCGGTGGCGGTAGCAGGTCCAAGTGTGCATACGATCTTCGTGCGTCGGTTCACGGCCTCGAGCCTAGTCGCCCCGCGCGCCCTTCTCCATTTAGACGACTGCCAGCGGGAGCGCCGTCGGATGCACCGGCGACGGGAGGTCCGACGCCCCGGTCAGATACACGTCGACGGCGTGCGCCGCGGACCTGCCCTCCGCGATCGCCCACACCACCAGCGACGCGCCGCGGTGCGCGTCCCCGCAGACGAAGACCCCGGGTGCGGTGGTCTGCCAGTCCGGGCCGCAGGAGAGCGATCCGCGCCGGGTGGGCGACAGCCCGTAGTCGTCGAGCAGCGGGCCGAGATCGACACCCTCGAATCCGATCGCGAAAAGCGCCAGTTCGCACGGTAATTCGATCTCCTCGCCGACCGGCGTGATGATGCGTTTGCCGTCCTCGCGGGTGACCCGGACCTCGGCGAGCACCATGGATCGGACGTTCCCGTTCTCGTCGCCGAGGAAACGCTGCACCGCGACCTGATACCGGCGGACACCGCCCTCGGCGTGCGCGGGCGACGTGCGCAGCACCATCGGCCACGCAGGCCACGGCGTCGCGGCCTCGTCCCGTTCCGTCGGCAACTCCGGGTTGTAGTCCAGCTGGGTCACCGACAGCGCACCCTGGCGGTGCGCCGTTCCGAGGCAATCGGCCCCGGTGTCGCCGCCGCCGATGATGACGACATGCTTGCCTTTGGCGGTGATCGTCGCGGGACCGTCACCCTCGCATTCCTTGTTCGAGGTGACGAGGTGTTCCATCGCGAGGTGGATCCCGTTCAGCTCCCGGCCTTCGACGGTCGTGTTGTCGCGGCCCCGGAGCGCGCCGATCGCGAGCACGACGGCGTCGAAGTTCTCGCGCATCTGCTCCACGGTGAGGTCGACGCCGACCTCGCAGTCGGTGACGAAGTGCGTACCCTCGGCGCGCATCTGCATCAGGCGCTGATCGAGGATCGCCTTCTCCATCTTGAATTCCGGGATGCCGTACCGCAGCAGTCCCCCGAGCCGGTCGTCGCGCTCGTACACGGTCACGTCGTGCCCCGCCCGGGTCAGCTGCTGTGCCGCCGCAAGGCCTGCCGGGCCGGAACCGACCACCGCCACCTTGCGGCCCGTCGCGATCATCGGCGGCTTGGGCACCACCGAGCCGGACTCCCAGGCGACGTCGGCGATGGCCTGCTCGATCCGCTTGATGGTGACGCTGCCGGTCGTGTGCGTGTCGGCGAGGGCGAGCACACACGCCGACTCGCACGGCGCCGGACACACCCGCCCCGTGAACTCCGGGAAGTTGTTGGTGGCGTGCAGCCGTTCACTGGCCGCCGACCAGCGGCCGCGCCGCACCAGGTCGTTCCACTCCGGGATCAGGTTGCCCAGTGGGCAACCCGCACTTCCCGAGTGGCAGAACGGGATTCCGCAGTCCATGCACCGCGCGGCCTGCTCGGACACCTCGGCGGCCCGCTCGGCCGGACTCTGCGGCACATACACCTCGTGCCAGTCGTGCACCCGCTCCGCGACCGGACGCTTGCGCGCCTCCTTCTTGACGATGTGCAGAAAGCCCTGCGGATCAGCCACGTGCCGCCTCCATGATCGCAGTGTCCACGTCGAGTCCCTCGGCCTTGGCGATCCGGGTCGCGTCCAGCACCCGCTGGTAGTCCACCGGCATCACCTTGGTGAACAACGCGGACCGCCGGGGCCAGTCGGCGAGCACCGACGCCGCCACCGCGGAACCGGTCCACCGGTGGTGCCGGGTGACCGCTCCGCACAACCAGTCGAGGTCGTCCGGGTCGGGTTGCAGGAGCTTCACCATCGCCGGGTTCACGTCCTCGGGGTCCAGGTCGAGGACGTACGCGATGCCGCCGGACATGCCGGCCGCCATGTTCCGGCCGGTCGGTCCGAGGATCACGACCCGTCCGCCCGTCATGTACTCGCAGGCGTGGTCGCCGACGCCCTCCACGACGGCCGACGCACCGGAGTTGCGCACCGAGAAACGTTCGCCGACGCGGCCCCGCAGATACAGCTCGCCCGAAGTGGCGCCGTAGAGGAGGGTGTTACCCGCGATCACCTGGGTTTCGGGGACGAACAGGACGTCGTCGGCGGGACGGACCACGATCCGTCCGCCCGACAATCCCTTGCCGACGTAGTCGTTGGCGTCACCGGTCAGGTCGATGGTGATGCCCGGCGGCAGGAACGCGCCGAGCGACTGCCCGGCGGAACCGGTGAACGTGAGCCGGATCGTGTCGTCCGGCAGCCCGGCGGCGCCGTACCGGCGGGTGACCTCCGCGCCGAGCAGCGTCCCGACGGTCCGGTTGACGTTGCGCACCGGCATCTCGATCTCCACGGTGTGCGCGTCCTCGAGGGCGCCCTCGGCCAGCTGGATGAGCGTGCGATCCAGCGCCCGGTCCAGTCCGTGGTCCTGATCGCGGTCCCGGCGCCGCTGCGGCAACGGCACACCGTCCGGCCCGGTGGGCACGGCGAAGATCGGGGTGAGGTCGAGTCCGCGGTTCTTCCAGTGCGCGATCCCCTGCGCGGTCTCGAGGACATCGGCATGACCGACGGCCTCGTCGATGCTGCGGAACCCGAGGTCCGCCAGGTACTGGCGCACGTCCTCGGCGACGAACCGGAAGAATTCCTCCACGAACTCCGGTTTGCCGGTGTAGCGCTTACGGAGCTCCGGGTTCTGGGTGGCGACACCGACCGGGCAGGTGTCGAGGTGGCAGACCCGCATCATGATGCAACCCGCCACGATCAGCGGGGCCGTCGAGAACCCGAACTCCTCCGCACCCAGCAGCGCCGCGACCACGACGTCCCGCGCGGTGCGCATCCCGCCGTCGCACTGGACGGTGATGCGGTCACGGAGACCATTGAGCACGAGTGTCTGCTGGGCGTCGGCCAGCCCGATCTCCCACGGCGCCCCGGCATGCTTCATCGACGTCAGCGGAGTGGCGCCGGTTCCGCCGTCGTTCCCGGAGATCAGGACCACGTCGGCGTGTGCCTTGCTGACGCCGGCGGCCACCGTTCCCACACCCACCGAGCTGACCAGCTTCACGTGGACCCGGGCCCGGTCGTTGGCGTTCTTCAGGTCGTGGATCAGCTGCGCGAGATCCTCGATCGAGTAGATGTCGTGGTGCGGCGGCGGCGAGATAAGCCCGACCCCCGGCGTCGAATGCCGGGTCTCCGCGACCCACGGGTACACCTTGTACGCCGGCAGCTGGCCGCCCTCGCCGGGCTTCGCGCCCTGCGCCATCTTGATCTGGATGTCGCTGGCGTTGATCAGGTAGTCGCTGGTGACGCCGAACCGCCCGCTCGCCACCTGCTTGACGGCGCTGCGGCGCGACGGATCGTAGAGACGGTCGACGTTCTCCCCACCCTCGCCCGTATTGGAGCGTCCGCCGAGATTGTTCATCGCGACGGCCATCGTTTCGTGGGCCTCGGCGGAGATCGAGCCGTAGCTCATCGCGCCGGTATTGAACCGGGTGACGATCCGCTCGACCGGTTCCACCTCGTCCAGCGGCACCGGCGGGCGCACGCCCTCGCGGAACGTAAACAGGCCGCGCAGTGCGCCACCGGCCTCGGCCAGCCGGTTGACCTCCTCGCTGTACTTCGCGAACACTTCGTGCTGACCGGTGCGGGTCGCGTGCTGCAGCAGGAACACCGTCTCCGGCGTGAACAGGTGCAGTTCGCCGTCGCGGCGGAACTGGTACTCGCCGCCGTCCTCGAGCCGCCGGTGGGCGAACTCGGCCGGGTTGTCCGGGTACGCCTGCCGGTGGCGGACGGTGACCTCGCGGGCGATCTCGTCGAGGCCGGCGCCGCCCAGCTTGCTGACGGTGCCTGTGAAGTACTCGTGGACGAGGCCGCGGTCCAGGCCGATCGCCTCGAACACCTGCGCCGCGGTGTACGAGCCGACGGTGGAGATGCCCATCTTCGACATCACCTTCAGGACACCCTTGCCGAGAGCGGTGAGGTAGTTCCGCACGGCGATCGTGTGCTCGACGCCGGTGAGTTCGCCCTCGGACACGAGGTCCTCGATCGACTCCATCGCGAGGTACGGGTTGACCGCGGCGGCGCCGTACCCGATGAGCAGCGCCAGGTGGTGGACCTCGCGGGCGTCACCGGATTCGACAACCAGCGCCACCTTGGTGCGCTCCTTGGTTCGCACCAGGTGATGGTGCACCGCGGCGACCGCGAGCAGCGACGGGATCGGCGCGCGGGTGTGGTCGGAGTCGCGGTCCGAGATCACCAGCGTCCGATAGCCGTCCGCGATCGCGGCGCTTGCCTGCGCCCGCAATTCCTCGATCGCCTCGGCCATCCCCGCACCGCCGCGCTCCACGTCGTACAGCGCACGCAGCACCGTCGCGGCCAGCCCCGGATGGTTGCCGTCGGCGTTCACGTTGATGATCTTGTTCAGCTCTTCGTTGTCGAGCACCGGCCACGGCAGCACGATCTGCCTGCACGACGCCGCGGTCGGCTCGAGCAGGTTCTGCTCCGGGCCCATGACCCGCGACAGCGACGTCACGATCTCTTCGCGGATCGCGTCGAGCGGCGGGTTCGTGACCTGCGCGAACAGTTCGACGAAGTAGTCGTAGAGTAGCCGCGAACGCTGCGACATGACCGCGATCGGGGTGTCCGTCCCCATCGAGCCGAGGGGCTCGCCGCCGGACGCGGCCATCGGCGCGAGCAGGATGCGCAGATCCTCCTCGGTGTACCCGAACGCCACCTGCCGTCGCACCACCGACTCGTGGTTGTGCTGCGCGTGCGGGCGATCAGGCAGCGTCTTCAGTTCGAGCAGACCGGCGTACAGCCACTCGGCGTACGGCCGCTCCGCCGCGAGCCGCATCTTGATCTCCTCGTCGGGCACGATCCGGCCCTCGGACGTGTCGACCAGGAACATCTGCCCCGGTTCGAGGCGGCCCTTCGCCACGACCTCCGCCTGCGGGACGTCGAGGACACCGCTCTCGCTCGCGAGGACCACCCGCCCGTCGACGGTCTGCCACCAGCGTCCCGGACGCAGGCCGTTGCGGTCGAGCACGGCGCCGACCACGGTCCCGTCGGTGAACGTCACGCACGCCGGTCCGTCCCACGCCTCCATCAGCGATGCGTGGAACTGGTAGAACGCCCGCCGGTCGGGGCACATCGACGTGTCGTTCTCCCACGCCTCCGGCACCATCATCATCACCGCGTGTGCCACGCTGCGGCCTGCAAGGTGCAGCAGTTCGAGCACCTCGTCGAACGACGCCGAATCCGACGCGTCGGGGGTGCAGATCGGATACAGCCTGCGCAGGTCGCCCGGGATCACCGAACTCGACAGCAGCGCCTCGCGGGCGCGCATGCGGTTCCGGTTGCCGCGGACCGTGTTGATCTCGCCGTTGTGCGCGACGAACCGGAACGGGTGCGCGAGCGGCCAGGACGGGAACGTGTTGGTCGAGAACCGGCTGTGCACGATCGCGATCGCACTCGCGATCCGGGGGTCGCGCAGGTCCGGGAAGTACCGCGACAGCTGGGACGTGGTCAGCATTCCCTTGTAGACGACGGTCCGGCTCGACAGGGACGGGAAGTACACGCCGCTGCCCTCGGACTCGACCTCGGGAGTGACCTGCTCGGCCCGCTTGCGCAGCGCGTAGACCAGGCGGTCGAGTGCCAGGCCGCCGGGCCGGATCCCGCCGACGGCGGGTGCGGTGACGAACAACTGGCTCATGTGCGGTTCGCAGGCCCGGGCCGTGGAACCGACGTCCGCGCCGTCCGGATCTACGGGCACCCGGCGCCAGCCGAGGATGTCGAGCCCCTCCTCGGCCGCGAGGTCGGACACGCGTCGTTGCGCGGCCGCCCGCGCCTGCGGGTCGTGCGGGAGGAAGCAGGTGCCCGCCGCGTACGTGCTGCTGCCGTCGTCGAGCGGCGCCGGGAGATCGAAGTCGACGACGTCCGCGAAGAATTCGGTGGGGAGCTGGAGGAGGATGCCGGCGCCGTCTCCGCTGTTCGGTTCCGATCCCGCCGCACCGCGGTGCTCGAGATTCTCGAGTGCGAGGAGTCCGTCGGAGACGATGGAGTGTGAGCGGCGGCCGTGCACGTCCGCCACCATCGCGACGCCGCAGGAATCGGCTTCCTGGTCCGGGTCGTACAAGCCCTGGGGACCGGGCAACTGAGAGAACAGCACCGATATACCTCCACATCGGCCAGGAAGACCACCAGTGTGTGCGCTCCGCACGTGCTGTCGGCGGCCTCCGCTAGCGGGGTCGCCACGACGGGCGCTAACTGCTTTTCGGGGGTCTACCGGGACAGCATCGGCCCGTGAAGGTTGTTACCGGACATACACCCGGCGCGCTCAGCTTACCAGGACCGATACCTCGCACGATATGCCGAATCCGGCCCCGGAAAGCACTGTGGCCCGTGTCGCATCAGCAACACGGGCCACAAATCGGCCGGGGATCGTCACTGCTCCCGCAGGGGTCGTCCGTACTTGTCCTTCACGCTCCCGGTCAGCATCATGATGCCGTCGACCAGCGGCCAGATTCCGCCGATTCCACAGGTGAGCCACGTGACGGCGATCTGCGCCACGGCGATGCCGGGCTGGTTCAGGTAGAATCGCCCGACTCCGAAGCCGCCGAGGAAGATCTGCAGCAGACCGGCGGTCAGCTTGGACTTGTCGGAGTACGGCTCACCCGTCAGCGGGTGCCTGCCGAACGGCGCCGACGGATCGGCGTACGCGTTGTAGCCGGCGGGGGCGTATCCGGGCGGCGGGAACCCCTGCTGGGGGTAACCCTGCTGCTGTCCGTACCCGGGCTGCTGATACCCGGGCTGCGGGTAGTCCTGCGACGACTGCGGAGCCGCCCCGTACTGCGCGCCGTAGTTGGGGTCGGGTGCGCCGTAGGTGGGACCGTCCGGTTGCTGCTGGGGGTTCTCGTACCCGGTGTAGGGCGCGGTCGGCGAAGTCGGCTCGCCCACGTTCGGGAACGGGGCCGTCGGCTCGGTGCCGCTCGGCGACGGGTAGGTCGGCGTGGACCCCCACCCCGGGCCGTTGCCGACACCGGAGTAGGTGTCCCAGCCCGGTCCGGTGCCGGTCGAACTCGGTGACGGCGTCGCGTCCGACGTGGCCGGCGGCTGGGACAGCGAAGCCTCGGCGGTGGCGTCGTAATCGAAGGGAGAGCCGAACTCGGGCGGCAGGCTCGACTCCGTGCTGTTCTCCGTGCCGTCGCTGCTCTTGCCCAGGTCGACCTTGTGTGCGTCCTCGGATGCACCCTTGCCGGAATCGTCGGATGCTTTTCCCGGTTCAGTCATTCGCGTCATCCTTCTTGCTGTCGATGGTCTTCGTGCCCGCCTCGCCGCCGGTACTCGCAGTACTCGCGGCCTTGTCGTCCGATACCGGCTCCGACGTGCCCTCGTCCTTGCCTGCGTCCTCGACGTTCTTCTCGGGCTCCTTCTCCGCGGTCTCGCCGTCGACCGGTTCGCCGTCGGCGGGCCGCAATTCGGCCGGGTCCTCGCGGCCCTTCGTGGCGGCGAAGAAGTACACCAGGGCCGCGACGAACACCAGGGCGGAGGTGAACGAGTTCACGCGGACGCCGGCGATGAGGCTCGCGTGATCGCTGCGCATCAGTTCGATCCAGAAGCGGCCGGCGCAGTAACCGGCCACGTACAGGGCGAACAGTCGGCCGTGACCGATGCGGAAGCGGCGATCGACCCACACGAGCAGGATCACGATCAGCACGTTCCACAGCGCCTCGTACAGGAACGTCGGGTGCACCACGAACGCGACCTCGCCGGTGGACACCCCGTCGATCAGCTGCGGCGACACCTGGCCCACGTCGTTGCGCCGCTCGAAGATCTCGAGCCCCCACGGCACGTCGGTCTCGCGACCGTAGAGTTCCTGGTTGAAGTAGTTTCCGAGCCGGCCGATCGCCTGCGCCAGCAGGATCGCGGGCGCGACCGCGTCGCCGAGCGCAGGCAGCGGGATGCCGCGACGGCGACACCCGATCCAGGCGCCGACACCGCCGAGCGCCACGGCGCCCCAGATACCGAGACCGCCCTGCCACACCTTCAGGGCGTCGACAGGGTCGCCGCCCTCCCCGAAGTACGTCGGCCAGTCGGTCATCACGTGGTAGAGACGGCCGCCGATCAGGCCGAACGGCACCGCCCAGATGGCGATGTCGAGGACGGTGCCCTTCTCGCCGCCGCGGGCGACCCAGCGACGGTCACCCCACACGATTGCGACGACGATCCCGACGATGATGAACAGCGCGTACGCCCGCAGGGCCACCGGTCCGACATACCAGACACCTTGCGGCGGACTCGGAATGTAGGCCAGTACGTCCACAGTGGAAGTCACGACGCCACGGTAGCGGAGCGAACGCCCTCGGCGAGTTCCTTCGTGAGCGAGCGCACCGCGTCCAGACCGCTCTCCGCGGCCGTGACCAGCGCAGATCCGACGATGACCGCATCGGCGTACGCGGCGATCTCGGCGGCCTGCGCGCCGGAGCGGACACCCAGTCCGACACCCACCGGAATGTCCGAGTGGGCGCGGATACGGGCCGTCAACTCGGGTGCCATCGACGACACCGCGTCACGGGCGCCGGTGACACCCATCGTCGACGCGGCGTACACGAAGCCGCTGCTCGCGTCCAGGGTCATCGAGAGACGTTCCTCGGTCGACGACGGCGCCACGAGGAAGATCCGGTCGAGGTCGTGTTCCTTCGACGCGGCGATCCACTCGCCGGCCTCCTCGGGGATGAGGTTGGGCGTGATCAGGCCGAGGCCGCCCGCGCTCGCCAGGTCGCGGGCGAACTTGTCGACGCCGTACTGCAGGACCGGATTCCAGTAGGTCATCACGACGGCCTTGCCGCCGACGGAGGCGATCGCCTCGACGACGGTGAACACGTCACGCACACGGACACCGTTCCGCAGCGCCGTCTCGGCCGCCGCCTGGATGGTGGGCCCGTCCATCACCGGGTCGGAGTAGGCGATGCCGACCTCGACGATGTCGCAACCGGACTCGACCATCGCCTTGAACACGTCGATGGACTCCTGCACGGTGGGGAAACCGGCCGGGAGGTACCCGACGAGCGCGGCGCGCTTCTCCTCGCGGCACTGCGCGAACGTCGGGGCGAGGCGCGAGAGTCGTTCGCTCACTTGGCCGAACCTTCCTTGTCAGTCGTGGTGGTCTCGGTCGAGTCGTCGGGATCGAACAGTCCGAACCACTTGGCGGCCGTGTCCATGTCCTTGTCACCGCGCCCGGACAGGCTGATGACGATGATTGCGCCCTCCCCCAGTTCTCGGCCCAGTCGCAGCGACCCGGCGACGGCGTGGGCGGACTCGATGGCCGGGATGATGCCCTCCCGCTCGGACAGCAGACGCAGCGCGTCCATGGCCTCCGTGTCGGTGACCGGCTCGTAGGTGGCGCGGCCGATGTCCTTGAGGAGTGCATGCTCCGGTCCGACACCGGGGTAGTCGAGGCCCGCGGAGATCGAGTGCGACTCGATGGTCTGGCCGTCCTCGTCCTGCAGCAGGTACGAGTACGCGCCCTGGAACGCGCCCGGGGTGCCCGCCGCGAACGTGGCGGCGTGCCGCCCGGTCTCGACGCCGTCACCGGCGGCCTCGTAGCCGACCAGCCGCACGGCCGGGTCGTCGAGGAACGCGTGGAAGATGCCGATGGCGTTGGAACCGCCGCCGACGCACGCCGTCACGGCGTCGGGCAGCCGACCCGTCAGCGCCTGCACCTGGGCACGCGCCTCCAGACCGACGACGCGCTGGAAGTCGCGGACGATGGTCGGGAACGGGTGCGGCCCGGCAGCGGTGCCGAAGCAGTAGTACGTGTTGTGGGCGTTGGTGACCCAGTCGCGCAGCGCCTCGTTGATGGCGTCCTTCAGGGTCCTCGACCCCGACTCGACCGACACCACCGAGGAGCCCAGCAACCGCATGCGGGCGACGTTCAGCGCCTGCCGCTCGGTGTCGACGGCACCCATGTAGATGACGCATTCGAGGCCGAGGAGCGCGCAGGCGGTGGCGGTGGCCACACCGTGCTGGCCGGCGCCGGTCTCCGCGATGATGCGGGTCTTGCCCATGCGCTTGGCGAGCAGCACCTGGCCGAGCACGTTGTTGATCTTGTGCGAGCCGGTGTGGTTGAGGTCTTCGCGCTTGAGGATGAGCCGGGCCCCACCGGCGAACTCGCTCATCCGTTTCGCCTCGAAGATCGGAGACGGACGGCCGGTGTAGTCGCGCTGGAGACGATCGAGTTCGTTCAGGAACGCGTCGTCGGCGCGGGCCTTCTCGTACTCGGCGGTGACCTCCTCGATCACTGCCATCAGGGCCTCGGGCACGTGCCGTCCGCCGTACACGCCGAAGTGTCCTCCGGCGTCGGGGTCGTGCGTCGTGCGCTCGGCGATTCCGGCGCTGGCAGTCGGCAGATTGCCACCCTTGAAGACGGTTTCCTGATTACGTGAAGTCACAGGTCCAGTCTGCCCCAACGCCGGGTTCCGCCGCCGTCCGGGTCAGTTCCGCCGACGCAGCCTCAGCGTGACGGCTTGGGGCAGGACGGGTGAGCGCCGGCGTTGACCAGATCGGCCACCGCCTTGCGCGGATCCCCGCTGGTGACGAGGCCTTCGCCGACCAGCACCGCGTCGGCTCCCGCGCCGGCGTACGCCAGCAGGTCGGCCGTGCCGCGCACACCGGACTCGGCGATCTTGATGATCTCGGTGGGCAGCCCGGGAGCGATCTCGCCGAACGTGTTCTTGTCGACCTCGAGCGTCTTGAGATTGCGGGCGTTGACACCGATGACCTTGGCGCCCGCCTCGAGCGCGCGGTTGGCCTCTTCCTCGGTGTGGACCTCGACGAGGGCCGTCATGCCCAGCGACTCCGTGCGGTCGATCAGCGACGCGAGCGCGTCCTGCTCGAGGGCGGCGACGATGAGCAGCACGACGTCGGCGCCGTGCGCGCGGGCCTCGTGGATCTGATACGGCCCGACGATGAAGTCCTTGCGGAGGATCGGGATGGTCACCGCGCGGCGGACGGCGTCGAGGTCCGCGAGGGACCCCTGGAACCGGCGCTCCTCGGTGAGCACGCTGATCACCCGGGCGCCACCGGCCTGGTAGGCGGCGGCCAACTCGGCGGGATCGGTGATGTCGGCGAGCGCGCCCTTCGAGGGGCTCGCGCGCTTGACCTCGGCGATGACTCCGATGCCCGGCTCGAGCAGGGCGGCCGCGGCATCGAGGGCCGGCGGTGCGGCAGCGGCGGCAGCCTTGACTGCGGCGAAGTCAAGGACGGCTTCGCGGGCGGCGACGTCGGCGCGCACCCCGTCGAGAATCGAGTCGAGAACGGTCATCGTGGCCCGAGTCCTTTCTGGGCAGAAACCCGATGTGAGGAACATCATCAGGGGTGAAGTCAGCCTAGATGGCACTCTGATTCTGTTTACGTTCGGGTCCCCGGGTCTTTGTCCGGTCCGTCAACTTTGTCGACAGGTTCGGCTTTCTTGTCTTCGACCGTAGGGTCCTCCCCCGCGTCCAGTGCGTCCCAGAGCATGCGCTGGGTGACGGGCCCCTCGGCCGAATCGGCGCCGGCCTTCTTCGCGGCGTCCCGTCGCGCACCGGGGCTGTCGTACTTGGAGGAGAGCCCGGCCCGCACCCGCGGACGGCGGACGAGTTCCACCGCGGCGGCGAGCGCCGCCAGGGCGCCCACCAGCGCCAGAACGGCGGGTCCGACGTGCACGGACACCGACTGGACCTCGGCGCGGCCCGGCAGCTCGGCCAGCCGGCCCGCGTCGTCGTCGGAGGCGCCGGAGACGATCAGCCCCACCGCGGGGACCGCGGCCCCGACGGCCACGACCGCGACGAGGACACCGAGCACCCGCAGCGCCCAGCCCTTCACGGCGAACGACGCGGCGATCGCGGCGACCAGGGTCAGCGCCAGCGGCGTGAGCGCCGCCGCCCACGTGCCGCCGACGAGCGCCGACGTGCGCTCCTCGCCGAGCCCGTCGGAGGAGGTGACCTCCACCCACGTCATCCGGGAGGCACCCCACAGACACAGAGCGGCGACCGCGAGCAGCAGCACCGAGATCATCGACCGGCGACGTCCCGCCTGCGCAGGTTCCCGGGCCGTCTCCGACGCGTCACTCACTGCGTGTCGCCTCCCAGGGTCTTCAGCGTGTGCGCCGCCGCGATCGCGCTGAGCACCGCCATCGCCTTGTTCCGCGCCTCGGTGTCCTCGTATTCGGGGTTCGAGTCGGCGACGACGCCCGCACCCGCCTGGACATACCCGATGCCGTCCTTGATCAGCGCGGTCCGGATCGCGATGGCCGTGTCGGCGTCGCCGGCGAAGTCGAGGTACCCGATGATGCCGCCGTAGATGCCCCGGCGCGTCGGTTCGAGTTCCTCGATCAGCTGCATCGCCCGGACCTTCGGCGCACCCGACAGCGTGCCCGCGGGGAAGCACGCGGTGACGGCGTCCAAGGCGTGCTTACCGTCCGCGAGGTGACCCGTGACGGTGGAGACGAGATGCATCACGTGGCTGTACCGCTCGATGTGGCGGTAGTCGTGGACCTTCACCGTGCCCGGTTCGCACACGCGCCCGAGGTCGTTGCGGCCCAGATCCACGAGCATCAGGTGCTCCGCGTTCTCCTTCTCGTCGGCGAGCAGGTCCTTCTCGAGCAGGATGTCTTCCTCCTCGGTGTGCCCGCGCCACCGGGTTCCCGCGATCGGGTGCGTGGTGGCGACGCCTTCCGACACGGTCACCAGGGCCTCCGGGCTCGAACCGACGATCGAGAACGCGGTCTCGCCGTCGCCGTTCGGCACGTTGAGCAGGTACATGTACGGGCTGGGGTTGGAGGCGCGCAGCATCCGGTAGACGTCGATCGGGTCCGCGGTGCAGTCGATCTCGAAGCGCTGCGACAGCACCACCTGGAATGCCTCGCCCGCCTCGATGTCTCCCACGAGTTTCTGCACGTCGGCGCCGAAACCTTCGGTGGTGCGCTGACGCCGGTAGTCGGGGGCGGGCTTCGCGAACGTGGACACGGTGGACGACGCCGGGGCTGACAGGGCGTGCGTCATCCGGTCCAGCCGCTCGACCGCGGAGTCGTAGGCCTCGTCGACGCGTTCGTCGGTGCCGTCCCAGTTGACCGCGTTGGCGATCAGGGTGATGGCGCCCTCGTGGTGGTCGACGGCCGCGAGGTCCGTCGCCAGCAACATGACCATCTCGGGGATCTGCAGATCGTCGGTGGCGTGCTCGCCGATCCGCTCGATCCGGCGCACCGCGTCGTAGCCGAGGAAACCCACCATGCCGCCGGTCAGCGGCGGCAGGTCGGGCAGCCGCTCGCTGCGGAGCAGTTCCAGCGTCTGGCCGAGGGCCGCGATCGGGTCGCCGCCGGACGGTGCGCCCGCGGGAACGTTGCCGTACCACGCGGCCTCGCCGTCGACGACCGTCAGCGCGGCGGGACTGCCCGCGCCGATGAACGACCATCGCGACCACGATCGGCCGTTCTCCGCCGACTCGAGCAAGAAGGTCCCCGGCCGGTTCGCCGCCAGCTTGGTGTACGCCGACAGCGGGGTTTCCGCGTCTGCCAACACCTTGCGCGTCACCGGGACCACCCGGTGTTCGGCGGCGAGAGCGTGGAACTGCTCGCGCGTGGTGGTCGAGTCGGACCCGCCGTCGGCCGGGGTGGCGGCGGACTCGGGTGCGGGAATGGTGGTGGGCTCGCCGTGCATGCCGACCATCATCCCAGGCGCACTCGTCGTGTCTGCGTGCGCGGGTAGCCTCGGCTCTCATGAAGCCAGGTCAGCTCGCACCGGAATTCACCCTGCCCGATCAGGACGGCATCGCGCGATCCCTGTCGAGCCTCCTCGAGGACGGCCCCCTGGTGCTGTTCTTCTACCCCGCGGCGTCGACGCCGGTCTGCACCGCCGAGGCCTGCCATTTCCGTGACCTCGGAATCGAGTTCTCCGCGGTGGGCGCGTCCCGCGCCGGGATCAGCACCGACGCGGTGGAGAAGCAGGCGTCGTTCGCGCAGGCGCAGTCGTTCGACTACCCGCTGCTGTCGGACGCCGACGGAGCCGTCGCGGAGAAGTTCGGCGTCCGGCGCGGACTGCTCGGCAAACTCGCCCCGGTGAAGCGGTCGACGTTCGTCATCGACACCGACCGCACCGTGCTCGAGGTCATCTCGAGCGAGTTCCGCGCCAACACGCACGGCGATCAGGCGCTCGCCTTCCTCCGGACGCGTCAGTCCACCTGAATCGACCGTTTGGCCAGCCCCATCCAGAAGCCGTCGATCAACTGCCGGGGGATCTGCTCCGGATCGCTCGAGGCGCCCAGCGTGACGAACAGCGGCGCGAAGTGCTCGATCGTCGGGTGGGCGTACGGCATGCCCGGCGCGAGCGAGCGGAAGTCGATGAGCGAATCGACGTCGCCCACGGCGAAACGCTCGTCCGCCCAGGCGTCGAACTCCGACGACCAGCCGGGCGCCTTCGCGTCGGGTGACGGGTCGCGCAGGAACGGCAGCCCGTGGGTGGTGAATCCCGAACCGACGATCAGCACACCCTGCTCGCGCAGGGGTCGCAGCCGCTCACCGAGGTGCAGCAGTCGCTGCGGGTCGAGCGTGGGCAGCGAGATCTGCAGGACCGGAATGTCGGCGTCGGGGTACATGACCGTCAACGGCACGTAGGCGCCGTGGTCCAGGCCGCGGTGCGGCTGGTGCGACACGGTCTCGTCGTCCGGCATCAGCGCCACGATCTGCGCCGCGAGTTCGGGGGCGCCGGGCGACTCGTACGTGGTCCGGTAGAAGCGCTCGGGGAAGCCACCGAAGTCGTAGACGAGGGGCGTGCCCGTGGTGGTGGATCCGATCGTGAGCGGCGCCGATTCCCAGTGCGCCGACACCATGAGGATGGCCTTCGGCCGCGGCAGGTCACCTGCCCACTTCGCCAGCTGCGACACCCACAGTTCGCTGTCGACCAGCGGAGGCGCACCATGACTGAGGAACAGTGCGGGCATCGTGGCGGTCATCGCGACTCCTTCGGATCCGAGATCCAACATCGACAGCCAATGTTGAACCTTCAAGTTACTATAGGAGTCAACCGATGGGCGCGGCAACTATTCCCCGGACACGATCCGGCCCGCGACGTGCTAACTATGTTGAACACGCTGCACGCGTGGATCGACGTACGGATGGAGGACAGCACTGATGAGTGGGAACGACGAGGGCAAGCCCGCAGAACCCGGCACCCGATGGCTCGACGCAGAGCAGCAGGAGGCCTGGCTCACCCTCATCGCCCTGGTCACCCGGCTCCCCGCCGCACTGGACACCCAGCTCCAACGCGACTCGGCACTCACCCACTTCGAGTATTTCGTCCTCGCCTCGCTGTCCGGCGAAGCCAACCGGCGCCTCCAGCTGTCCCTGCTCGCCCAGCGCGCCAACGCGTCACTGTCCCGGCTGTCGCACGTCATCACCAAGATGGAAAAAGCCGGCTGGGTGCGCCGCGAAAGCATCCGCGGCAGCCGCGGCTCCGACGCCGTCCTCACGGACGAAGGCATGGCCAAAGTAGTCGAGGCCGCACCCCCGCACGTCGAATCCGTTCGCTCACTGATCTTCGACGGACTGTCCGCCGAACAGGTCCGTCAGCTGTCCGAACTGTCCGGCGCCATGCTCACCCAACTCGACAAGAGCATCGCGTCAGGCACCGGCAGAGCCTGACTCACCCCAGCGGCGTCCCGCCGACACCCCAGCTGTCGCGCGGGACCTCGGTGATCGTCACCCACACCTTCGCGGGATCCTTGCCCGTCGCGTCGGCGTAGGCCTTGGTGACGGCCTCGATCGTGGCGCGCTTCTGCTCGGCGGTGAGCCCGGGGGTCTGGCTGATCTGAATGAGTGGCATGGCGAACATTCTGCCCGAGTGCCGGTGCGCTACTCCGCAGTGAGCAGCACGTCGGTGTCGAAGCAGGTGTGCGTGCCCGTGTGGCACGCCGCCCCCTCCTGGTCGACGACGAGCAGCACGGTGTCGCCGTCGCAGTCGAGCCGCACCTCGTGGACGTACTGCGTGTGACCCGACGTCTCGCCCTTCACCCAGTACTGCTGACGGGACCGGGAGTAGTACGTGCCCTTGCGGGTGTCGAGGGTGCGCGCGAGGGCCTCGTCGTCCATCCACGCCACCATCAGGACGTCGCCCGTCGACCGTTCCTGCGCGACAGCACTGAACAGTCCCGCCTCGTTGCGCTTGAGCCGTGACGCGATGGCGGGGTCGAGACTCATCGGACGGTGATCCCTTCTTCACGCATGGACTTCTTCACGTCGCCGATCGTCATGTCGCCGAAGTGGAAGACACTGGCCGCCAGGACAGCGTCCGCGCCGGCGCCGACCGCGGGTGCGAAGTGCTCGACGGCGCCCGCTCCCCCGCTGGCGATCACCGGCACGTGCACGGCGGCGCGCACCGCCCGGATCATGGGCAGGTCGAAACCGGCCTTCGTGCCGTCGGCGTCCATCGAGTTGAGCAGGATCTCCCCGACACCCAGTTCGGCGCCGCGGACCGCCCACTCGACCGCGTCGATACCGGTGCCGCGCTTGCCGCCGTGCGTCGTGACCTCCCACCCCGACGGGGTGTCGGGCTGACCCTGCGGCACGGTCCGCGCATCGACCGACAGCACGATGCACTGGGAGCCGAAGCGTTCGCTGAGTTCGCGGAGCAACTCGGGCCGGGCGATCGCGGCGGTGTTGACGCTGACCTTGTCGGCACCGGCGCGCAGCAACCGGTCGACGTCCTCGACGGTGCGGACACCGCCGCCGACCGTGAGCGGGATGAAGACCTGCTCCGCCGTCCGGCTCACCACGTCGAGCATGGTGCCCCGGTCCGCGGTGGACGCGGTGACGTCGAGGAACGTGAGCTCGTCGGCTCCCTGGGCATCGTATGCGGCGGCCAGCTCGACGGGGTCACCCGCGTCCCGCAGGTTCTCGAAGTTGACGCCCTTGACGACGCGTCCGGCATCGACGTCCAGACACGGGATCACTCGAACCGCCAGAGTCATTGCGTACGCCCTCCTGAAGGCTCGGAACGAGGATCACCCAGTGATCCGAGGATATCGAGAATTTCGCCGTGCACTCCGGGCGCTCCGGCGAGCACCGAGTCGGACGTCACGGTCCAGGGCTTGCCGCCGAGATCCGTCACCACACCACCCGCAGCGCGCACCAGCGCGACGCCGGCAGCGTTGTCCCACGCATTGTGGCCGAACACCACCGCGCCACCGAGTATTCCGGCCGCGGTGAACGCGAGGTCGACGCCGGTGGATCCGTGGATCCGGATCCGGGAGGACACCCGGCTGAGCTGCGCGAGGACCTGCAGCCGGTACGCGCCGGGGATGCGCCCGCGACTGTCGATGTTCAGTGCGCCCAAGCCCACGATCGACGACGCCAGCGACGTGCGACCGAGCGCAGGCAGGGGCGTGCCCCCTTCGAGCAGCGGACCGTCCGCGACGGCCGCATACCGGCGCCCGACGAGCGGCAGCCATGTGAGACCGAGAACGGGAACCCCGTCGTCGAGCAGCGCGAGCAGCGTGCCCGCCGTGGGCAGACCGGCCGAATAGTTGAACGTGCCATCGATCGGGTCGAGCACCCACACGGGTCCGCTGCCGAGGTCGGGGCCGCCGAACTCCTCGCCGTGCACGTCGATGCCGGTCCGGTCGCGCAGTTCGCCGGTCAGCCGCTTCTCGAGTTCGAGGTCGACGGCGGTCGCGAAGTCGTCGGGACCCTTGTGGACGGCGCTGGGCGCACCCACGCCCGAGACGAACCGGTTGTGCACGCCGTCGAGCAGCTCACTGGCGACGGCGAGGAGCTCCCGGGGATCACGGGACAGGGCCATGGCGGGAACTCAGCCCGAGACCGCGGCGAGCGCCTCGGGGAGGGTGAACCGCCCCGCGTACAGCGCCTTGCCGACAATGGATCCCTCGACCCCCTGATCGACGAGCCCGGCGATCGCCCGGAGGTCGTCGATGGTGGACACGCCGCCCGAGGCCACCACGGGAGCGTCGGTGGCCGCGCAGACCTGCGCGAGGAGTTCGAGATTGGGGCCGGTGAGGGTGCCGTCCTTGCTGACGTCGGTGACGACGTACCGGGAGCAGCCGTCCTTGTCGAGCCGGGCGAGCGTCTCCCACAGGTTTCCGCCCTCGGTGACCCAGCCGCGACCGCGGAGCTGGTATTCACCGTCGACGAGGCGCACGTCGAGACCGACGGCGATCTTCTCGCCGTACTTGGCGATGGCGCGGGCACACCACTCGGGGTTCTCGATGGCGGCGGTACCGAGGTTGACGCGGCCGCAGCCCGTGGCCAGTGCGGCCTCGAGCGACGCGTCGTCGCGGATCCCACCGGACAGTTCCACCTGGACGTCGAGCTCGCCCACCACGTCGGCGAGGAGTTCGCGGTTCGAGCCGCGACCGAACGCGGCGTCGAGGTCGACGATATGCACCCACTCGGCACCGTCGTTCTGCCATGCGAGGGCGGCATCACGAGGCGAGCCGTATCCGGTCTCGCTTCCTGCCTCCCCCTGGACGAGGCGAACAGCTTCACCGTTGACGACATCTACAGCAGGCAAAAGGACCAGGCTCACGTGCGACAACCCTAGTCGCTCAGCGGTCGGAACCCGGCTCCGGGTCCTCGGGATCGGGACCGTACGCGTTGCGGGTCATGCGTTTCGACACGAAGCCCATGGCCGCGATCGCACCTGCGACACCGAGCAGTCCGACGATCACCCCAAGGACGGGGCCCGGTTTCACCACCAGAATGATGGCGGTGGCGAGTACCAGCACCGCGGTGGCCGCGCCCATCGCGTACACGGCGAGCCTGCCGATCGACAGGTCGCCGCGCCCGTCCCCGGGCTCGGTCACAGACTGCGAACCCAGTTCCGGAGCAGCTCCGCGCCCGCGTCACCGGACTTCTCGGGGTGGAACTGGGTGGCGGACAGCGCGCCGTTCTCGACGGCGGCGAGGAACTTGCCGCCGTGGTCGGCCCACGTCAGGGCGGGGGGCGCCAGCCGCTCCGGTGTCGGCATGTCCCAGGACTGGGCCGCGTACGAGTGGACGAAGTAGAACCGGGTGTCGGGATCGATGCCGGCGAACAGCGTGCTGTTGTCGGGGGCCTCGACCGTGTTCCATCCCATGTGCGGCAGCACGTCGGCTTGGAGCCGGTCGACGGTGCCGGGCCATTCGCCGCAGCCTTCCGCCTCGACGCCGAACTCGACTCCGCGTTCGAAGAGGATCTGCATGCCGACGCAGATCCCGAGGACCGGCCGTCCGCCGGCCAGACGCTGACCGATGATCCGCTCCCCGCGGACCGCGCGCAGTCCCTCCATGCACGCGGCGAAGGCGCCGACGCCGGGAACGACCAGACCGTCGGCCGCGAGTGCGACCTTGTGATCGGATGTGACCTCGACGCGCGCGCCGGTCCGGGCCAGAGCGCGGGTGGCCGAATGCAGGTTGCCGGAGCCGTAATCGAGGACGGCAATCGTGGAGACGGTCATGACACAACCTTATCCGGCGGCTGCACGACGCCCGAGGGCGCGGCCGACGATCATCCCGGCGGCCGGGACCACCGCGACGGCCGTCGCCGCGACCGCGAACACCCAGGAGTACCCGGCCGCCGACGCGACAGCTCCGAGCGCCAGGGAACCGAAACCGGTTCCGGCGTCGAACCCGATGTTCCATCCGGCGCTCGCCGAGCCGAAACGAGCCGGTCCCGCGGCGGTGAAGATCATGACGAGGGACTCGTTCTGCACCGCCCCGAATCCGAATCCGAAGGCCAGGGCCGCGCACACCAGCAGCGGCACCGGCGCACTCGTCGCCGCCGCGACGGCGAACAGCACCAGGCCGAGGCACACGAACGTCAGGGCGGGAACCAGGGCGCGGCCCACCCCAAGCCTGTCGGAGAACGATCCCGCGGCGTATCGCCCGATCAGCGTCGCACCGCTGGAGACAGCGAGGATCACCCCGGCGAGCGAGGCCCGCTCCGAGATCGCGATGGGCAGCAGGCTGGACAGGCCGCCGAACGCGGCCGCGGAGATCGCGATCGCGAGCCACGGCGTGAGTAGGACCGCGAGCGGGATGCGGCCCTGCGACGCGCGATCCGCGGGGGCGTGGATCGCGGGGAGGCGCGCGATCGCGAGCACCGCGAAGGCGGGAATGAGGGCGCCGATCACGAAGACGGGGGTCGCGGACCAGTGCTGCATGATCGCGAGCCCCGCGGGCAGCCCGACCATCTGCGCGGCGGCCACCGCGATTCCCTGCGCACCCGTCGCCCGGCCGAGCACCTCGCGGGGAACGAGTTCGGCGACCAGCGCACTACTGGCGACGGTGAGCATGCCGAAGCCCGATCCCCGGACGGCAGACACGGCCAGCACCGGGATCGCCTCGGTCGACAGGAGGAGGAGCAGCGACGGCGGCCCGAGCAGCATGCAGCCGGCGGCGAGCACCCAGCGATGCCCCCACCTGCGCAGGAGCCGGGGCACACCGAGTTGGGTGATCACGGTCGCGGCCATGAACACGGCCGTCACGCTGCCGGCGAGCGTGTCGGAGCCACCGGACAGCGAGACGATCAGCGGCACCACGGGCAGCAGCACCGCCCAGCCGCCGAACGCCGCCGCGCCCATCACCATCGCGGCGGGCATGCCGCGGGTGCGGAGCAGGCCGCGGCGCGGCTCCACTGCGACGGGCACTACATCAACCTGAGAACGCCTGCCACGGCTGCCAGCACCGCCAGTGCCAGCAGCACGCCCGAGGCCAGTTTGTTGAACTTCCACATGGAGTACGCCCCGCCCGCCGCGATCCCCGCGGCGATGAACAGGACGTAGACGAGGACGACACTCACGAATGCGCCCGGATCACAGGCTGCCCTTGGTGGACGGCACACCCGTGACGCGGGGATCCGGTTCGACCGCCTCGCGTAGTGCGCGGGCGACGGCCTTGAACTCGGCCTCGGTGATGTGGTGCTGATCGCGTCCGTAGAGCACCCGCACGTGCAGGGCGATTCGCGCGTTGAGCGCGATCGACTCGAACACGTGCCGGTTGATCACCGTCGCGTACGGCACGCCCGGGTAGCCGCCGATGACGGCGTGCAGCAGGTGTTCGGGTTCGCCGGTGTGGACGCAGTACGGACGACCGGACACGTCGACCGATGCGTGGGCGAGCGTCTCGTCCATGGGGATGAACGCGTCACCGAACCGGCGGATGCCCTTCTTGTCGCCGAGCGCCTGACCGAGCGCCTGGCCGAGCACGATCGACGTGTCCTCCACCGTGTGGTGCGCCTCGATCTCGATGTCGCCCTTCGCGTGGACGGTGAGGTCGAAACTCGCGTGGGAGCCGAGCGCGGTCAGCATGTGATCGAAGAACGGGACCCCGGTGGAGACGTCGACGATGCCGGTGCCGTCGAGGTTCAGTTCGACGGTGATGCTGGATTCCTTGGTGGTGCGCTCCACGCGGGCGATGCGGTCGGTCATCCTCGGTCTCCTGAGCTGGTGAGTTCGGTGGCGGCGATCTCGTCGCTCGCCACGATGAAGGCGTCGTTCTCGGAGGCCAGACCGACGGTGGCGCGCAGGTACCCGGGGATGCCGACGTCCCGGATGAGCACTCCGCGGTCGAGGTAGGCCTGCCAGGCGTGGGCACTGTCGGTGAATTCACCGAACAGGATGAAGTTCGCGTCGCTGGGGATGACGCTAAACCCCGCGTCCTCCAATGCCTTCGACACCCGCACCCGCTCCGTGGCGAGCGCGTGCACGCTGGCGAGCGTCTCGTTCGCGTGCCGAAGCGCCGCGCGGGCAGCGGCCTGCGTGACCACCGACAGGTGATACGGCAGCCGGACCAGGAGCAGCGCCTCGATGAATGCCGGTGCGGCCGCGAGGTATCCGAGCCGGCCACCGGCGAACGCGAACGCCTTGCTCATCGTCCGCGACACCACCAGCTTCGACGGGTACTCGTCGATCAACGTCAGAGCGCTGGGCGCGTCGGAGAATTCGGCGTACGCCTCGTCGACGATCACGATGCCCGGTGCGGCGTCGAGGACCCGGCGCAGTTCCGCGATGCCGACGCTGTGCCCGGTCGGGTTGTTGGGACTGGTGACGAACACGACGTCGGGCCTGCGCTCGGTGATCGCCGCGGTCGCGGCGTCCACGTCGAGCGCGAAGTCGGCGCGCCGGAAGATCGGCAGCCACTCGGTCTCGGTGCCGTCCGCGATGATCGGGTGCATCGAATACGACGGCACGAAGCCCATCGCGCTGCGACCGGGACCGCCGAACGCCTGCAGCAGCTGCTGCAGGATCTCGTTGGACCCGTTGGCCGCCCACACGTTGTCGACCGTCACCGGCACCCCCGTCTGGCGGACGAGGTACGCGGCGAGGTCGGTGCGCAGTGCCACCGCATCACGGTCCGGGTAGCGGTGCAGTTCCCGCGCGGCCTCCCGCACGGACTCGGCGACGTCGTCGACGAGCGCCTTCGTGGGCGGGTGCGGGTTCTCGTTGGTGTTCAGCTGGACCGGGACGGTCAGCTGCGGCGCCCCGTACGCCGACTTGCCACGCAGATTCTCCCGGATCGGCAGGGCGTCCACCCCGATCGACGAACCCGGCGCATTCGCCGCGGTCACCGCAGCGCCTCGAACCGCAGCCGCACGGCCTCACCGTGCGCGGGCAGGTCCTCGGCGTTCGCGAGGGTGATGACGTGGCCGGAGACCTCCTTCAGCGCCGATTCGGAGTAGTCGACCACGTGGATGCCGCGCAGGAACGTCTGCACGCTCAGACCCGAGGAGTGCCGGGCGCAGCCCGCGGTGGGCAGGACGTGGTTGGACCCGGCGCAGTAGTCGCCGAGGCTGACCGGCGCCCACGGGCCGACGAACACCGCGCCCGCACTGGTCACCTTCGCGGCGACGGCGGTGGCGTTCTCGGTCTGGATCTCGAGGTGCTCGGCGGCGTATGCGTTGACCACCCGCAGTCCGGCTTCGACGTCGGAGACCAGGACGGTGCCCGACTGCGTGCCGGACAGCGCGGCGGTGACGCGCTCCTTGTGCTTGGTGATCTCGAGCTGCGCGGCCAGCGCCGTGTCGACGGCGTCGGCGAGTTCGACGCTGGATGTGACGAGCACGCTCGCGGCCATCACGTCGTGCTCGGCCTGGCTGATCATGTCCGCGGCGACGTGTACCGGGTCGGCCGTGTGGTCGGCGAGGATCGCGATCTCGGTGGGGCCCGCCTCGGCGTCGATGCCGACGAGTCCGCGGCAGAGGCGCTTGGCGGCGGTGACGTAGATGTTGCCGGGGCCGGTGATGAGGTCGACGGGGGCGAGTTCGGCGCCGTTCGTGTCGCTGCCGCCGTAGGTGAGGAGGGCGACAGCCTGACCGCCGCCGACGGCCCACACCTCGTCGACGCCGAGCAGGGCGGCCGCGGCGAGGATGGTCGGGTGCGGCAGACCACCGAACTCGGACTGCGGCGGCGACGCCACCACGAGGGACCGGACACCGGCGGCCTGCGCCGGGACCACGTTCATCACGACGCTGGACGGGTAGACGGCGTTGCCGCCGGGGACGTACAGCCCGACGCGGTCGACGGGCACCCACCGTTCGGTGACGGTGCCGCCCGGGACGACCTCGGTGGTGGTGTCGGTGCGGCGCTGGTCGGCGTGGACCTTGCGGGTGCGTTCGATCGCGACCTCGAGGGCGGCGCGGACGGCCGGATCGAGTTCGCCGAGCGCGCGGTCCAACTCGGACTGCGGCACCCGCACCTGCGCGGGACGGACGCCGTCGAACTTCTCGCTGAACTCGAGCGCCGCGTCGGCGCCGCGCTCACGGACCGCCTCGACGACGGGGCGAACCTGATGCAGGACCGCGTCCACATCCACTCCACCTCGAGGAAGTGCGGCGCGAAGTTCGGCCGTGGAAGGGGTACGACCACGAAGGTCGGTGCGGGCGAGCATGAGAGGTCCTCTCTGCGACTGTCGGGACACGGTGTCTCGGACGAGCGGACTGTTCGCGGAGAACAGGGCTCGACACCGATTATCCAGGATAGGCGCACCCCATTTTCACCGGTCGGCGGCCGACCGGGTTTCCGCCGGCACCGGTGCCGGCTCGTCCCACACCGGGGCGGGCTGGATCAGCGAGTGGATGAACCGCATCTTCTCCAGCACCGCGGCCGGAAGCACGAACGGATACAGGTCGTGGTGGCCCATCGACCTGTTCATCTGGTTGAGCGCCCACGACAGCGGCAGCCACCAGTCGATGATCTGGTCGAACCCCACGTCACCACTGAGTTCACTGCTCGTCGTCGCTCCGGCGGGCGCCATCGCGAAGGCTGCCGCCGTGTCGAGGGCATCGCGGATGTGCAGGTAGTGCGCGAAGGTCTCCGCCCAGTCCTCGGCGGGGTGCATCGTGGCGTAGGACGACACGAAGAGTCGGCCCCAGCCCTTCGGCGCGCCCTCGCGGTAGTGGCGTTTCAGCGCGGCCTGGTAGTCCTGGTCCGGATCCCCGAACAGTTCCTCGAACCGGGCGCGCTCGGCGTCGCCCCGGATCAGCATCACCTGGTAGTAGTGCCCGATCTCGTGCCGGAAATGGCCGACGAGCGTGCGATAGGGCTCGTCCATCTCGACGCGCAGCTGTTCCCGGTGCACGTCGTCGCCCTCGGCCAGGTCGAGGGTGATCACCCCGCCGGCGTGCCCGGTCACCACCCGGGTCCGTGCGCTCGACAGCAGGTCGAAGGCCAGCCCGGTGCCCGGGTCCTCGAACTTGGGGACGATCGGGAGACCGAGCTCGTCGAGTTCGAGAACGACCCGCCTCTTGTTGGTCTCGGCGGTCGCGAACGCGGCCATGCCCTCGTCGTCACCGTCCGCGGGACGCGTCCGCGTCAACCGGCACGACGTGCACAGGCTCTGGACGTCGTCGTTCCGGACGAGCCAGTTGCACTTCGCCGTGCCGGCATTCGCGCACCGCACCCAGGTTTCGCCGTCCACCTCCGCCCGGTCGGCGCCGTCGAGGACGACGATGGACCGGCTCGGCAGGTGGAATCCCAGGGCGCTGTCACATTTCAGGCAGAGACTGTTCTCGAACGACAGTCGTTGGCCGCATTTGCGACACATGAAGCTACGCACTGGTGTTCCCTCGGCTCGTCCCGCCCGCGTCCGAGAACGCAGGCGGGTGCCACGCTGGTGTGCGCGTCTCCTCGGAGGGTACCGCCGAGCCGGGGCGCCGAACCCGAGGGCCTAGAGGCGGGTGGAGTGCAGGAACCTCCTCGCCAGGTTTTCCTCGGTGGAGGCGCCGGGGGTCCACTCGGTGATCCACGGACCGGTGCCTTCGCTGGGGTCGACCACTCCCCGCTCCAGCCACGCATATCGTCCCTCGAGGATCGAGTGCGCGACCTGCTTGTCCACGTCGTCGGTGTTGTGCCACAGACCGTCGAACAGTTTCTCGACCCGCAGCGCCGACTGCCGGCAGAACACGTCGGCGAGTTCGTAGGCGGCCGCACCCTCGGCCTCGTTCTCCTCGCGCTGCATCTCCGCCTTGACGCACGTGGCGGACATCGCGAACAGTTCGGCGCCGATGTCCACGACCCGGCCGAGGAAGCCCTGCTGCTTCTCCAGCGCCGCCTGCCACCGGGCCATCCCGTAGAACGTGGAGCGGGCCAGCTTGCGGGAGTGCCGTTCGACGAACCGCAGGTGCTTGGCCAGGACGCCGAATTCGCTGTATGACGTCGGCACCTGCCCCTTGCCTGCCACGAGTTGCGGCAGCCACTTCGCGTAGAAACCGCTCGCCTTGGCGGCCGCGCGGGCCTTCGCACCGGTGTCGGCGTGCGGGTCCGCGAGATCGCCCGCCGCCGTGAGGTGCGCGTCCACGGCCTCGCGCGCGACCAGCAGCCGCATGATCTCGCTCGAGCCCTCGAAGATCCGGTTGATGCGCAGGTCGCGGTCCAGCTGCTCCACCGGCACCGCGCGTTCACCGCGGGCGGCCAGCGACGCCGCCGTCTCGTACCCGCGACCGCCGCGGACCTGGATCAGCTCGTCGGAGATGACGCAGGCCATCTCGGACGACCACAACTTGGCGAGCGCCGCCTCGATCCGGATGTCGTTGCGACCCTCGTCGTTCATCTGCGCCGACAGGTCCACCACGGCCTCGAGGGCATAGGTGGTCGCGGCCATGAACGACAGTTTGTTGGCGACGGCAGTGTGCTCGGCGATCGGCTTGCCCCACTGGACGCGGACGCCCGACCATTCGCGGGCGATCTTCAGCGACCACTTCCCGGCCCCGGCGCACATCGCCGGAATCGCCAGCCTGCCGGCGTTGAGGGTGGTGAGCGCGATCTTGAGTCCGTCGCCTTCCCGGCCGATCAGGTTCTCGGCGGGAACGCGGACCTTGTACATGCGGGTGACGCCGTTCTCGATCCCCCGCAGTCCCATGAACGCGTTGCGCCGTTCCACGGTGATGCCCGGGGTGTCGGCCTCGACGACGAAGGCGGAGATGCCGCCGCGGTGGCCTTCGCTCTTGGGTACCCGCGCCATGACGACGAGCAGTTCGGCGACGACGCCGTTGGTCGTCCACAGCTTCACGCCGTCGAGCTCGTAGGCGGCACCGCCCTCGATGGGGGTCGCGGAGGACGCCAGCCGCGCGGGGTCGGAACCGACGTCGGGTTCGGTGAGGAGGAAGGCGGAGATGGCGCCGCGGGCGCAGCGCGGCAGGAACTCGCGCTTCTGCTCGGGAGTGCCGGCCAGCTTGAGCGGTTCGGGGACGCCGATCGATTGATGCGCGGACAGCAGGGCGCCCAGGCTCGGATGCACCGAGGCGACGAGCATCAAGGCCCGGTTGTACGCGACCTGCGAGAGTCCGAGGCCGCCGTACTCCTCCGAGATCTTCAGGCCGAAGCACCCGAGGTCGGCGAGACCGCGGACGTATTCGTCGGGAATGCGCGACTGGGACTCGATGACGCTGCCGTCCATCTCCTCGCAGTAGGCACGGAGGCGAATGAGGAATTCCTCGGCCTTGGCGGCGTCCTCGGTGGCCGGGCGGGGGAAGGGATGAACCAGATCCAGCCGGAACCGTCCCAGAAACAGTTCTTTCGCGAAGGAGGGTTTGTCCCAGCCGGATTCCCTCGCCTCCTCCGCGACCGCTCGTGCTTCTTCCTCGGTGACCTTCGGAGCTGAGGTATCGACCATGACGCGCCTCCTACTGGCGGGTAGTCCTACTCACCAGTATCACCCAATCGGCGCACTCGGGACAGCGTTTCCGCTACTCTTCGGCCGATGCGGACTCCCTCGCGACTCCTGGGCGCCGGCGCGGTTCTGTTGTGCTTGCTGGCCCCAGCGACCGAGGCGCACGCCGCCCCTCTCCCCGACGACTTCCTGTGGGGCGTGGCGACGTCCGGGTTCCAATCGGAGGGTTCCTCACCCGACAGCAACTGGCGGCGGTATTCCGACTCCGGACGGACCCACGACGCGATCGGCAACTCGGTCGACTTCCGTCACCGGTACACCGAGGACATCGCCCGCGCCGCGGACCTGGGTGTCGACGTCTTCCGGTTCGGCGTCGAATGGGCCCGCCTGCAGCCCGCCCCGGGCGTGTGGGACGAGACCGAACTGCGGTACTACGACGACGTCGTCCACGAGATCACCAGCCGCGGCATGACCCCGATGATCACCCTCGACCACTGGGTGTATCCGGGGTGGGTCGCCGATCAGGGCGGCTGGGCCGAGCCGGACACCGTCGACTATTGGCTCGCGAACGCGCAGAAAGTGATCGAGCGCTATTCCGGTCTCGGTGCGCTCTGGATCACGATCAACGAACCGACCGTGTACGTGCAGAAGGAACTGACGTTCGGTGGCATCACCCCCGACCGGGCCCCGCAGATGCTCGACCGGCTCGTCGAGGTCCACCGCCGCGCCTACGACCTGGTCCACGAGAACGACCCCGGCGCCCGGGTGAGCAGCAACCTCGCATACGTCCCGGCCGCCATGGACGCGCTCGACGCCACCTTCGTCGACCGGATCCGCGACAAGCTCGACTTCCTCGGCATCGACTACTACTACGGCCTCTCCCCCGACAACCTCACCGCGGCACATGCGGTCACCGACGCCTTCTACGACATCAACCCCCAACCGGACGGCATCTACCACGCCCTGATGCGGTACACCGGAAAATTTCCGGGACTACCGCTGTACGTTGTGGAGAACGGCATGCCCACCGACGACGGGACACCGCGCCCGGACGGCTACACCCGGTCCGATCATCTCCGCGATCACGTCTACTGGCTGGAGCGGGCACGCGCGGACGGCGCCCCGGTGATCGGATACAACTACTGGTCGATCACCGACAACTACGAGTGGGGCACGTACCGTCCCCGGTTCGGCCTGTTCACCGTCGACGCGCTGACCGATCCCACCCTCACCCGCCGACCGACCGATGCGGTGACCACCTACCGGGACCTCGTCGCGAACGGGCTCCCGCCCGGCTACGGACCCGAACGCCCTGCCGCACTCTGTTCCCTCGTGAATCCGCCCCTCAGCTGCACCGATCCCCCGTAGAACGGGTGCCGCCCGGGGCGCGACGTACCATCACCTGGTGTCGTGGCAGATGTGGTGTGCAGTGCTCGGGGCCTCGTGCGTGATCAGTCTGTCCCCGGGGGCCGGCGCGATCGCGTCGATGGCCACGGGGATGCGGTTCGGGTTGCGTCGGGGCTACTGGAACATCGCGGGTCTCCAGCTGGGGTTGCTGCTGCAGATCGCGGTGGTCGCCGCCGGACTCGGGGCGCTGCTCGCGAACTCGACACTCGCGTTCACGGTGATCAAGTGGTTCGGCGTCGCGTACCTGGTGTATCTCGGCATCCGCCAGTGGCGGGCGAGTGCGACCGACGTGTCCGGCGTCGATGGCGAGGTCGCCGAGACCAGCGGTCCCGCGATGACCCTGCGCGGCTTCCTGGTCAATGCCAGCAACCCGAAGGCCGTCGTCTTCATGCTCGCGGTGCTCCCACAGTTCATCACCCCGTCGGCGCCCCTGCTCCCCCAGTACCTGATCATCGCCGCCACCATGATCGCGGTCGATGTCGTCGTCATGACCGGCTACACCGGGCTGGCGTCGAAGGTCCTGCGGCTGATGCGGTCACCACGCCAGCAGCGCGCCACCAACCGGACGTTCTCCGGATTGTTCTTCGTCGCGGCCACGTTCCTGGCGACGGTGCGCCGCGCCGTCTGACCGTGAGTACTTATCAACCGCGGGCGGTTGATAAGTACTCACGGGTGGGGTCACATGTCGAGGCCGAGATCCAGCACGGTGACGGAATGGGTGAGCGCACCGACCGCGAGGTAGTCGACTCCGGTTCCGGCGTACTCGGCCGCGACGTCCAGCGTGAGACCGCCCGACGACTCCAGCTTGGTGCCGGGGGCGTTCGCGTCACGGCGTTGCACGGCGATCTGCGTCTGCCAGAGCGGGAAGTTGTCGAGCAGCACCAGTTCGACGTTCTCGGCCAGCACCTCGTCGAGTTGCTCGAGGCTGTCGACCTCCACCTCGCACTCGATGTCCGGTGCCGCCGCGCGCACCGCCCGCAGCGCCGCCACCACCGAACCGGCGGCCGCGACGTGGTTGTCCTTGATCAGGGCCGCGTCGCCGAGCCCCATGCGGTGATTGACGCCGCCGCCCACCCGGACGGCGTACTTCTGCAGGCCGCGCAGTCCCGGCAGCGTCTTGCGACTGTCGCGGATCTTCGCGCCGGTGCCCTCGACCGCGTCCACCCAGGCGGACGTCGCCGTGGCGATGCCGGACAGGTGGCACACCAGATTGAGCATCGTCCGCTCCGCGGTGAGCAAACCCTGCGTGGGCGCGGTGACCGTCAGCACGGCCTGGCCGGGCACGACCCGGGCACCGTCGGCGACCCGGTCGAGAATCTGGTAGCGGCCCGCCCCGATCACCTCGTCGAGCACCAGCAGTCCCACGTCGAGGCCGGCGACGGTGCCGTGCGCACGGGAGACCACGGACGCCTTGGCCACCGCGTCGGCCGGGACCGTGGACGACGACGTCACGTCCGGTCCGTACCGCAGGTCCTCGTCCAGGGCGAGACGCACGAGCGCACGCACCTCGTCCGCGTCCAGACCGTCGGGAAGGACATGGTCGGACATCACAGCACTCCTGTCAGTTGGGGTTCGAGAAGCTCGAGTTCGCCGTCGCGCAGACGCACGTGCGTGCTGCGGCGCCACTCGTCGGACGTCTGCGGGTAGTCGCTGCGGGTGTGGCATCCACGACTTTCGGTCCGCGCCGCGGCGGCGAGTACCAGTGCGGACGCCGTCAGGGTCAGCGCGGCGTCTTCGAGCGCGGTCTCACCCTCGGGCACCGTGCGCGTCGCGCCGGCCAGGGCGGCGGCCACCGCCTCGAGTCCGGTGCCGTCCCGGACGACGGAGGCGTTGGCGGTCATCAACTGCTGCACCAGTTCCCGCGGTGCGGACGGCCGGGCACGCCGCTCGGGGTCGGTTGCCTCGACGCGGAGGCCGGCGCGTTCGACGCCCGCGGCGCCGACCCGCTCGCCGACCACCAGGCCTTCGAGAAGACTGTTGGAGGCCAGCCGGTTCGCTCCGTGCAGCCCGGTGCGGGCCACCTCGCCCGCGGCGTAGAGGCCGGGGACGGCGGTGCGCCCGTCGACGTCGGTGACCACTCCGCCGCACGAGTAGTGCGCGGCGGGCGCGACCGGGATCAGCTGTTCGCGCGGGTCGATCCCGGCGTCCAGGCACGAGGCCGTCACGGTCGGGAACCGCTGCGCGAAGCCGGACAGGTGACGCGCGTCGAGGTAGACGTGGTCGTGACCCAGTTCCCGAAGCCTCGACGCGATCGCCCGCGACACGACGTCGCGGGGGGCGAGGTCGCCGCGCGGATGCACACCCGCGGTCACCGATTCGCCGTTGGCGTCGACGAGGATCGCCCCCTCGCCGCGGACGGCCTCGCTGATCAGCGGACGCCGTCCGAGACCGCCGGGGGTGAACAGGACGGTCGGGTGGAACTGCACGAACTCGAGATCGGCGACGGCCGCGCCTGCGTCCAGCGCGAGAGCGACGCCGTCGGCGGTGGCTCCGGGCGGATTGGTGCTGCAGGCGTACAGCTGCCCGAGTCCGCCGGTGGCCAGGAGGACGGCCGGTGTGTGAACGACGCCGAGTCCGCGCGGCGAATCCACGAGAACGCCGGTGACGCCGCGCGCATCGGTGAGTACCCGTACGGCGCAACTGTCGAACAGGACCGGAAGCCCGGCGGCACCCAGGGCGCGCTGCACCTCGGCGCCCGTGGCGTCCCCGCCGGCGTGAATGATCCGCCGGGTGCTGTGCCCGCCCTCGCGGGTGCGCGAGACGGCGCCGTCGCGGCCGCGGTCGAACACCGCGCCCAGATCGGTCAACGCGGCCACGGCATCACGGCCGCCCGCGACGATCGACCGCACGGCGTCCTCGTCGCACAGGCCCACCCCGGCCTCGCACGTGTCGGCGACATGCGAGTCCACCGAATCGGTGACGGCGTCACCCACCACCGCGATACCGCCCTGCGCATACTGCGTCGCCGTGTCCGTCGCCCCGCCCTTGCTGACGGTGAGCACGGTCAGTCCGCGCAGCGAGGCGGTGCGGGCGGCCGTCAGTCCGGCCACCCCACCGCCCACGACCACGAGGTCGGCGTGCTCTTCCCAGGAAATCCCCCGGGCCGGGCTGCTCACTCGCCGCCGCCCGGGTTTCCGATCTCGATCATGCGCTGCACCGACTTGCGGGCACGCTCCGCGGTCGCGAGATCGACGTGAACCTCGTCCTTGCCCTCGAGCAGGCAGCGGAGCAGGGCCGCGGGGGTGATCATCTTCATGTACGGGCAGGACGCGCGGTCGTTGACGGCCTGGAAGTCGACCTCCGGCGCGGCCTTGCGCAGCTGGTGCAGCATTCCGACCTCGGTGGCCACGAGAACCTGCTTGGCCCCGGTCGCGCGGGCGGCGTCGAGCATCCCGCCCGTCGACAGGATCTTCACCTTGTCCTCGGGCACGAACCCTTCACCGGCCAGGTAGAGAGCCGAGGTGGCGCAGCCGCATTCGGGGTGCACGAACAGTTCGGCACCGGGGTGCGCCTTGGCCTGCGCGGTGAGCTCGTCGCCGTTGATGCCGGCGTGGACGTGGCACTCACCCGCCCAGATCTGCATGTTCTTGCGGCCGGTGACGCGCTTGACGTGTGCGCCGAGGAACTGGTCGGGCAGGAACAGGACCTCACGGTCGGGGTCGATCGACGCGACCACGTCGACGGCGTTGGACGACGTGCAGCAGATGTCCGTCAGACCCTTCACCTCGGCGGTCGTGTTGACGTACGACACGACGACGGCGTCGGGGAACTCCGCCTTCCACTCCCGCAGCTGATCGGCGTTGATCGAGTCGGCCAGCGAGCAGCCGGCGCGCTCGTCCGGGATCAGCACCGTCTTGGCGGGGCTGAGGATCTTCGCGGTCTCGGCCATGAAGTGCACGCCGCAGAACACGATGGTGTCCTCGGGGGCCTCGGCCGCGATGCGCGAGAGCGCGAGGGAGTCGCCGACGTGGTCGGCCACGTCCTGGATGGCGGGCAACTGATAGTTGTGCGCGAGGAGGGTCGCTCCCCGCTCACGCGCCAGCCGTTTGATCTCGGCAGCCCACTCTTCGCTCGCCTCGACGCCCGCGTAACCGCCGGGACCGTCCTGAATCTGCGGGTTGGTACCCGCCCACAACGTCGTGGTCGTCATGGCTTGCTCCTTCACCGTGAACTCGGGCGGGCTGGCCCGAATTTCCGCAATCGAGGTTTTCGACTTAGGATCGAAAACATGCCCAATAGTAACACCACGCATGAAGTGCTTACCGCGGTGTTCCAGGTTCGCCACTTCCCGGACCACATCACCGCAGGTCAAGGCGGTGATGCGCGTCACGCCGGTGAGCTCGCCGTGCTGCTGTGGCAACGGGCCCTCGATCCGCAGGCGGGCGCCTGGTCCCTGCCCGGCGGACTGCTCCACGAGGACGAGGACCTCACCACGTCCGCGCGACGCCAGCTGGCCGAGAAGGTGGACGTGCAGGAGGTCTCCCACCTCGAGCAGCTGTCGGTGTTCAGCGACCCCTATCGTGTGCCCGGCCCGCGCACCATCGCGTCGACCTTCCTCGGGCTCGTCCCCCTTCCCGCCGACCCGCAGCTGCCGCCGGACACCGCGTGGCACCCGGTGTCCGCGCTCCCCGAGACGGCGTTCGACCACGGCACCGTCGTCCGGCACGCCCGGACCCGCCTCGCGGCCAAGCTTTCCTACACCAACATCGCGTTCGGATTGGCCCCCGACGAGTTCTCCATGTCGACGCTGCGCGAGATCTACTGCGCCGCACTCGGGTACCAGGTGGACGCGACCAACCTCCAGCGCGTCCTCGGGCGACGTGGAGTGCTGACTCCCACCGGGAACACGGCGCCGTCGGGCCGCGCCGGTGGGCGCCCGGCCGCGCTCTACCGGTTCACCGACTCCACGCTGCGGGTGACGGACGAGTTCGCGGCGCTTCGACCGCCGAGCTGACCCTGCGCGTCAGGCGGCCTCACGCCTGGGCGAGACCCCGCCAGAACGTGTCCGACGCGGCGGTGACGACTTCGTCCACCGGCGCGCCGTCGAGCATCCCGCCTGCGGCGAGGGTGGCGATCCCGTGGAACGTCGCGAACGCGACGAGGGCGATGCGCGAAGCGTCCCCGGGTCCGATGTCGCCCGCGGCCTGGGCTTCGGTGACGATCCGGACCGTCAGGTCCATCGAGGCGTGGCCGGCCTCCACGACCCGGGAGGCGGCTCCGGGCGCGTGCTTGTTGCCGTACATCAGGGCCAGCAACTCCCGGTGTGCGAGTGCGAAGCTCACGTAGGCGCCGGCGAGCGCGGCGAAGCGGGCCCGGGCGTGCGGTTCCGCCTCCTCGACCGCGAGTTCGAGGGCGGCCGTGAGGCGCAGGAAACCGGACTCCGCGAGTGCGTCGAGCAGCGCCTGTCGGTCGCGGAAGTGCTTGCTGGGTGCAGCGTGGCTGACCCCGGCCTCGCGGGCGAGCTGCCGCAGGGAGAGTCCGTCGACGCCGTCCTTCTCGAGCGTGCTCTCGGCGCGCGCGAGCAGCACCCGGCGAAGACTCCCGTGGTGGTAGGGCTGTTCGGCGACGGGCATGCCGCCAGCCTAGCAAGATGTTGTCATTGACTACATAGATGGCAGTGACTACATTCGAAGGACACCCACCGCCAGGAGCAGACATGTCCTTCGACGTATCCGGAACCACCGTCCTCATCACCGGCGCCAGCGCGGGCCTCGGTGTCGAATTCGCTCGCCGGTTCGCCCGGCGGGGTGCAGATCTCGTCCTCGTCGCCCGCCGCGCCGACCGGCTCGAACAACTCGCCACCGAACTCCGCGCCGCGCACCACGTGTCGGTCACCGTGCTCCCGTTCGACCTCGCGACACCAGGCGCCGGGGAGCGGTTGCGCGGCGAACTCACCGCCCGCGACATCCGCGTCGACTCACTGATCAACAACGCGGGATTCGGGACGCACGGAGATTTCGCGTCCGCCGACCTCGAGCGCCTCACCTCCGAGATCCAGCTCAACGTCACCACCCTCGTCGAGCTGTCGCACACATTCCTGCCCGACCTGCTCCGGGGACGCGGCGCACTCGTGAACGTGGCGAGCACCGCCGCGTTCCAGCCGACTCCCGGCATGGCCGTCTACGGGGCGACCAAGGCGTTCGTCCTCAATTTCACGGAGGCGTTGTGGGCCGAGGCGCGAGGCACCGGCCTCACCGTGCTCGCCGTCTGCCCGGGCCCCACCCGCACCGAGTTCTTCGACGTCGTCGGCTCCGAGGACGCCGCCGTCGGCCGGATGCAGACCGCGGATCAGGTGGTGTCGACAGCCCTGCGCGCCCTGGACCGGCGCAGCACCCCGCCGAGCGTCGTCTCCGGGCTGATGAACTGGGTGTCGTCGGTCAGCACCCGATTCGCGACTCGCCGCATCGGCGCTCTCGCCAGCGGGCGCCTCCTCGGGGACGTGCGGATGCGGACGTCGGTCACGAGGTAAGCGTCGCGTCGCGCTCTTCCGGCTCGTCGAGTTCGACCGGGGGACCACTGACGCCGAGATCGTCGTACGGATTGAGCGCGGCGAGCACCAACGTCACGACGCAGGCGACGAGGGGCTGGAAGATCAGCACCAGCAAGGTCCCGATCCCTGGCGCGACCGCCACGACCGTGCCGGCGGTCGAGGTGTCGGGGTCGGGAAACCGCAGCGCCGCCACGCCGATTCCACCGAGCGCCATCACCCCGGCCCCGACGACACTGCCCGCGAGAACCGCGCCCAGCGCCACCGGGCCGCGACTCGTCCGCGCCGTCCACGCCGCGACCGCGGTGAGAATGCCGACCACCAGGCCCGCGCAGGCGAACATCCCGATCGCGTCGAACCGGTGCACGCTCTCCCCTGTCAGCGACACCCCGCGGTCGGGGGCGACGACCAGCAGGTGCTCGGGCGGTGCGAGGACTCCCCACAGCACCCCGGCGAGCGCGCTCGCCACCACCGTCCCGCAGAAGATTCCGGCGGCAGATCGAAGCCTGAAGCGCGGGAGCGTGGTCACCCGTCCGACGCTACCGCCGTCCGCCGTAGATCGAGTCGAACACACCGTGGCGGGAACATTTCGCCCACCAGCCGTCCGGGCTGATCTGCACCACCATCCGGCGGCCGCACGCCTCGCAGAAGCGGGGCGGCTCCAGCCCCAACTGCGCGGCGGTGGGCACGGCGTCGTCCACACCGGCCACCACGCGGCGGCCGGTGTACGGGTTGTAGCGCTCCTCGGGGGCGTCGACCCGGCCCTCGAGGCCGTCGGGGCGGTCGCCCATGGTCGCGTCTGCCATGATCGTCACAGGGTGTCGTTCAGGGCCTTGATCGGCATCTGCAGATCGACGAGCAGGTCGAGATCCTGTTCGGCCGGGCGGCCGAGGGTCGTGAGGTAGTTGCCGACGATGACGGCGTTGATGCCGCCGAGGATGCCCTGCTTGGCCCCGAGGTCGCCGAGCGTGATCTCGCGCCCGCCCGCGAAGCGGAGGATGGTGCGGGGCAGCGCGAGGCGGAACGCGGCCACCGACTTGAGGGCCTCGCTCGCGGGCAGGACCTCGAGGTCGCCGAACGGGGTTCCGGGACGCGGGTTGAGGAAGTTCAGCGGCACCTCGTCGGGTTCGAGTTCGGCGAGGTTGGCCGCGAACTCGGCGCGCTGCTCGAGGCTCTCCCCCATGCCGAGGATGCCGCCGCAGCACACCTCCATGCCCGCCTCGCGCACCATGCGGAGGGTGTTCCAGCGCTCGTCCCACGTGTGGGTGGTGACGACGTTCGGGAAGTGGGACTTCGACGTCTCCAGGTTGTGGTTGTAGCGGTGCACACCCATCGCGGCGAGCTGGTCGACCTGCTCCTGGGTGAGCATGCCCAGCGAGCAGGCGATCTGGATGTCGACCTCGTTGCGGATCGCCTCGATGCCGGCAGCGACCTGGGCGAGCAGCCGCTCGTCGGGGCCGCGGACGGCGGCGACGATGCAGAATTCGCTTGCGCCGGACTTGGCGGTCTGCTTCGCAGCCTCCACGAGCGACGGAATGTCGAGCCACGCCGCACGCACCGGCGACTGGAACAGGCCGGACTGCGAGCAGAAGTGGCAGTCCTCGGGGCAGCCGCCGGTTTTGAGGCTGATGATGCCCTCGACCTCGACCTCGGGACCGCACCACTTCATGCGCACGTCGTGCGCGAGGGCGAGCAGTTCCTCGAGCCGATCGTCGGGAAGTTGCAGGACCTCGAGCACCTGACTCTCGTTCAGCGCGTCACCGCGCTCGAGAACCTGCTCACGCGCGAGGGCGAGGATGTCTGTCTGTACCGGGGCCGATGTCACACGTATCTCCTGGAAAACGGGCCGATCACGTGCCGTGAATCGACGGAACCGAAAAATTGAACACCGTACAAGTTGAACGGTGTTCACGTTAGATCCGTGGTGGAATACTGTCAAAGCCGGGCGGGCTTTTCGACGAGATTGGGAGATCACACAGTGCAGTTGCGACGCGGCGACGTACTCGACGGCGCAATGGCCATCCTCGACGAGTTCGGCCTCGCCGACCTCACGATGCGGAGGCTCGCGACGGCTCTCGGCGTGCAGCCGGGCGCCCTGTACTGGCATTTCCCCAACAAGCAGACCCTGCTCGGGGCGCTCGCCGACAAGATTCTCGAAGACGTCGACGCCCCGGTCACGGCCCCCGACTGGGACGCGGAATTCACCGAACTGGCCCATCGACTCCGCACCGCACTGCTCGCTCACCGCGACGGCGCCGAACTGGTCTCCGCCACGTACGCGTCGCGCATGACCAACTCCCGGGTCCGGGAAAGCTTCGCAGCAGTCGGCCTGCGATCCGGACTGTCCCGCGAACACGCGGAACTGTCGTCGTTCTCGCTGCTGTACTACGTCCTCGGCCACACGGTCGACGAGCAGTCGCGGGCGCAGATGGAGTCGGCAGGCGCCCTCACCCGGGCCGCCCTCTCCCCCGACGCCCCACAGTCTCCGATCGCGGCGTACGACGAGGACCTCCTCGACGGCGATCCGGCGGTCCGGTTCGACTTCGGCCTGTCGCTGTTCGTCGACGGAATTCGCGCACGCTTGAAAGACTCCGCCCACCGCCCCTGAGCGCGCACAATTGAGTCGACGCCGCGTCGGCCACTCGAGGACCGCGCGGCGCCTCCGACGGCCCAGGGACGGACGCGATGACGTCTTCACTCGGCCGCCGCACCGGAACGGTTCTCGCGGCGGCACTCGCACTGTCGCTCCTCGGCGCGCCCACCCCCTCGGCGGCACAGACCGCAGGCGGCGATCCGGGTGCGGTCGTCGCCGCGACGCCGGTGGCACCGGACGCGCGGCCGCCGGGCGTCGCCGACGCCACGTACGTCACCTACTGGACGACGGGGCCGATGGACGAACCCGCGCTCAGCACCGGCGCGGTTCTCCTGCCCCCCGGCGCGGCGCCACCCGGCGGGTGGCCCGTCGTGTCCTGGGCCCACGGCACGGTCGGTATCGCCGACAAGTGTGCGCCGACGGTGACGGGAAAACTCGTCGGACCGTACGTCCAGCACTGGCTCGACCAGGGATACGCCGTCGTCGCAACGGATTACGTCGGCCTCGGCACACCGGGTGTGCACCCGTACCTGGACGGCCCGACGGAGGCGCACGGCGTGATCGACATGGTGCGCGCGGCGCGGACCGTCACGCCGTCCCTGTCGAACCGGTGGGTCGCCCTCGGTCAGTCGCAAGGCGGCCATGCCGCTCTCGTCGCCGCGTCGATGGCCACCACGTACGCACCCGAACTCGACTTCCGCGGCACCGTCGCCACCGGCGCCCCGTCCAATCTGGAGAATCTCGCGCCGCTCGTCGGCCCGGGTTTCCCGGACGTGCCCCTCACCGGGAGCACGGTGTTCGTGGCGTACGCGCTCGCCGGATTGCGGGCGTCGCGGCCCGACCTCGACGTCGACAGCTACCTCACACCGCTCGGCGTCGACGTCCTGAATCGCGTCGAATCGCTCTGCTACGAGGAGGCGGCCCCGCAACTCGACGGCATCTCGATCGGCCAGTTGATGTCCCGTCCCCTCGACGACCCGGTGGTGCTGGCAGCGCTACGCACCACGCTGGGCGTGCCCGTGCGGGGCTACGACCGGCCGCTGTTCATCGGGCAGGGCCTGTTCGACGACGTCGTCCCGATTCCTCTTGCCTGGAAACTGACGGCGGACCTCGCCGCGAACGGGCAGCAGTTCGTGTTCCGGACGTATCCGACCGGCCATCTCTACACGATGCCGGCGTCCCTGCCCGACACCACTCCGTTCGTCCGAAGCCTGTTCGGCTAGCAAAATTCACTGGTAAGACCACTTGACCTCTTACCTATTGCCACCCTAGTGTCGCGGTCATGATGTTCGAGCCGATCGCGCGGAAATCCGCCTCCACCGAAGTCTTCGACCAGATCACCGCGCGTGTGCTGGGCGGCGACCTCGCCGCCGGTGACGCCCTGCCGAGCGAACGACGCCTGGCCGAAGCCTTCGGGGTGTCCCGGCCCGCGGTCCGGGAAGCGATCCAGAAGCTGGCCCAGGCCGGACTCGTCGACGTCCGGCAGGGCGACGCCACCTCGGTCCGCGACTTCCGCCAGCACGGCGGACCCGAACTGCTGTCCCAGCTGCTCGTCCGCGACGGGATCCCCGATTGGGCGGTGGTGCGCAGCGTTCTCGAGGCCCGGCGGATGATCGGCGTGCAGGTCGCCCGGCTCGCCGCCGGCCGGGCCACCGACCAGTCGGGTGCCGCTCTCCGCGACGCCGTGGATCGTCTCGCCTCCGACAGCGACCCGGTTGCGCAGCAGGTCGGCGCCCTGGCCTTCTGGGAGCGTGTTGTCGACACGGCCGATTCCATCGCATTCCGGCTCATCTTCAACAGCCTCCGCAACGCGTACGAACCGACCATGACGGCGATGGCCGCAGTCATGGTCGCGGAAGTCGGCCGCACCGACCTGTACCACCAGCTGGCCGAGGCGATCACCGCCCACGACGAAGTCGCCGCGGCACAGACCGCCACCACACTCCTCGACCTCGGCACGGCCGCCGTCACGGCCGTGATCGACGCACTGCACCAGAACAATTCGGAGAAGGACACATGACCACGAAACCTCCCGCAGATCGCCGCCAACGCAGGTCGATCACCCTCCGCGACGCCGCAGACCAGTTCCGCCGACACCCGTCCCCGTGGATGATCGGCGGCATGCTGGTCGCCGCGGTGGCCGCCCGCCTGATCGTCGGCGACTGGCAGCCGACCGACGCCGTGCTTCCGCTGGTGATGCTGGCCGTGTTCCCGTTCGCCGAATGGGTCATCCACGTCTGCATCCTGCACTGGAAACCCCAAAAGGTCCTGGGCCTGACCGTCGATTCGCTGCTCGCCCGGAAGCATCGCGAGCATCACGTCGACCCCCGGGACGTACCGCTGGTCTTCATCCCGTGGCAGACGCTGACGTGGCTGATTCCCGTTCTCGTGGCCCTCTCGCTGCTCGCGTTCCCGCGCACCGGACTCGGACTGACGTTCCTGGTGGTGCTGAGCATTCTGGGCGTCCTCTACGAATGGACGCACTACCTCATCCACAGCGACTACAAGCCGAACTCCCGCCTGTACCGTGCGATCTGGCGCAACCACCGCCATCACCACTACAAGAACGAGCACTACTGGTTCACCGTCACCACCTCGGGAACCGCCGACCGGATCCTGGGCACCGACCCGGACCCCGAATCGGTCGAGAAGTCGCCCACCGCCCGGAACCTCCACGCCGTGCGCTGACGCACCCGTGAGTACTTGTCAACCGCCCGCGGTTAACAAGTACTCACGGGTGCCGGAGGCGCTAACCGCGGCGAAAGAGCTTGTTGCCCAACCAGACGATGGGGTCGTACCGTCGATCGACCACCCGCTCCTTCATCGGAATGATGGCGTTGTCGGTGATCTTTATCCCCTCGGGGCACACCTCGGTGCAGCACTTGGTGATGTTGCAGAGCCCGAGGCCGAACTCTTCCTGCGCCGCGTCACGACGGTCGGCCGTGTCGAGTGGATGCATCTCCAGTTCGGCGACGCGGATGAAGAAGCGGGGGCCGGAGAACGCCGGCTTGTTGTCGTCGTGGTCACGGATGACGTGACAGGTGTTCTGGCAGAGGAAGCACTCGATGCACTTGCGGAATTCCTGCGACCGTTCGACGTCGACCTGCTGCATCCGGTACTCGCCCGGCCCGAGCCCCGGGGGCGGGGTGAACGACGGGATCTCCCGCGCCTTCGCGTAGTTGAACGACACGTCGGTGACGAGATCCCGGATGACCGGGAACGCCCGCAACGGCGTGACCGTCACCACCTCGTCTTCCGTGAACGTCGACATCCGCGTCATGCACAGCAGCCGTGGCTGGCCGTTGATCTCCGCGGAACACGATCCGCATTTGCCCGCCTTGCAGTTCCATCGCACCGCCAGGTCCGGGGTCTGCGTCGCCTGCAACCGGTGGATGATGTCGAGCACCACCTCACCTTCGTTGACGGGAATGGAGTAGTCCTGGAGGGCGCCGCCGTCCGCGTCGCCGCGCCAGACCCGGAACTGCGCGTCGTAACCCATCTCAGGCCTTCCTTCCCGGGTGTCCCGCGAGTTCGGCGTCGGTGTAGTACTTGGCGAGTTCGTCGATGTCGAAAAGCTCCAACAGCTCTGAGCGCATCGGGAGCTGGAGCTCGCGGGTGACGGTGACGTCCGGCACCACCGAATCGGGATGTGCGGACATGTCGCCGACCACGCTGCACACCAGCAGGGTGTTGCGCCACTCCGCCTCCATGCTCGGGTGGTCGTCGCGGGTGTGCCCGCCGCGACTTTCCGTGCGTAGCAGCGCCGCCTGGGCCACGCATTCGCTGACCAGCACCATGTTCCGCAGGTCGACGGCGAGGTGCCATCCCGGGTTGAACTGGCGGTGCCCCTCGACCTCCACGCCCCCGATGCGGCCCTTGATCTCGGTGAGCTTCTCCAGGGCACGGACGATCTCGTCTTCCTTCCGGATGATGCCGACGAGGTCGTTCATGGTCTGCTGCAGTTCGGTGTGCAGCGTGTACGGGTTCTCGGTGGCGCCACCCTCCCCGACCGCGGGATCGAACGGCGACAACAACATCCGCGCCGCCGCATCGACGGCGTCCGCGGACACGACCGGCCGGCCCTGCAGCGACTTCACGTACTCCGCCGCCCCCAGTCCGGCGCGGCGCCCGAACACCAGGAGGTCGGACAACGAGTTGCCGCCGAGCCGGTTGGAACCGTGCATCCCGCCCGAGCACTCCCCCGCGGCGAACAGCCCCGCGACGCTGGACGATCCGCTGTCGGGGTCGACTTCGATGCCCCCCATCACGTAGTGGCAGGTGGGCCCGACCTCCATCTGCTCCTTGGTGATGTCGACGTCGGCGAGTTCCTTGAACTGGTGGTACATCGAGGGCAGCCGCCGAACGATCTCGTCAGCGGGCATCCGTGAGGCGATGTCGAGGTACACGCCGCCGTGCGGGGTCTGCCGTCCGGCCTTGACCTCGGAATTGATCGCCCGGGCCACCTCGTCGCGGGGCAGGAGATCCGGTGTGCGGCGGTTGTTGTCGGAATCCTTGTACCAGCCGTCGGCCTCTTCCTCGGTCTCCGCGTACTGCCCTTTGAAGACCGGCGGGATGTACGAGAACATGAACCGCTCGCCCTCGGAGTTCTTCAGGACCCCGCCGTCACCGCGGACGCCTTCCGTCACGAGGATGCCCTTGACGCTGGGCGGCCACACCATGCCGGTGGGGTGGAACTGCACGAACTCCATGTTGATGAGGTTGGCGCCCGCGCGCAGGGCGAGGGCGTGACCGTCGCCGGTGTACTCCCACGAATTCGACGTCACCTTGAACGACTTGCCGATCCCGCCGGTGGCCATCACGACGGCGGGGGCCTCGAACAGGACGAAACGTCCACTCTCGCGCCAGTATCCGAACGCACCCGAGATCCGGTCGCCGTCCTTGGTCAGCTCGGAGATGGTGCACTCGGCGAAGATCTTGATCCGGGCCTCGTAGTCTCCGGTGGCGGCGAAATCCTCCTGCTGCAGCGACACGATCTTTTGCTGCATGGTGCGGATCAGTTCGAGCCCGGTGCGGTCACCGACGTGGGCGAGCCGCGGATACGTGTGACCGCCGAAGTTACGCTGGCTGATCCGGCCGTCGGGGGTCCGGTCGAACAGGGCCCCGTACGTCTCGAGTTCCCACACCCGGTCGGGAGCCTCGCGGGCGTGCAGTTCGGCCATTCGCCAGTTGTTGAGGAACTTGCCGCCGCGCATCGTGTCCTGGAAATGGGTCTGCCACGTGTCCTTCTCGTTGGCGTTTCCCATCGCGGCGGCGCAGCCACCCTCCGCCATGACCGTGTGCGCCTTGCCGAACAGCGACTTGCAGACGACGGCGACGGACAGGCCCTGTTCCCGGGCCTCGATGACCGCTCGCAGTCCGGCGCCGCCGGCACCGATGACCACGACGTCGTACTGGTGCCGTTCGACTTCCGTCATTCCACTCCCTCTTCGATGAAGTCAGTTGATGAGGCGCAGGTCGGAGATGGTCCCGCTCGCCACGAGCATCACGTAGAAGTCGGTGATGATCAGTGTGGCGAGGGTGGTCCAGGCGAGCTGCATGTGCCGGGTGTTCAGTGTGCTGACCCAGGTCCAGAGCCGGTACCGGATCGGGTGCTGGGAGAAGTGGGTGAGCCTGCCGCCCATGACGTGCCTGCAGGAATGGCAGGAGACGGTGTACGCCCAGAGCAGGATCACGTTGCAGACCATGATGAGTGTGCCGAGCCCGATTCCGAATCCGCCGTCGGCGCCGTGGAACGCGCGGATCGCGTCGTACGTGTTGATCAGCGAGACGACGAGTGCGACGTAGAAGAAGTAGCGGTGTGCGTTCTGGACGATCAGCGGCAGGCGCGTCTCACCCGTGTAGGTGCTATGGGGTTCCGCGACCGCGCACGCGGGCGGCGAGAACCACACCGACCGGTAGTAGGCCTTGCGGTAGTAGTAGCAGGTGAGCCGGAAGCCGAGCAGGAACGGCAGCACCAGGAACCCGAGCGGGATGATCATCGGCAACTCGCCGATGGGTGTCCCGAAGTCGCTCGAACCGGGCACACACGAATCGCTCAGGCACGGCGAGTAGAACGGCGTCAGGTAGTGGTAGTCCTCGACGAAGTACGCGGTGCGGACCCACGAGCGGACCGATGCGTACACCACGAAGACGGACAGGCCGAGCACCGTCAGCAGCGGGGCCAGCCACCACCGGTCGGTGCGGAGCGTGCGTTCCGCGATCCGGGCACGCGTCGGCGCCCCCACACCGGCACTTTCGGAATCCTTCGGCGGCGCGCTCATCCGCGCTCGTAGTGGAGCCCGCCCAGCCCCTCGTCATCGATACCGAGCCACATCGACGCGTCGTACGGGGTGTCCGACACCTTGATTCGCTCCACCGGTTCGCGGTGGACGACGTTCGGTGGCGAAGAGTCGAGTTCCCGCGCGTCGATCTCGAGCCGCTCCAGATCGTTGCTCAGTCGCCGCACGGATGCGGCGTCGCCGTACATCGATCGTAACGAACCGACAGCGCGCCGAAGGCGGTCGATGGTGCGATTCAATTCGAGCATTTCGGAGGTCGACATGTGACCCCTCCCAACCCAGCCGGATGTAGCCGTGACATGAATCACACTACCGATATTCGGAGGGGACGGTGCCGCTTTCGGAACCTCGGAAACTCCGTTGCGATGAATTTCGCGGGGCGGCCGAGTCCATATCTGCAGGACCACCGACAACGCACACCCACCGGGAGGACATCATGGCCGACGCCACGATCGGAAGCATCCTGCTCGCGAGCACTCACCCCGACCGACTGCGGGACTGGTACACCGCCGCGTTCTCGCCGAAGGTCGAACGCACCCCCGGCGAACCGGGCTACGACGTCCTCGACTTCGACGGCTTCTACATCATGCTCGACCGGCGCGACGACGTCGGCGACACCAATCCCGAACCCGGCCGCGTACTCCTCAACGTCGAGGTCACCGACGCCCGCGCCGCAGCACACCGGATCGACGAACTCGGTGCGACGTGGTTGTCCCCGCTCGAGGATCGTGACGGCAGCTGGTTCGGCACCGCCGTGGACCCCGACGGCAACTACGTCCAGATCATCCAGCTCAGCGCGCAGGCGCGGGCCGAGATGTCCTGACCGACAGCACGGAAGGAGAACAGACATGTTGAGCAATGCGCGAGCATTCAGCGGTTTCGCCGTCGACGACATCGCCGCGGCCCAGTCCTTCTACACCGACACCCTGGGCCTCGAGGTCACCGAGGATGAGATGGGACTACTGGGCCTGCATCTCCCGAAGGGGCCGGTGGTGCTGATCTATCCCAAGCCCGACCACACGCCGGCGACGTTCACCATCCTGAATTTCGCCGTGGACGACGTGGAGAAGGCCGTCGACGCGCTCACCGAACGTGGGGTCCGGTTCCTGCGGTACGACGGCTTCGATCAGGACGACAAGGGGATTATGCGCGGCAACGGTCCCGACATCGCGTGGTTCACCGACCCCGCGGGAAACGTGCTGTCGGTGCTCGCCGAATCCTGACCGCCCCAGCTCAGAGCCGCGTGAGCGTCGACTTCAGCCAGGTGCTGTCGAACCACGTGGATGCGGCCGCACCGAACGACGCAGAGGCCAGGCGTCCGCTGCCTGCGGGCACCGAGCCGACGACGTCGACCCCGGTCACGGCGGGCAGGTCGTCGAGATTGCACCGCTCGGCGAGCCCGGGCTCGTCCGGCCAGGACCCGATCACCGTTCCGGCGCAGGCGAGACCGGCCGCCGACAGTGCCCGGATCGTGAGCTCGGTGTGGTTGAGCGTGCCGAGGCCTGCCGCGGCGACCACGACAGCCGGTGCGTCGAGGGCGAGCGCGAGATCGACGAGCGTGAAGCCCTCGGCGCCCAGCCGCACCAGCAGGCCGCCTGCACCCTCGACGAGCACCAGATCGTGCCCGTCGTCGAGCGCGCGGATCGTCTCGACCACGTCGGCGCACCGCAGCATCGGCAGGCCGCTGCGCCGGGCCGCGGTGTCGGGGGCGAGTGGTTCGGGGTAGCGGGCCAGCTCCACCACCGCCGTCACACCGGACAGTCTGGTCACCTCGACCAGATCGCCCGGCTCTCCCGGGGCGACGCCGGTCTGCGCGGGCTTGCACACCGCCACGGACAGGCCCGCTTCATGTGCAGCCGCCGCGAGCGCCGCCGTGACCACCGTTTTGCCGACATCCGTCGACGTGCCGGTGACCACCAGGATGCTCACGCCGACGCTCCCACCAGGACGTCCGTCAGCACGGCTTCGATCCGCGCCAGTTCGTCCTCATCGAGCGTCGCGCGCGCGGTGAGCCGCAGACGCGACGTGCCTTCGGGCACCGACGGGGGCCGGAAGCAGCCGACGTGCAAGCCCTGTTCCCGGCAGGCGGCGGCTGCGTCGACGGCGCGTTGCGGGTCGCCGAGGATCACGGAGACGACGGCGGACTCGGGTGTCCCGGCGCCGGTGAACCGGGCGAGATCCCGCGCACGGTCCAGGACGGACTCCGCACGGTGGGGTTCACGCCGCAGAACGGCGAGGGCCGCCCGTGCCGCGCCGACGGCCGCGGGGGCCAGGCCGGTATCGAAGATGAACGTGCGCGCGGCGTCGACGAGATGCGCGCGCACCTTCTCCGACGCCAGCACCGCACCGCCCTGGCTGGCCAGCGACTTCGACAGCGTGGCCGTGACGACGATGTCGGGTTCGCCCGCGAGACCCACCTCGTGCACGAGTCCGCGGCCCCCTGCGCCGCGGACTCCGACACCGTGCGCCTCGTCCACGACGAGGAACGCGCCGTGCTCGCGGCACACCCGGTGGAGGTCGACGAGGGGTGCGAGATCCCCGTCCGCGCTGAACACCGAGTCGGTGACGACCAGCGCCCGCTCCTCCGGCCGGGTGGCCAGTGCGCTGCGGACGAAGTCGAGATCGGAATGCGGTGCGACGGCCACGCGGGCCCGCGACAGCCGACACGCGTCGACCAGTGACGCGTGGCTGCCCGCATCGGAGACGATCAGCGATCCGGCGCCGGACAGCGCGGTGACGGCACCGAGATTCGCGGTGTACCCGGAGGAGAACACCAGCCCGGCGTCGGCGCCGACGAACTCGGCGAGTTCGGTTTCGAGGAGTTCGTGTTCGGTGGTCGATCCCGTGACCAGACGCGAGCCGGTGGCCCCCGCACCCCAGCGGCGCAGCGCGGTCATCGCGCCGTGCAGCACCTCCGGGTGCCGTACGAGACCGAGGTAGTCGTTGGACGCCAGATCGATGAGCGCGTTGCCGGGCGTGCGTGGACGCAACTCGCGGCGCAGTCCCGCGGCGCGCCGCTGGTCCTCGACGTCGTCGAGCCAGGTGGTGAAGGTGCGGTCGGTACTCACCCCCGGCACGATACGCGACTTGAACGGTGTTCAACCCGGGTGGGCCCGGTTTTCCTCGGGTGGCTAGGGTCGAGACCGTGACCTCCCCGAGCCTGTCCGTCGACGACATCACGTCCCTCGATGCCTCGCTTCTCTGGCATCCGTACGGCGCCTTCCCCGCCTCGACCACCCCGCTCGTGGTGGCCGAGGCGAGCGGGACCCGCCTCATTCTCGCCGACGGACGCGAACTCGTCGACGGCATGAGTTCGTGGTGGGCCGCGGTCCACGGCTACCGGCATCCCGTCCTCGACGCGGCGGCGACGGCGCAGCTCGGGCGGATGAGTCACGTGATGTTCGGCGGGCTCACCCACGAACCGGCCGCGCGGCTCGCCCAGCTGCTCGTCGAGATCACCCCGGACGGACTCGACAAGGTGTTCCTCGCCGATTCCGGTTCGGTGTCCGTCGAAGTCGCCGTCAAGATGTGCCTGCAGTACTGGCGCAGTCGCGGCAGGCCGGAGCGGCACCGGCTGCTCACCTGGCGCGGCGGGTATCACGGCGACACGTTCGCCCCGATGAGCGTCTGCGACCCGGACGGGGGCATGCACTCCCTGTGGACGGACGTCCTGGCACGGCAGGTCTTCGCCGGACCCCCGCCCCGCGAGTTCGACCCGCGGTACGTCGCGGAGTTCGAGCGCCTGGTGGCCTTGCACACCGACGAACTGGCGGCCGTCATCGTCGAACCGGTGGTGCAGGGCGCCGGTGGCATGCGCTTCCACGACCCCCGGTACCTGTCGGAGCTGCGGCGGATCTGCGACGAGCACGGGCTCCTGCTGGTGTTCGACGAGATCGCGACCGGTTTCGGCCGCACCGGCGAGCTGTTCGCCGCGGACCACGCCGGCGCCCGCCCCGACATCATGTGCGTCGGCAAGGCCCTCACCGGCGGGTACATGACCCTCGCGGCGACGCTTTGTTCCACCGACGTCGCCGAGACCATCAGCTCCGGGGAGGCCGGCGGGCTGATGCACGGTCCCACGTTCATGGCCAACCCGCTCGCCTGTGCCGTCGCGGTGGCGTCGATCGAACTCCTGCTGTCGCGCGACTGGCGAGGCGAGGTCGAGGCCGTGCGTCGCGAGCTCGAATCGGGGCTCGCACCGGCCCGGGAACTCCCCGGCGTCCGGGAGGTCCGGGTGCTCGGCGCGATCGGTGTGATCGAACTCGCCGAACCCGTCGACATGCGTGCCGCCACCGACGCCGCGGTGGCCGCCGGGGTCTGGTTGCGGCCGTTCCGGAACCTGATCTACTCGATGCCGCCGTACGTGTGCACCACCGGCGACGTGCGGAAGATCACAACCGGAATGCTTGCTGCGGCACGGAGCTCCGCCCCGGGCCGATAGCCCGATCTCGTCGAGCTGAGAGCAACGCCGACGCGGGCTAGTGTTCTCGATATGGAAGCAAGCGAGTCGACCGGCACCACGCCCATTCCCGTGTGGCCCGGCAGCGCCTACCCACTGGGCGCCACCTACGACGGAGCCGGGACGAACTTCTCCTTGTTCTCCGAGGTCGCCGAGGCGGTCGACCTGTGCCTGATCGCGAAGGACGGCACGGAGACGCGGATTCGCCTCGACGAGGTCGACGGTTACGTGTGGCACGCGTACCTGCCGACCGTCGTTCCCGGTCAGCGGTACGGGTACCGGATCCACGGCCCCTGGGATCCCGCGGCCGGGCACCGCTGCGACCCCAGCAAGCTCCTCCTCGACCCCTACGGCAAGGCGTTCGACGGCGAATTCGACGGAGACCGGTCCCTGTTCTCCTACGACATCGACGCGCCCGCCGAGTCCGCCCCCGAGGAATCGGAGGACGCCGCGCTGATCGTCGACACGGACGACGACATCGAGGCCGAGGACGAGGCGGAGGCCGAGCTCGCGGCGGAACCCGAGGAGACCTCGGCGCCCGGACTGCCCGGACACGACTCGCTCGGCCACACGATGACGACGGTGGTGATCAACCCGTTCTTCGACTGGGCTGCCGACCGCGCACCGAAACACCCGTACCACGACACCGTGATCTACGAGGCCCACGTCAAGGGCATGACGGCGACGCATCCCGGTGTGCCGGAAGAGCTTCGCGGCACGTATGCGGGCCTCGCGCATCCGGTGATCATCGACCACCTCGTCGACCTCGGGGTCACCGCGATCGAACTGATGCCGGTGCATCAGTTCATGCACGATCAGACGCTGCTCGACAAGGGGCTGCGGAACTACTGGGGTTACAACACGTTCGGCTTCCTCGCCCCGCACACCGGGTATTCGTCGGCGGAGAAGCCGGGCGCCGCGGTGTCGGAGTTCAAGGCGATGGTCCGCTCGTTCCACGAGGCGGGCATCGAGGTCATCCTCGACGTCGTCTACAACCACACCGCCGAGGGCAACCACCTCGGTCCGACCATCTCGTTCCGCGGCATCGACAACGCCGCCTACTACCGGCTCGTCGACGGCGACGCCGAGCACTACATGGACTACACGGGCACCGGGAACAGTCTCAACGCCCGGCACCCGCACACGCTGCAACTGATCATGGACTCGCTGCGGTACTGGGTCACCGAGATGCACGTCGACGGATTCCGGTTCGACCTCGCGTCCACGCTCGCCCGTGAACTGCACGACGTCGACCGGCTCTCCGCGTTCTTCGACCTCGTCCAGCAGGATCCGATCGTCAGCCAGGTCAAGCTCATCGCCGAACCGTGGGACATCGGCGAGGGCGGGTACCAGGTGGGCAACTTCCCGGGCCTGTGGACGGAGTGGAACGGCAAGTACCGGGACACCGTCCGCGACTACTGGCGCGGTGAACCCGCGACGCTCGGCGAATTCGCGTCCCGGCTCACCGGCTCCTCCGACCTCTACGAGGCGACCGGGCGCCGCCCCGGCGCGAGCATCAACTTCGTCATCGCCCACGACGGGTTCACCCTGCACGACCTGGTGTCGTACAACGAGAAGCACAACGAGGCCAACGGCGAGGGCAACAACGACGGCGAGAGCCACAACCGGTCCTGGAACTGCGGTGTCGAGGGACCGACGGACGACCCGGAGATCCTCGATCTGCGCGGGCGGCAGAGCCGCAACATCCTGGCTACCCTGCTGCTCAGCCAGGGGACGCCGATGCTGGCGCACGGCGACGAGATGGGCCGCACCCAGCAGGGCAACAACAACGTGTACTGCCAGGACTCGGAACTGTCCTGGATGGACTGGTCGCTGGCGGACGCCAACGCCGACCTGGTCGAATTCACCAAACGGGTGATCGCCTTGCGGATGAAGAATCCGGTGTTCCGTCGTCGCCGGTTCTTCGAGGGCACGCCCATCCGCAGCGGTGACCAGACCCGCGACATCGCGTGGCTCACGCCGGCCGGCGAGGAGATGACCCCCGAGGACTGGGACAGCGGTTTCGGGAAGTCCCTGGCCGTATTCCTCAACGGCGAGGGCATCCCCGAACCCAACCACCGCGGCGAGCGGGTGGTCGGCGACTCGTTCCTGTTGTGCTTCAACGCGCACGACGAGGAGATCGAGTTCTCCACGCCGAACTCCGATTACGCCGACGAGTGGGCGGTCGTGCTCGACACCGCCGTCCCGACGGGGGCGAAGGAAGCGGTGATCAAGGCCGGGGATCCGCTGCAGGTCGAGGCCCGGTCGCTGGTCGTGCTGCGCCGGACCGCCTGAGCCGGGGACGACGATGTCGATCACGTCCACCTACCGGCTGCAACTGCGCGGTGACTGCTTCACCCTGGCGGATGCCGCCGCCGTCGCCGACTACCTGGACGACCTCGGGATCTCCCACGCCTATCTGTCGCCGATCCTGACGGCCACCACCGGATCGACCCACGGGTACGACGTCACCGACGTGACCCGCGTGTCCCCCGCGCTCGGCGGGCGGGAGGCGCTGGCCGCGCTGTCCCGGGAGGTGCGGGGCCGCGGCATGGGTCTCGTCGTCGACCTCGTCCCCAATCATGTGGGTGTCGCGAATCCGCGTGAGAACCCGTGGTGGTGGGACGTTCTCACGCACGGTCGCCGCTCCGAGTACGCCGAGTTCTTCGACATCGACTGGAGCGACGACAACGGCGCAGGCGGCCGGCTCGCGCTGCCCGTCCTCGGATCGGACGCCGATCTCGAGTCGCTGACCGTCGACCGCTCGGGACCCGAACCTCTGCTCGCGTTCTACGAGCACCGTTTCCCGATCACCCCCGGCACCGATGCCGCCGAGCCGACGGCGGTGCACGACGCGCAGTCGTACCGCCTGGTCCCGTGGGACTCCGGTCTCATCGGGTACCGGCGATTCTTCGCGGTCAGCGAACTGGCCGGTATCCGTCAGGAAGACCCGCGCGTGTTCGAGGCCTCGCACCGCGAACTGCGGAGCTGGGTGGCGGACGAGTTGATCGACGGCGTGCGCATCGACCATCCCGACGGGTTGTCCGATCCGGCCGAATATCTCGACCGGCTGCGCGGGCTGATCGGCGCGGACCGGTGGCTCGTGATCGAGAAGATCCTCGGCCACACCGAACCACTGGACGACCACCTGCCGATCGCGGGCACCACCGGTTACGACGCATTGGCCGAAGTCGGCGGCGTCTTCGTCGACGCGTCGGGAGCCCCCGCGCTCACCGCTCTGTCGGCGTCCCGCACGGGTGACCGGGGTGACGCGACGTGGATTCACGAACACGAAACCGCGATCAAACGCGACGTCGCCGGAACCATTCTCGCCCCGGAGGTCCGGCGCCTCGTCCGTGCGATCCGCGCGGAAACCGGCACCGACTGCAGCGATACGGACCTGCGTGACGCCGTCGTGGACGTCGTCGCGGCCATGCCCGTGTACCGGTCCGACTACAGTCCGCTGGCCGGGCTGGCGAAACGGGTGATCGGCGACGTCCTGCGGCGTGAACCGCACTGGTCCGACGCACTCTCTGCCCTCGGCGCCGCCCTGATCGCCGGCGGTGAGGCGGCCACCCGATTCCAGCAGGTGTGCGGCGCGGTGATGGCGAAGTCCGTGGAGGACTGCCTGTTCTACCGCACCGCCCGGCTGGTGTCGTTGCAGGAGGTGGGCGGCAATCCGGCGAACGTCGGCGTCTCCCCCGCCGAATTCCACCTGGCCGCAGCCGAGCGAGCCACCCGGTGGCCGCGGGCGATGACGACGCTGTCGACGCACGACACCAAGCGCGGGGAGGACGTCCGGGCCCGGATCGGCATCCTGTCGCAAGTGCCGGACCTGTGGGCCGAATGCGTCGATCAGTGGGAACGCATCGCACCCAGCCCCGATCCCGTGACCGGACTGTTCCTGTGGCAGAACCTGTTCGGGGTGTGGCCGGTCGACGGCCGGGCCGCGGCCGACGTGCCCGACTTCCGCGAGCGCGTCCACGCGTACGCGGAGAAGGCGGTCCGCGAGGCCGGGACCCGGACGTCGTGGCACGACGTGAACGAGGACTTCGAGCGCGACCTCCACAGTTGGCTGGACACGGTGATCGACGGCACCGTCGGCAAGGCGCTCGGCTCGCTGTGCACCCAGCTTGCCCCGCACGCCTGGTCGGACTCGCTCGGTCAGAAGCTGCTGCAGCTGTGCGGACCCGGGATCCCGGACGTGTACCAGGGAACCGAGCTGTGGGAAGACTCGCTCGTCGACCCGGACAATCGCCGTCCCGTGGACTACGACATACGACGGAGCCTGCTCGCGGGGCTCGGCACTCCTCCCGTCGATGCGACGGGCGCCGCGAAGATGCACATCGTCCGCACGGCTCTGCGCCTGCGCCGGGAACGTCCGGACAGCTTCGTCGGCGGGACCTACACGCCGGTGTTCGCGTCGGGGACCGCGGCGGAGCATCTGATCGGCTTCGCTCGCGGACGGCAAGGGTCGGCGCCGGACGTCGTGGCACTGGCCACCCGCCACACCGTCGGACTGGAGCAACGTGGCTGGGGCGACACCACCGTGCCCCTCCCGGACGGCACCTGGACCGACCTGCTCACCTCCCAGACGTACACCGGCGGCCGCATCGGCACCGCGACGCTGTTCGCCCGCTATCCCGTGGCGCTTCTGACCCTGTGAGTACTTGTTAACCGCCCGCGGTTGACAAGTACTCACAGGGGTACTGGCCTTGTATGTCGCGACGTGTGGTTGCCCGGGCGTACGGAGGGCCGGAGGTCCTCGCGGTCGTCGACGCGGAGGCTGTGAATCCCGCCCCCGGCGAGGTGGTGATCGAGGTTCGCGCCATCGGGGTCAACCCGATCGACTACAAGCTCTACAGCGGCGCGTTCGGCGCCGACCCGGACGTCTTGCCCATGGGTCTGGGCAGCGAGGCCGCGGGCATCGTCGGCGAGGTGGGTGACACCGCGGCGGGGCCGGTGGGCCCGATCTCGGTGGGCGACGAGGTGATCGTGTACCCGGTGTCCGAGTCGTACGCGGATCGACTTGTCGTGTCCGGTGATTCGGTGATCCCGAAACCGGCGTCGTTGCCGTGGAACGAGGCGGCCGGACTTCTCGCCGTGGGTGCCGCCGCGGTCGACACCCTCGACACGGCGAACGTCGGCGCCGGCGACCTCCTGCTCGTGCACGGAGCTTCCGGCGGCGTGGGGTCGTTCGTCGTGCAGTTGGGGCGGGCCCGCGGTGCCACGATCATCGGTACCGCGCGCCCCGAGCACCACGACTACGTCCGCTCGCTCGGTGCCACCCCCGTGTCCTACGGCGCCGGCCTGGACGGTCGGGTCCGCGTCCTGGCACCGGACGGGGTGGACGCCGTGATCGATACCGCGGGCAGTGACGAGGCGATCGACGTCTCCGTGGACCTGGTGCGGGACCGGTCGCGGTTGGTGACGACCGTTCCCGGCCCCCGCCCGGCCGAAGCCGGTTTCCGGATCGTGGGCGCGCTGGGGCCGGAGGGTATGGAGCCGCGTAAACGGGCCCGCGTCTTCCTCGTCGACCTCGCGGGCAACGGCGACGTGCGGGTGCGCGTGGCGCGCACGTACGCGCTGACGGAGGCAGCGCGCGCTCATGCCGATCTTCGGAAGCCGCACGCGGCGGGCAAGTTCATCCTGCTGCCGTAGGCCCGACGCACCTCGGATCAGTGGAGCAAACTCGCCCGGATCGTCGCTTTCACCCAGTTCCGGTACTCGACGACATCCCACCCGCACTGCCGTCGCAGCATCGAGTACACCTGCGGCGACACGACCGTGAACAGCACGTCGGCGGCCCGCTGGACGGAGATTTCGGGACGCAGCAGTTCGTGCGCGGCGAGTCCCTCGGCGAGCGTCATCGCATTCTCGGCCGAGGCCCGCGCTCCCTCGTCGGCGAACCGCCGCATGTCGTCGTCCGCTCCCGAGGATTCGATCGACGTCGTCATCAGCGTTCCGGCGCGCTCCAGGACGTCGGTGCTGAATCCGACCATCTGGTCGAGGATCCGTTCGACGGGGTCGCCGTCCCGGGGTGCGGGCGTGTGGGTCGCGGCGGTATCACCGTCGATGGCCGTGTGCAGGGCCTCGTGGAACAGTTCCGCCTTGCCGCCGGGGAACGCGGTGAACACCGTGCGGGTCGACACCCCGGCGGCCTCGGCCACGTTCCGCACCGTCGTGCTGACGTATCCACGGTCGACGAACAGCCGGGCCGCGGCGTCCCGGACGAGGAGGCGGGTCCGGCGCGCCGATTCCGCACGAAGCGGCGAGCTGTAGGACCTCTTGGCGGATTCGGGCATGGGCTCACGATAGACGCATTCGATACATCAATCGTGCAACCAATGTGGCACAGCGATTTGCCACACATCGACCAGGCGAAACGCCCGATACCTACGACTTCGGGTGTTCCACCCAGGCATCGGATCCGGGAAACACGAGCGCCTCGTGGCCGTCGTCGTACCGGACGAGATAGGGCGGTTCGCCGTTCTCTCCGTGTACCTCCACGACCTCGGCGGTCGTCTCGTGCACTCCGACCACCCTGCCCTGGACGTGCAACCGGTCTCCCACTGCTACGTGCATGACTGCTCCTCGCGACGTTCGAGTCCGTACCCCCCAGCTTGCTACTTCCGGAACCGGGGCGAAAGGGTCGACTCGCCGCCATCTCTGCCGGCGTGTGCCATCGTGGGGACATGGCTACGTATCGATACCTCGACAAGGACCGTAACGTGCTCGAGGAGCAGGACTTCGGCACCGTGCAGGACGCCGAGGAACACCGGTTGTCCGTTCTCGGCGCCGAGATCATCGAGGAGGTCGAGGACTCCGGCACGTCCGAGAGCTGACTGTTCTGCGCGGCCCGCCGCATCGAGGCATGCTGATCGGGTGCACACATTCGAGGTATGGGCCCCGATTCCGGATTCCGTTTCTGTGGAGGTCGACGGCCGACGCCACGACATGACCCCGTCACCGGACGGATGGTGGCGAGCCGACGTCGACGCGTCGCCGGATTCGCGGTACGCGTTCGTCCTCGACGACAGCGACACCCCACTTCCCGATCCCCGGTCGCCGCGACAGCCCGATGGAGTGCACAGCGCGTCCCAACTCCACACCCTCGACGAGAGCCTCTGGACCGACTCGCGGTGGACCGGGCGGCAGCTCGCCGGCTCCGTCGTCTACGAACTGCACGTCGGCACGTTCTCTCCGGAGGGCACGTTCGCGGCCGCCGTCGACCGGCTCGACCACCTCGTCGAACTCGGCGTCGACTTCGTGGAACTGATGCCCGTCAACGGTTTCAACGGGACCCACAACTGGGGATACGACGGCGTTCTCTGGTACACGGTGCACGAGGGTTACGGCGGGCCGGACGGGCTGCAGACCCTCGTCGACGCGTGCCACGCCCGCGGTCTCGGCGTCGTCCTCGACGCCGTGTACAACCACCTCGGACCGTCCGGCAACTACCTCGACCGGTACGGCCCGTACCTCGCGCAGGGCGCCAACACGTGGGGCCGGAGCATCAACCTGGACGGACCGGACAGCGGCGAAGTCCGCCGCTACATCATTGACAACGCGCTGCGGTGGTTCCGTGAGTTCCACATCGACGCGCTCCGCCTCGACGCGGTCCACGCACTCGTCGACCACACCGCCACCCATCTTCTCGAGGACCTGGCCATCGAGACCCGCCGGCTGTCCGCGCACCTGAGGCGGCCGCTGACGCTCATCGCGGAGAGCGACCTCAACGATCCGCGCCTGATCACGTCGCGCTCGGCAGGCGGCTGCGGCCTCGACGCGCAGTGGGACGACGACGTGCATCACGCCATCCACGCCGCCGTCTCGGGCGAGAGGCAGGGCTATTACGGAGATTTCGGTTCGATGGCCTGCCTCGCCGACACCCTGCGCCAGGGGTGGTTCCACGCGGGCACGTTCTCGACGTTCCGCGGTCGCACCCACGGCAGGCCGCTGGACACCCGCCGGACCCCGGCCAGTTCGCTGGTCACGTACACGTGCACGCACGATCAGATCGGCAACCGGGCGATCGGCGACCGCCCCGGCACGTATCTCGATTCCGGGCAGCTCGCCGTGAAGGCCGCGCTCGTGCTGTGCTCGCCGTTCACGCCGATGCTGTTCATGGGTGAGGAGTGGGGTGCGAGCACCCCGTTCCAGTTCTTCACCTCCCACCCCGAACCGGAACTCGCGAGGGCGACGGCCGAGGGGCGCAAGGCCGAGTTCGCGGAGCACGGCTGGAGCACGGACGACGTCCCCGACCCACAGGACCCGGAGACGTTCGAGCGGTCCAAGCTCGACTGGGACGAACTGGTCCGCGAACCGCATGCCCGGCTGCTCGACTGCTATCGCTCGTTGCTGCGCCTACGGCGGGAGCGCGCCGAGCTGACGGATCCGTGGCTGGAGAACCTGTCCGTCGACTACGACGAGGCGGAGCAGTGGATCGTGGTGCACCGCGGCGCACTTCGTCTCGCGTGCAATCTGGGTGCCGAACCGGTGACCGTCCCGGTCGGCGGCTCCCCCGTCTTGTGGTGGGAGCCGCCGACCCAGGACGAGACCGCGTCGGCGACGGTGCTACCGGGTCACTCGTTCGTGGTGCTCGACAGCTCGCCCTGACGGTCGCGCAGCATCCGCAGGACGAGGATGGCGGTCGCGAACAGGATCACGGCCGTCGCGCCGGCGGCGACGTGCATGCCGTCGACGAACGCCGACTGCGCGGACTCCAGGAACACCGTCCGGGCCGTCTCCGGGAGGTGCTGGGCCTCCGCGACGGCGGCACCGAGCGTGCCCTGGGCGGACTCGACCTGTTCCGCCGGCAGCATCGATGTGTCGAGGCCGTTCCGGAAGATCGCCATGACGACGCTGCCGAGCACGGCGACGCCGAGTGCGATACCGAGTTCGTATGCCGTCTCGGACACCGCGGAGGCGGCGCCGGCCCGTTCGGGCTCGACGGCGCTGACCACGAGGTCGGAGGTCAGGGTCAGTGCGATACCGACACCGGCGCCCGCGAGGCCGAAGCCGATCACGAACATCGTCGGGGCACCGTCCACGCCGAGCGTGAGCATCAGTGCCGCACCCACAGCCGCGATCGCGAGACCGCCGCCGAGCACGTGCGAGGTGGCCCACCGGCGCACCATCCAGGCCGCCGCGAGTGCGGTGACCGCGCTCATCAGCATGCCGGGCAGCATCAGCACACCCGATTCGAACGCGCTGTTGCCCAGCACCAACTGCAGGTACTGCGAGCCGAAGAACAGCACACCGGCCAGCGCGAAGATGGACAGCAGGTTGGTGAGGACGGCGGTCGAGAACGCCGGCTTGGCGAACAGGCCGATGTCGATCATCGGGTCCTTCATCCCCTTCTGCCTGCGCACGAACACCACACCGGACACGACGCCGACGAGTCCGACGGCGAGCAGCACCGGGTCGACACCGTGCACCACGGTCTCCTTGACCGCGTACACCAGCGGCAGCATCGTCGTCATCGACAGCGCGGCGCTGAGAAGGTCGAAGCGCCCCGGGGCGGGGTCCTTGGACTCGGGAATCACGAGCGGTCCCACGGCGATCAGAACCAGCATCACGGGGATGTTGATCAGGAACACCGAGCCCCACCAGAAGTGCTCGAGCAGCCAGCCGCCGATCAGCGGGCCGGCCGCGGTACCGCCACCGGCCATCGCACCCCACACTCCGATGGCGAGGGTCCGCTGGCGCGGGTCGACGAAGATCGTGCGGATCAGGCCGAGTGTCGCGGGCATCAGCGTCGCCCCCGAGATTCCCTGCAGCACGCGGGCCGCGATCAGCATCTCGGGTGTCGGCGACCACGCTGCGATCAGCGAGGCGATGCCGAATCCGGCGGCGCCGAGGAGCAGCAGACGACGCCGTCCGATCCGGTCGCCGAGCGTGCCCATCGTGATGAGCAGGCCGGCGAGGACGAACGAGTAGACGTCGATGATCCACAGCAGCTGCGTGCTGCTGGGTTCGAGGTCGGCGCTGATGAACGGCAGCGCGAGGTCGAGCACGGTGCCGTCGACGGCGATCAGGAGGACGGCGAAGGCGAGGACGACCAATCCGAGCCAGTCTCGGCGTGATGCGGAGGACTGACCTGGCGCACCGTAGGCGTCGTTGATCCCGCGATCCGTGGAGACAGACATTTATCTTCCTGCGACTTTCCGATTCGAGAGCTGGCACGGCGAGAACCGTCCAGCCGGTACAGTTCCGTTACCTTATCGTGAACCGTCCGGACGGTAAAGTTATTTCCCGGGTACAGTCCCTCTCCATGGCTGCCGGAACGCGCGATCGAATACTCGACGCCCTCGAGAAGCTGCTGCTCGACGTGGGGATAGCCCAGGTGACCCTCGAAGCGGTCGCTACGGAGGCCGGGGTGTCCAAGGGCGGACTGCTCTACCACTTCCCCAGCAAGGAAGCGCTGCTCGCCGCCATGGTGCGCCGGCTCGGCGAACGAGCGGACGCCCAGCTCGCCGACGCCGTCTCCGGCGGCACCTCGCTGTCCGAGTGGTATCTGCAGGTTCCCGACGCGAGCACCACCGAGGAACTCGCCCTCTACCGTTCGACCATCGCCGCGCTACGGAGCGTCGACGGTCAGCACGACGAGATCCAGAAGGCCGTCACCGAAGTGATGCGCGGCTGGGACGAAGGTCTCCAGAGCGAGATCGACGACCCGGTGCAGGCCGAGATCGTGCGCCTCGTCGGCGACGGCATCTACCTGGCCGCTCTGCTCGGGCTCCCCATGCCCGAGCCCGAGCTGTACACGAAGGTCGTCGCGCGGCTGCTGCAGAAGTAGCGGCTCAGGTGAGGTAGCGGTACGCCGGGCTCCCCGGCTCCAGGCGTTCCACCTGCATCCGGGACTGCTCCATCCGCTCGAGCAGCTCGCCGAGCCCCTCGGCCTTGCCGAGTTCGATACCCACCAGGGCGGCGCCGGTCTCCCGGTTGTTGCGCTTCACGTACTCGAACAGGGTGATGTCGTCTTCGGGGCCGAGCACCTCGTCCAGGAAGCGGCGCAGCGCGCCCGGCTCCTGCGGGAAGTCGACGAGGAAGTAGTGCTTCAGGCCGAGATTCACCAGCGAACGTTCCAGGATCTCGCCGTACCGCGAGACGTCGTTGTTGCCTCCGGAGATCAGGCACACCACCGTGGACCCCGGTTCGAACGTGATGTTCCCGAGGGCCGCCACCGACAGGGCGCCCGCGGGCTCGGCGATGATGCCCTCGTTCTGGTACAGCTCGAGCATCGTGGTGCACAGTGCGCCCTCGTCGAGGTTGGCCATCACGAAGCTCTCGGGATCGAGCCGGATCGTGGTGGACCGGTCGGACTGGCCCAGTGACGTGTGCGTCACCACCTCGGCGCCCAGGGCGGACACCACGGCGTAGGGAAGGTCGCCGACCCGCTTCACCGAGGCGCCGTCGACGAACGGGTCGATCTCCGTCAACGTCACGGGACCACCGGCGACCAGGGCCGCCGTCATCGACGCCGCCCCCGTCGGCTCCACCCCGACGATGGCCGTGCGGGGTGCGTGCGCACGCAGATACGTGGCGATGCCGGCGATGCATCCGCCGCCACCGACCGGGACGAGCACGGTATCGGGGGCCGCACCGAGCTGCGCGAGGATCTCGGCGGCGATGGTGCCCTGACCGGCCGCGGTACGGGCGTCGTCGAACGGCGCAACCATCGTCGCGCCCGTCCGCCGCACGTCGGCGGCGGCCGCAGCGGCAGCGGCGTCGTACGTCTCCCCCGTCAGGATCAGCTCGACGAACTCGCCGCCGTGCGCGCGGATGCGATCCCGCTTCTGTTTGGGGGTGTTCGACGGAACGTAGATGCGGCCGGTGATTTCCATTGTCCGGCAGGCGAACGCGACGCCCTGCGCATGGTTGCCCGCGCTGGCCGTCACCACTCCGGCCGCACGCTCGCCGGCATCGAGCTGCGCCATGAGGTTGTAGGCGCCGCGCAGCTTGTAGGAGCGGACGACCTGCAGATCTTCGCGCTTGAGGTAGACGTTCGCACCGGTCAGCGACGACAGGCGCTCGCTCCGCTGCAAGGGGGTCGCGTCGATCACGTGGGAAATTCGCTCGATGGCCGCATCGATGTCGCCCACCGTCAGGGGCGAGGTGATGTTCTGGGCTGCGGTATCGGGCGATGTGGACACCCGGATATGTTCCCACTCTCCAGCCACGGGATACCAGTCGGGTTCAGCCGCGCGGATCGAACTGGGACGGTCGCGGAACATTGCGGACGTTCGACTTCGCCATCTTCACGGCCTCGCCGACACCCCCGTTCATCACCATCTTCGACAACGCCAACGCGAAACCGGTGACCTGCCCGCCAGTGATGGTCGGTGGCAGCGACAACGCCAGCGGGTCGGTGACCAGATCGACGAGCGCCGGTCCGTCGTGATCGAACGCCTGCCGGAGGCCCGATTCGATGTCGGCCGGATCCTCGATCCGGCGGGCGAAGATGCCCAGGGCCGACGCCACCGCCGCGTAGTCGACGGGTGCCACGTCCACCCCGAAATCCGGCAGCCCGTCCACCAGCATTTCCAGCTTGACCATCCCCAGAGTGGAATTGTTGAACACCACGATCTTGACCGGGAGCCGGTACATCGCGACCGTCACCAGTTCCCCCAGCAGCATCGACAGCCCGCCGTCGCCCGACACGGACACCACCTGCCTGCCCGGCGCGCACACCTGGGCGCCGATCGCGTGGGGCAGGGCGTTCGCCATCGATCCGTGCAGGGCCGAGGACAGGAACCGCCGCGACCCGTTCGGTGTCAGGTAGCGCGCCGTCCACACGTTCGACATTCCCGTGTCGGTCGTGAAGATCGCGTCGTCGGCGGCGAGGTCGTCGAGGATCGACGCCGCATATTCGGGGTGGATCGGGATGCGCTGCTTGGCGGGTTTGGTGTACGCACCGACCACCTTGTTCATCAGTGTCCGGTGCTTGTCGAGCATGTCGTCGAGGAATCGGCGATCGTCCTTCCGCCGGATCAACGGGGCGAGGGCACGCAACGTGCTCGCCACGTCGCCGTGCACGGCCAGGTCGACGTTCGTTCTCCGGCCGATTCGTTGTGCGGCCCAGTCGATCTGCGCGGTGCGGACTCCGTCGGGCAGGAACTGGTTGTACGGGAAGTCCGTTCCGACGAGCAGCAGGAGGTCGGCGCCGTGCATCCCGTCGTGCGCCGCCCCGTACCCCAGCAGCCCCGTCATTCCGACGTCGAAGGGGTTGTCGTACTGAATCCATTCCTTGCCGCGGAGCGTGTGGCCGATCGGCGCACCGATCGTGTCGGCCAGGCTCAGCAACTCCTCGCGCGCCTCCCGCACACCCTCGCCGGCGAAGATCGCGACCTTTCCCGCCGCGTTCACGGCGTCGGCGAGCGCCTGCACGTCGGCCTGGTCGGGCACGATCGCCGGTGCGCCGGTCCGCGGCACCGACGGCGCCTTCCCCTCGGCGGGCCGGTCCGCGATGTCGCCGGGCAGCGTGATGACCGCGACACCGGACAGCGCGGTCGCGTGCGCGATGGCGGACGCCGTCACGCGTGGCGCCTGGGCGGGACTTCCGATCAGCTCCGCGTACCGGGAGCACTCGACGAACAGGCGGTCCGGGTGGGTCTCCTGGAAGAAGCCGAGTCCGATCTGCTCGCTCGGGATCTGCGCCGCGATCGCAAGTACCGGCGCCCCCGAGCGGTCCGCGTCGTAGAGGCCGTTGATCAGGTGCAGGTTTCCCGGGCCGCACGAGCCGGCGCACACCGCCAGCTTGCCGGTGACCTGCGCCTCGGCTGCCGCGGCGAACGCGGCGGCCTCCTCGTGACGCACGTGAATCCAGTCGATTCCGCCCTTCGCCGCGCCGCCCGACCGCCGGACCGCGTCGACGACGGGATTGAGGCTGTCGCCCACGATTCCGTAGATCCGCTGGACGCCGGCGTCCTGGAGTTGACGTACCAACTGATCGGCAACGGTTTTCGCTCTCATCGGGCCTCCGGTCGGGGGACGGTCGAACGGCGAAGGACAGCGGGGCGCGGGTCAGGCGGGTTCGAGCACGAACACCGGGATCTCCCGATCGGTATTCTTCTGATACTCGGCGTAGTCCGGGAACGCGGCGACGGCGCGGTCCCACCAGGCGGTCTTCTCCTCGCCCGTCACCTCACGGGCCACCATGTCCTGTGTGGTCGAGCCGTCGCGGAGTTCGACGTGCGGCTCGGCTTTCACGTTGTAGTACCAGACCGGGTTCTTGGGTGCGCCGCCGAGCGAGGCGACGATCGCGTACGTCCCGTCGTGTTCGACACGCATCAACGGCGTCTTGCGGAGTTTGCCGGATTTCGCGCCACGCGTGGTCAGCAGGACGACGGGCCTGCCGCCCAGCGTCGTGCCCTTTGCTCCATCGGTGGATTCCATCAACTCGGCCTGATCTGCTGCCCACTTGGACGTACTGGGCTCGTATTCACCTGTGAGTGGCATGCGTCCAGTCAACACCTGATGCGCGAGAACGCGCCACCGATTCCACCGAACGAGCGCACATGCGAAGAACCACATCCGATTGTTCGTTGCGCCGAACTCCGGGTTCCGAGTACCCTGATCCCACGCGGGGGATGTCCGCTCCCCCGACCCGCGCCAGTGAGGTGACCTGCGATGACGACACACGACGCATGGGTGCGCCGCGAGATTCGCCGCAGCAACCCTGCCCGCACCGTCGATCTCGCCGGCACCGCGTGGCCCCTGTACAAGCTGGAAGCGCTGGCTGTCGCGCTGCTGGTCTTCGTCACGATCCTCGTCGTCACCCAGACACTGCAGGCGGCCGTCCTCACCGCCGCCGCGGTGGCCGTCGTCGTGTGGTGGGCGCGGCGCCTCTACCCGCCGCGCCCCTAGCCGTCACACGGACAGGCAGCTCGGTCCGAGCAGCGCCTTGAGATCGCCCATCAACGCCGACGACGGTTCCACCCGGAGCACGTCGTCCACCTTCCACAACGTGACCTCGGTGCCGCCGATCACCCGCACGTGCACGTCCGAGGTGCCCGGATGGCGCGTGAGGACCTGACGCAGCGCGCCGAGCTTGTCCTTGGTGCACTGACGCAGCGGCAGACTGACCGCCAGCGGCTTCGCGACCCCCACCGCCGAGAGATCCGGCACCGCAAGGTCGTTGGCGATAAGTGAGATCCGGTCGTCACGAATCGACACGCGCGCCTTGACGAGCACGACGGAGTCCTCCGTGACGTCCATCCCGTACACCGAGTAGGCCTGCGGGAAGAACAGCACCTCGATACCACCGGTCAAATCCTCGAGCTGCGCGGACGCCCAGGTGAGACCGTTCTTGTTGATCCTCCGGTTCACCGACGCGAGGATGCCGCCGACGGTGACCTGGGTGCCGTCCTTGATGTCGCCTTCGAGGATGGTCGGGATCGCGGTGTCGGACTGCGCCGACAGCACGTGTTCGACGCCGTTGAGCGGGTGCCCGGACACGTACAGTCCCAGCATTTCCCGTTCCAGCGCCAACCGGTGCTTCGAGTCCCACTCTTCCTCGGGGATCTTCACGTTGAAGACCGAGGAGATCGACTCGTCGGCGTCGTCGCCGCCGAAGAGGTCGAACTGTCCGATCGCCTCCGCCTTCTTGGTGCCCATCACCGCGTCGATGGCGTCGGCGTGGACGAGCATGAGTCCCTTGCGCGGATGGCCCAGCGAGTCGAACCCGCCTGCCTTGATCAGCGATTCGGTGACCTTCTTGGAGCAGGCGGCGGCGTCGATCTTGTTGAGGTAGTCGGAGAAGTCGACGAACTTGGACTTCTCCTTGCGCGCCTTGATGATCGAGCCCACGACGTTGGCGCCGACGTTGCGGACGGCGCCCATTCCGAACCGGATGTCCTCACCGACGGAGGCGAAGTTGACCTCCGATTCGTTGACGTCCGGCGGCAGCACGGTGATACCCATCTTGCGGCAGTCCGCGAGGTAGATGGCGGCCTTGTCCTTGTCGTCACCGACCGAGGTGAGCAGACCGGCCATGTACTCGGCCGGATAGTTGGCCTTGAGATACCCGGTCCAGAACGACACCAGGCCGTACCCGGCCGCGTGCGACTTGTTGAACGCGTACCCGGCGAACGGGAGGATGGTGTCCCACAGTGCCTTGATGGCGGGCTCGGAGAATTCGTTGGCGAGCATGCCCTCCCGGAAGCCGGCGTACGCCTCCTCCAGAACCGAGAGCTTCTTCTTACCCATGGCTCGGCGGAGAATGTCGGCCTGTCCGAGCGAGTACCCGGCCACCTTCTGAGCGATCTGCATGATCTGCTCCTGGTAGACGATCAGGCCGTACGTGTCGGCCAGGATCTCCTTCAGGGGCTCCTCGAGTTCCGGGTGGATGGGTTTGACCTCTTGCCGCCCGTTCTTGCGGTCGGCGTAGTCGTTGTGCGCGTTCATGCCCATCGGACCGGGCCGGTACAGCGCGAGCACCGCGACGATGTCCTCGAAACCGGTGGGCTGCATACGGCGCAGCAGGTCGCGCATCGCGCTGCCGTCGAGCTGGAACACGCCGAGAGTGTCTCCGCGCGAAAGCAGTTCGTACGTGGCTTGATCGTCGAGCGCGAGGGTGTCGAGATCGAGGTCGATCCCCCGGTTGGCCTTGATGTTGTCGATGGCGTCACCGATGACGGTGAGGTTCCGCAGTCCGAGGAAGTCCATCTTCAGCAGGCCGATGGCCTCGCACGACGGGTAGTCCCAGCCGGTGATGATGGCGCCGTCCTGGGCGCGCTTCCACACGGGAATCGCGTCCATCAGCGGTTCGGACGACATGATCACCGCGCAGGCGTGGACGCCGGCGTTACGGATCAGGCCCTCGAGTCCCTTGGCCGTCTGGTAGATCTTCGCGACGTCCGGGTTGGAGTCGATGAGGGCGCGAACCTCCACCGCTTCCTTGTAGCGCTCGTGGTTCGGGTCGGTGATGCCGGACACCGAGATGTCCTTGGCCATGATCGGCGGCGGCAGCGCCTTCGTGATCTGGTCGGCGATCGCGAAACCGGGCTGACCGAACTGGACTCGGGCGGAGTCCTTGATGGCCGCCTTCGTCTTGATGGTGCCGAACGTGATGACCTGGGCGACGCGGTCGCTGCCCCACTTGTCCGTCGCGTAGCGCACCATCTCGCCGCGACGGCGATCGTCGAAGTCGATGTCGATATCGGGCATGGAGACGCGCTCGGGGTTCAGGAACCGCTCGAACAGCAGGCCGTGCGGGATGGGGTCGATGTTGGTGATGCCCATCGCGTAGGCGACGAGCGAACCGGCCGCCGAGCCTCGGCCGGGGCCGACGCGGATGCCGACCTCCCGGGCGTGGTTGATGAGGTCGCCGACGACGAGGAAGTAGGCGGGGAAACCCATTTCGAGGATGACGCCGATCTCGTAATCGGCGCGGGCGAGGTACTCCTCGGGGGGTCCGTCGGGGAACCGGCGGTCCAGTCCGCGCATGACCTCCTTGCGCAGCCAGGTGCCCTGCGTCTCGCCCTCGGGGACCGGGAAGATCGGCATCCGGTCGTGGTGCGCCCACACGTCGTCGTACGACTGGACCCGCTCGGCGATCAGCAGTGTGTTGTCGCACGCGCCGGGCACCTGGTCGTCCCACAGCGCCCGCATCTCCGCGGCCGGCTTCAGGTAGTAGCCGTCGCCGTCGAATTTGAACCGGGTGGGGTCGGACAGTGTCTTACCGGTCTGGATGCAGAGGAGGGCCTCGTGGTTCTCCGCGGCTTCCTTGGTGACGTAGTGGCAGTCGTTGGTGGCGAGCGGCGGAATCTCGAGCTTCTTGCTGATCTCGAGCAGGCCCTCGCGCACCCGTCGCTCGATCGACAGTCCGTGGTCCATCAGCTCGAGGAAGAAGTTGTCCTTGCCCCAGATCTCCTGCCACTTGGCGGCGGCCTCGAGCGCCTCGCGGTCGTGGCCGAGTCGCAGCCGGGTCTGGATCTCACCGGACGGGCAGCCCGTGGTCGCGATGATGCCCTCGTGGTGGGTGGCGATGAGCTCTTCGTCCATCCGCGCCCACTTGCCGAGCTGGCCCTCGATCGACGCGAGCGAGGACAGCTTGAACAGGTTCCGCAGACCGGTCGCGTTCTCCGCGACCATCGTCATGTGGGTGTACGCACCGCTACCGGAGACGTCGTCGGACTTCTGGCTGCGGTCGCCCCACAACACGCGCTTGGTGTTGAAGCGGGACTCGGGCGCGATGTACGCCTCGATGCCGATGATCGGCTTGATGCCCTGCTTCTTCGCGACGTTGTAGAACTCGCTGGCGCCGTACATGTTGCCGTGGTCGGTCATGCCGACCGCCGACATCCCCAGTCGCTCGGCCTCTTCGAACAGGGGGCCGACCTTGGCCGCACCGTCGAGCATCGAGTACTCGGTGTGATTGTGCAGATGTACGAACGAGTCAGCCACGTGCGCCTCTCTGAAGGTCTGGGAGCCTCACGAGTGTAGGCCCTCGGACCGACAGCACCGGTCGCCGACGGCGGGTGTCGGAGAAGTCGTGACGCGAGTTACTGGACGGGCGCCTGGGACGGTTCGGTATTTCGCCGCTCGCGCCGGACCCGTACCAGCGCATCGGTACTGAAGATCGCGAGTGCCACCCAGATCAGCGCGAAACCGATCCACCGCGACGCGGGCATGTCCTCGTGAAGAACGGCGACACCCCACGCCATCTGCAGCGCCGGTGTCAGGTACTGCAGCATGCCGAGTGTGCGCAACGGCACCCGTTGCGCGGCCGCGCCGAACAGCAACAGCGGCAGCGCGGTCACCGGTCCCGCGGCCAGCAGCAGCAGGGTGTGACCGATCCCGAACCCGAGGAACGTGCCGGCCCCGGTGAGGGCGAGGAACACGAGGTAGCCGATCGCGACGGGCGCGGCCACGATTCCCTCGGCGGTCAGGCTCGTCCGCGGGTCGAGCGGCATCACCTTCTTGCACAGCCCGTACAGGGCGAACGACGCGGCCAGGGTCAGCGCGATGTACGGCGGATGCCCGTAGTCGACGGTGATCACGATCACCGCGGTTGCGGCGAGCGCGAGGGCGACGATCTGGGCGGGGACGAGCCGTTCCCGGAAGATCACGACCCCGAGCAGCACGCTCACCAACGGGTTGATGAAGTAGCCGAGCGCGGTCTCGACCACCCGGTCCGAGGTGACCCCGTAGATATAGGTGCCCCAGTTCACCGCGATGGCCGTCGACGCGGCCGAGACCAGGAGCCAGGTGCGCACACTCAGCCCGCGCAGCGACCGGAGCCGGCCCGAGACCGCGAGGACGACGAACATGAGCGCGAGCGTCCACACCACCCGGTGCGCGAGGATCTCCACCGACCCGGCCGGGCCGAGCAATCCGAAGAACGCCGGGAACGCGCCCCACAGCACGTAGGCGCCGACTCCGCAGGCGGCGCCCACGGTTTCCGCCTTCCTCGCCTTCACGAACCGCTCCCCGGGACGATGCCGTCGTCGGGGCCGGGCGCGACGATCTCGACCTGCTCCGGCAGCAGCGGGCGCACGGCGAACCGCCCGGCGACGGCGTCGGCTCCGAGTGCCTCGACCGCCCGGACGTCCGGGGCGGACCGCAGCGCGGTGAGGGCTTCGTGATCACCGCGGACGACGACACCGATCACGCACGCGCAGTTCCGGGCGAGTTCCTCCGACGACACCGCCGCGATCTGCGCCTGCCGCTCCGTTTCGCCCGTCATCGCCTGGGCGCGTCCGGCGGCCAGGACGCTCGCCCGTGCGAGCGCCGCATCGCCTGCCGCGACGGACACGGGAACGAGGGGTGTCTGCACCCGGTCCAGGGGCACACGGAAGAGAACCTGCGACACCCGGGTGCCGGAGGCGGCGTCCCGGACGACCTCCGTCGTCACCGGACGCGTGAACGACACCAGCGCCCAGTGCTCTCGGCGCCCGTCCGCCGCGTCGAGTGATCGGTCCGCCCGGGCCAGGAAATCGGCCACCACTTCCCCGTTGTCCGGGCCCAGCGTGTCCGTCGACACGGGTGCCCGGCGGACAGGGTGCAGTGCTCCGAGCACGACCGTCACCGCGATCAGGACGACGGCGGTGAGCACTGCCGGCACCGCCGGACCGCTCGGGTGCGGGTGCCTCAAATCAGCTCGCCCGCAGAACCCCGAGAGCGTCCTCGAGATCCTTCGGATACTTGGACGTGATCTCGACCCACCGCCCGTCCGCGGGATGCGCGAAACCGAGCGACCGGGCGTGCAGCCACTGCCGCTCCAGCCCGAGACGTTCCGCCAACCGCGGATCGGCCCCGTACGTGAGGTCGCCGCAGCACGGGTGCCGCAGTGCGGCGAAGTGGACGCGGATCTGATGGGTCCGGCCCGTTTCGAGGTGGATGTCCAGCAGGCTCGCCGCCTGGAACGCCTCGACCGTGTCGTAGTGCGTGATGCTGGGCTTGCCGTCCGCGGTGACGGCGAACTTCCAGTCGTTGCTGCGGTGCCTGCCGATCGGCGCGTCGATGGTTCCGCTGCTCGGATCCGGGTGACCCTGCACCAGCGCGTGGTACCGCTTGTCGATGGTCCGCTGCTTGAATGCGCGCTTGAGGAGTGTGTAGGCGCGTTCCGACGTGGCCACCACCATCACTCCGGACGTGCCGACGTCCAGCCGATGCACGATGCCCTGGCGCTCGTGCGCACCGGACGTCGAGATCCGGAAGCCTGCGGCGGCGAGTCCGCCGATCACCGTCGGACCGGTCCAGCCCACACTGGCGTGGGCGGCGACACCGACCGGTTTGTCGACGGCGACCACGTCGTCGTCGGCGTACAGGATTTCCATGCCCTCGACGGGTTCCGCCTCGATGGTCAGCGGACGCGGCGGTTCGGGCAGTTCCACCTCGAGCCAGGCGCCTGCGGACAGGCGATCCGACTTGCCGACGGGCGCGCCGTCGACGAGCACCGAGCCTTCCTCGGTGAGCTGAGCCACCGCGGTGCGCGACAACCCGAGTAGTCGAGCGAGTCCGGCGTCGACCCTCATCGCTTCGAGCCCGTCCGGGACCGGCATCGATCGTGTTTCCCTCACTTCTCTACCCCCTTACGTGTTCCGTCCGGTTCCAGCCCGATCAGGGTGAGCACGACGAGCAGGATCGCACCGCACACGATGCCGGAATCCGCCACGTTGAACACCGGCCACCAGCCGACGGACACGAAATCGACGACGTGCCCCTGCATCACTCCCGGCGCCCGGAAGAACCGGTCGACGAGGTTGCCGAGGGCGCCGCCGAGTACCAGCCCCAGACCGAGCGCCCACCACGGCGACCGCAGCGTGCGGCCGATGCGGACGACGCCGATCACCACACCCACGGCGACGAGCGTGAGGAGCCACGTCATGCCGGTGGCCATCGAGAACGCCGCGCCCGGGTTGCGCACGAGCCGCAGCGAGACGATGTCCCCGATCAGCCAGACCGGCCGGCCGGGCTCGATGTTGGCGACGGCGAGGATCTTCGTCAGCAGGTCCGTGGCCAGGACGACACCTGCGATCACGAAGAGCAGCAGCCTGCGCTGATGCTTCACCGGCTGCGGCGGTGCGCTGCCGGACGGGTCACCGTCGTTTCGGTCTTCGGCGTCGGTCTCGTTCTCTGCCGTGGGGTCTTGACTCACCCGTTCATCATCCACTACGGAGGCAAGCCTCCGTTCACGCGCTCCCGCGCGCACTAACCTGGGGGCGTGCCACTGTTCTCGAAAGCTCTGCGACCCGGATTCTGCCTACTCGCCGCAACCCTCTCCCTGGTCGCTCTGACCGCCGGGTGCGGAGATGACGGCGACTCCTCGGAGTCGAACCCCGCAGGGTCCACGTCCACGCCCGCCGAAGTGACCGTCCCGATCTCCGCGACCACCGTCGAACTGATCCAGCCCGGCGAGGAGCCGCGCGAGGTGATCCAGCGCAGACCGCCGGTGGGGGTCACGCAGCAGGTGCAGTTGATCACCGACGCACAGGTGTTCCAGCAGATCGACGACCAGCCCGCCCAGGACTTCTCCTCACCCGAGATCACACTTCCCCTCACCGCCGCCGTCGGGCAGTCGACCGACGACACCGACGGCGGCACCACGGTCGACCTCACGCTCGGTGACGTCACCAGCCCCGACGACCGGCTCGGCAGCGCGCTCGAGGCCAGTGCCGGTTCGGGCGCCGGATTCACCGTCGACCCCACCGGTGCGATCACCGCACTGCGACTGCGTCCGGACGCCGAAGCTCAGGACATCGCCCGTTCCGCGATCGAGCAGGCGTTCTACCAGGCCGTGTACCGCACCGTCCCGTTTCCGGCGGAGCCCGTCGGTGTGGGCGCCCAGTGGACGATCCACCAGCAGGTGATGAGCGGCATCGCCCTCGACCAGACCACGGTGGCCACCCTGACCGCCCGGGACGGCAACCGCCTCACCGTCGACTACACGATCGACCAGAAACCGAAGTCCCCCGTCTGGGAGCTGCCCGGGGAGGCGGGCACGCTGAACGTCGACCAGTACGTGATGCAGGGCTCGGGCACCATGACCGTCGACCTCGGCCTTCCGCTGCCCGTCACCGGGACGGTGACCGTGCGCGGTGACCAGGAGTACAGCGACCCGGACGGCTCCACCCGCCTGCACCAGACCACGTCGAACTCGGTCCGGTGGGGGTCCTGATGCGCCGCGGAACCGTCGCCGCATCCTGTTCCCTCTTCGCGGTGCTCGCACTGTCGGCGTGCTCGTCGACCGCGTCCGGCGACTCCGGTGCCGGCGCATCACTCGCGCCGCTCGGACCGGTGGTGACCGTAGCGCCGGATGCGGCGGGCACACCGTTCACCGATCGGGGCGCGCTGAAGGCGGCTCTCCTCGACGTCGGGGACCTTCCCGTCGGCTTCACCCCCGTGCCCGATCCCGAGGACGATCTGGGGCTGCCTCCGGCGTCGGGGTCGGCGGACTCCGACAAGTCGAGCACGGATCCCGCGGAATGCGGCGCCGTTCTGTCGCCCGTCGCGGATCAGCGTGCGGGCGCGGTGGCGTCGGCGTCCGGCTGGTTCACCGGCCCCGGCTTCGCGACCATCGACCAGGACGCGGCCAGTTACGGCACCGGCGCCGACGCCTCCGCGGCGTTCGCGGCGGTGCAGGACCGGCTGGTGGGATGCACCGAGTACACCGGCACGGACGCCGACGGCGTGCAGGTGCAGTACCGGGTCGGCGGCCGCGAGCAGCAGCCCGCGGGTGACGCATCGGTGGCGTTCCGGCTCGTCACCACCAGCGAGGGCGTCAGTCTGGTCTCGGACGTGGTGGTGGTCGTCGTCGGGAGCACCGTCACTCAATTGGTCGCGACGGGCCAGGACCCGATCGACGCCGGCGTCCTCGGCGACCTGACGGCCACCGCCGTCGCGAAGCTCGCACCCGCCCCCGCCGGCTGAACCGACCAGGCCACGAACCACCGATGCCGGTGTCCCCGAGGGGACACCGGCATCGGTGGTAGAACACGGCGATCCGTCAGGACCGCGTCATGCGGCCTGGAATCAGGCAGGGCATGCAGGCGAGGTCAGCTGCGCGAGCGACACGATCTGGCATGCGGTGATCTTCGACAGCTTCCACGTTCCGTTCTCGCCGGGAACGAAGATGGCCGGGACGCCACCCTGCTGGACCTGGCCGTTGACGGTCAGCTGCAGCTGGCCGCTGGCGGTGCCGTCACCGTTGTCGATGACCGGGTCGAGAACGGTGACCTCGGCGTTGTTGGCCTTGGCTGCGGCGGCGACCTGGTTGATGAGCTCCGGATCCTGCTCCGAGCCCTCGACCATCGCGGACTTGACCTCGAGCGGCGTGGCCGGATCGAGGCCCTGCACCAGAAGCGCGTTGAGATCGGCCGCGGTGGGCACCTCGATGGCTTCCGAGGTCTCGGCAGCTGCGGAAGTCGTCGTCGTGGTCTTGGTCGCCGTGTCGCTCTCGTCGGAGCCACACGCGGACATCGTGAGGGCTGCGGCGATTGCTACTCCGGCAACCGTGATCTTACGAAGCTTCAACTCAATAACCTCTTCATTCTCGGTGTTCGTTCTCGGACGATCTGAGCATCTATCGCTACCCGGGCCAACATTACCCAAGGGTAAGCATCAGCGCCCGAGGCTACCTTCTCGTGGAGCCGGTCTCCACTCCTTCGTCCGGGCGGTGGGTCCGGTCACTCGAGCGAGCCTTCCACATCGGCCTGTTCGAGTTGTGCGTCGTCCTCCTTGAAGGTCCGCGCCTTCCCCGGACCCGTTGTGCGCGTTTCGAATCGGACGGTCACGACACCGTGACCCGCCCCCTGCACCCAGCCGTGACCGAAGTCCGGGTGCGTCACGTCGAGACCGGGATGCCACCGGGTGTCGATCGCCCGGGCGGGTGCGGGTGTGGGCGCGGAGAGGCCGTCGTCGGCGCCCGCCTCCGTGATCTTCGACTCCTGATAACCCGGGACGTCCAGGTCCAGTTCGGGGAACAGCGAGCCCTGGCGGACCGTCGACAGTCCGGCGAATCCCACCCCGACCAGACGCACCGGCCCGAGTTCGAGCGGATCGATCACCTGCCGCTGCGCCGCCGCGACGAGGATCTGACGGTCGAGGGTCGCGTAGGGCAGCGTGACCGAGCGCGTCACGATGCTCATGTCCGCCTTCTTCAGCTTCAGCACCACCGTCCGCGCGGCCCGGCCGTCCTTCTGCAGGCGCCCGAACGCGGACGCAGCGCTCGACTCGACGGCACCGCGCAACTCCGCCATCGTGACGATGTCGGTGGCGAAAGTCGTCTCCGCACTGACCTGTTTGGACTCGGCGCGTTCGGCGACCGGCCGATTGTCGATGCCCTGCGCCAACCGGTGCAGGCCCGGTCCGACCGTGGTGCCCAGAATGGACGCCACCTCCGATTCCGGGGTCCGCGCGAAGCCGCCGATGGTCTCGATGCCGAGCCGCTTCAGCTTCTCCTCCGCGACCGGGCCGATTCCCCACAGCTTCCGCACCGGAAGCTCGTCCAGCACCGCATGCTGCTCGTCCGGCGGGATCACCGTGATCCCGTCGGGTTTGGCCAGACCGGACGCGATCTTGGCCACCTGCTTGCCCGACCCGGCGCCGATGGACGCGACCAGTCCCGTCTCCTCGAGCACCAGGGCGCGCAGTCCCTCGCAATAGCGTTGCACCGTGCCCGCATCCGCCCCGGCCAGCTCGATGGGTTCGCCGAACGCCTCGTCCATCGACAGTTGCTCGAGCACCGGCATCGGGCCGCGGAGCGCGTCGAACACGGACTTGCTCAACATGCCGTAAAGGCGACCCCGCGGCGGCAGCACCACCGCACCCGGACCCACCAGCCGGCGGGCCTGATGCATCGGCATGGCCGAACGCGCGCCGAACACCCGCGCCTCGTAGCTGGCGCCGGCAACGACGCCGCGCCCGCCGAGACCACCGACGAGAACCGGGCGGCCGCGGAGCGTCGGCCGGGTGAGCTGCTCGACCGACGCGAAGAACGCGTCCATGTCGAGGTGCAGCACCCACCGACGACTCACCTGATGCAAAATACCCGCCCGGTCCGACAGGTCACGCCTTCGCGATCGCCGCCCGCACACCCTCACCGAGCTCGACGGCGTCGCCCGGCGCCTCGGCCAGTTCCAGTTCGACGGCAAGGATCTCACCCGCGATCAGCTCGCGGTGCGCGAGCGCCCAGTCCCGCCGCTCTTCGGGCACGTCGAGGACGACGGTGATCCGATCGGACACCTCGAGCCCGGCGGCGCGCCGCGCGTCCTGCAACTCGCGGATCCGGTCCTTCGCCCACCCCTCGGCTTCCAGTTCCTCGGTGACCGCCGAGTCCAGGACGACCAGACCGGCCCCGTCGGGCAGGGCTGCCGTCGACTCCGGTTCGGCGGCCACGAGCCGCTGCGTGTACTCCTCCGGCAGCAACTCGATCCCCGCCGCGACGACGACGCCGTCCGAATTCTCCGACCAGTCACCGGCCTTCACGGCCTTGATGACGGTCTGCACGTCCTTGCCCAGGCGCGGTCCCGCGGCGCGCGCGTTGACGACGAGCTCGAACCGGCCGTGCACGTCCACGTCGGTGGTGAGGTCGACCTTCTTGACGTTGACCTCGTCGGCGATGAGACCCAGGTACGGGCGCAGGCGCTCCGCGTCGTCGGACGCGACCGTCACCTCGGGCAGCGGCAGCCGCACCCGGAGGTTCTGCGCCTTGCGCAGTCCCAGCACCGTCGAGCACACCGACCGCACCTCGTCCATCGCCGACACCAACTCCGCATCCGCCGGCAGCTGACCGTGGGCCGGCCAGTCCGCGAGATGCACGGACCGTCCGCCGGTCAGTCCTCGCCAGATGACCTCGCTGATCAGGGGCAGCAACGGAGCGGCGAGCCGGGTGACCACCTCGAGCACCGTGTGGAGGGTGTCGACGGCGTCCTTGTCCTCGTCCCAGAAGCGCGAACGCGACCGCCGCACATACCAGTTCGTCAGCGCGTCGCAGAACGTGCGCAGTTCGTCACACGCCCCGGCGATGTCGTTCGTCTCGAGCGCGCCGGTGATGGCGTCCCGGGTTCCGGCCAGCTTCGCGAGGATGTACCGGTCCAGGACGTTCGTCGAATCCGTGCGCCACTCACCGGACGTCGGCGCGTACAGCTGCAGGAAGCTCCACGCGTTCCACAGCGGCAGCAGCGCCTGCCGGACACCCTCGCGGATGCCCTGTTCGGTGACGACGAGGTTTCCGCCGCGCAGGATCGGCGAGGACATGAGGAACCAGCGCATGGCGTCCGAGCCGTCCCGCTCGAACACCTCCTTCACGTCCGGGTAGTTGCCCTTGGACTTGCTCATCTTCAGTCCGTCTTCACCCAGGACGATGCCGTGAGCCGCAACGGTCTTGAAGGCGGGACGATCGAACAGCGCCGTCGCCAGCACGTGCAGCGTGTAGAACCAGCCGCGGGTCTGCCCGTTGTACTCGACGATGAAATCGCCCGGGAAGTGGCCGTCGAACCACTCACGGTTCTCGAACGGGTAGTGCACCTGCGCGTACGGCATCGAGCCGGACTCGAACCAGCAGTCGAGGACCTCGGGGACACGCCGCATCATCGACTTCCCGGTCGGGTCGTCCGGGTTCGGGCGCACCAGGTCGTCGATCATCGGCCGATGCAGATCCGTCGGCCGCACCCCGAAGTCGCGCTCGAGTTCGTCAAGCGAGCCGTACACGTCCGTGCGCGGGTACGCCGGGTCGTCGGACACCCACACCGGAATCGGGCTGCCCCAGTACCGGTTGCGGCTGATGTTCCAGTCGCGGGCGCCCTCGAGCCACTTGCCGAACTGTCCGTCGCGGATGTGCTCGGGCACCCACGTGATGTCCTGGTTCAGCTCGACCATGCGGTCGCGGAACTTGGTGACCGCGACGAACCACGACGGGACCGCCATGTAGATCAGCGGCTGCCCGCTGCGCCAGCTGTGCGGGTACGAGTGCTCGATCGTCTCGTGCCGCAGCAACTTTCCAGCAGCCTTGAGGTCCTTGATGATCACCGGGTTCGCGTCGAACACCTGGAGACCCTCGTACGGCGGCACCATCGCCGTGAACTTGCCGCCCGGGTCGAGCGGCTGCACGATCTCGATCCCGTTCGCCGTGCAGTACTCCATGTCCTCTTCACCGAAAGCCGGTGCGAGGTGGACGATTCCGGTACCGGACTCGGTGGTGACGTAGTCGGCGGAGATGACGCGGTGCGCGTTCTCGTGACCGACGAAGAAGTCGAACGGCGGGTCGTAGTGGAGCCCGACGAGGTCCGCACCCTTGTGCTCGGACAGCACCTCGGGTGCCTCGCCGAGTTCGCGGGCATAGTGCCCCAGCCGATCCTTGGCGAGCACGTAGCGTTTGCCGTCCGCGCCCGTCACCTGGACGTAGTCGATGTCCGGGTGCACCGCGACCGCGAGGTTGGACGGCAGCGTCCACGGCGTGGTGGTCCAGATGATCGCGTTGGCTCCGTCGAGCGGGCCCTCGCCGTGCAGCGGCATGTCGACCGTGACGGCGGGATCCTGGCGCATCTTGTACGCGTCGTCGAGCCGGGTCTCCTGGTTCGACAGCGGCGTCTGCTCGTACCAGCTGTACGGCAGCACACGGAAGCCCTGGTAGATCAGGCCCTTGTCGAACAGTTCCTTGAACGCCCACATGACCGACTCCATGAAGTCGAGGTCCAGGGTCTTGTAGTCGTTGTCGAAGTCGACCCACCGGGCCTGCCGGGTGACGTAGTCGCGCCACTCGTCCGTGTATCGCAGCACGGAGGACTTGCAGTACTCGTTGAACTTCTCGAGACCCATGACGTCGATCTCGGACTTGTCCTTGATGCCGAGCTGCTTCTCCGCCTCGAGTTCGGCGGGCAGTCCGTGGCAGTCCCAGCCGAATCGGCGCTCGACCTTGTTGCCGCGCATGGTCTGGAACCGCGGGATCAGATCCTTGACGTACCCCGTCAGGAGGTGGCCGTAGTGTGGGAGACCGTTCGCGAACGGCGGACCGTCGTAGAACACGAATTCGGGGGCGTCGTCACGCTGGGCGACCGACGCCCGGAAGGTGTCGTCCTCGTCCCAGCCGGCCAGCACACGCTGCTCGATCTGGGGAAACCGGACACCCGCGTCCTGGGAGACGCCGTAGTCGACCTTGGGGTAGGACTCGTTGCTGCTGGTCACGTTGCTGGTGTCGGTCACCGCGATCTCCTCGTGCCTGACGTACTCGGCACGGGGACGACGGAGACGCCTCCTGCGTCACCACCGCGGTACCACCCCGCTTGCACCCCGGAGGGCGCCTCTCGGTGCCGGGCTGTGACGGGCCCACCCGTTCGGTTCTACTGAGCCGGCGTGCCGGCCGTTCTTCCGAAGGCTCCCCGGTGATGGCCGGATCGTCGCCGCGAAACTCGGTTACTGAATTATTCGCTGAATGCAGTCTAGCCGCCACCGCCGCGGGGCGGCTCAATCGGCACCGGGATACGGCAGCTCAGTCGCCCTCGTCGGATCCGGGCGCCGTGTCCGCGTCCCGTGTGGGACCGCGGTCACCGGGGACACCGCTCGTGGGTTGCCCCGGAACGGCCGCCGCCTTCTTGCCTGCAAGGGCGCTGACGAGCAGCAGGACCGCTCCGGCGACGCACACCACGATGCATCCCCAGGCCCACACGACCGAACCGGTCATGAGAGCCACCACTAGGAGAGCGAACCCCACCGCTGCAAGAGCGAGTGTCACGACCAGCACGGCTCAACCTCTATCCGGGCCGCTGGCTGGGCAACTACCGCGCGCTCAGTCAGCTATTGCCCTTGGCGTAGGACTGGCTGTAGTTGGACTGCGATCCACCCTGCGCGAACGAATCCTGACCGCCGTCCACCGGAACTGCGGATCCCCGCTGCTCCAGTTCCTCGAGCTGCGACTCCAGGTACGACTTCAGGCGCACACGGTATTCGCGCTCGAACGTCTTGAGCTGCTCGATACGACCCTCGAGCACGGAACGCTGCTGGTTGATCGTCGCCATGATCTCGGTGTGCTTCTTCTCCGCGTCCGCCTGCAGCGCATCGGCCTTCTCCTTGGCCTGGCGCAGCTGGGTCTCGGACCGGGTCTGAGCGTCGGTGATCAGTGCTTCCGACTTCTGGCGGGCGTCCGCGATCATCGTCTCGGAACGGGTCCGTGCGTCGCTGACCAGCTGCTCCGAGTTGGTGCGCGCGTTGCCGAGCAGCTGCTCGGACTCCGTCTTCGCGTCACTCGTGAGGCGGTCCGCCATCTCCTGGGCGAGACCCAGAACCTTGGCGGCCTGCATGTGAGCGTCGGCGCCCTGGGCGGGAGCGGCCGCGGCCGCAGCGGCGGGAGCCGGTGCCGGCGCCGGCGCGGGAGCCTTGGGCTGCTCGACCACGCGAGCCGGCTCCGCCTTGGGGGCGGGAGTCGGTGCTGCGGACCCGGAGCGTGGAGCCTTCTTCGCATCGGCGAGCTCCTTGTCGAGCTCCCCTACTCGCTGCCGAAGGTCGGCGTTCTCCTCGATCAGGCGCGACAACTCTTGCTCGACGAGGTCGAGAAACGCATCGACTTCGTCTTCGTTGTAGCCCCGCTTACCGATCGGTGGCTTGCTGAACGCGACATTGTGCACATCAGCGGGAGTCAGCGGCATGGAAGGATCCCTTCACGCGTCATTTGGCGGTCTAGCAAGCATTCAGTTACAGCGCAGTCTACGTAACGGTGAAACAAGACTGGATCAATGGGGTCCATTCTGTCACACCAGACCCGTAGCACGCGCTTGTCCCTGAACGATCGACATCAGGATGAAGACGATGAACAGCAAGACCATGATGGATAGATCCAACCGCACCCCACCGAGATTGATCGGGGGGATCAACCGCCGTAGCAGTTTGACCGGTGGATCGGTGACCGTAAAAATCGCCTCGAGAATGACGACCACGACGCCGGTTGGCCGCCAGTCTCGTGCGAAGGTCCGTACGAACTCGACAATGATTCTGCCGATGAGTAGCAGCCAAAAGACAAACAGTATCAAGTAGATCACCGAGAACAAGGCCACACCTTCACTCTGCCTGAGAATGTCCGGCCGATCAAAACGAGCCGCGTGGCCAGGGCTTTCTCCGCCACAGCCGCCGCGGCCCGCGCCGTTTCGGACGTTCGGATCCCGATGGTCGTTTCCCCCGCTCCCCGGTTTACTTCTGGCTGTAGAAGCCGGTTTCCGCGATGCGGCGACGCTCCTCGGCGGACACGTCGATGTCTGCGGGTGAGAGCAAGAACACCTTCGTGGCCACCTTGTCGAAGGACCCGCGCAGCGCGAATGCCAGTCCGGCGGCGAAATCGACGAGGCGCTTGGCGTCCGCGTTGCTCATCTCGACGAGGTCCATGATGACGGGGGTGCCGTCACGGAACCGCTCGCCGATGGTGCGGGCCTCCCCGTAGTCGCGGGGGCGCAGCGTGGTGATCTTGGACAGCGGCCCACCTTCGTCGAAGAGGGGTCCGCGACGACTCTCCACCCGCTCGGACCGCGTGTCGACGGCCAGCGCGCCACGGGTGCTGCCGCGCACCGCACCGCTCGCGCTGGGACGGGCCGACCGGACGGCCACGGGTTCGACCCGGGACGAGTGCCGGGGGCCGTCGTACCGGTCGAAGTCGTCGTCGAGGTCGTCCCGGCGGCCGGGAGCATAGGCAGCCTTGCTGAAGGCCGGCTCGGCGAAGTCACGGTCGTCACGGTCGAGGTACGGATCACGTCCACTGTCGCGGGCCGGTCGAGCAGCCCTGCGCGCAGGTTCCGGCTCGTCCAGGTACTCGTCCTCGTAGTCGTCGAGGGGAACCATGCCGAAGTAAGCCTTGAACTTGTGCAGACTGCTCATTGATCGACCTTCCTTGGCGCGGCGGACAGGATCCAACTGCGACCGGTCGCAGCGGTGTGGACGGGTTGGCGATCACCTGGGCGATCTATTTCGAGGTTATAGGCCTCGAACCCAACAGCGCGGTTCCGACACGCACGCACGTCGACCCGTGTCGGACAGCGTGCTCGAGATCATTGGTCATGCCCGCTGAGAGGTCCGTCGCACCCGGATGGTCGCGCCTGAGCCGCGCGTGTATCTTCTCCAGTTCCTCGAACGCCGCGTCCGGGTCGGCGTCGATCGGCGGAACCGCCATCAGTCCGCGGTATTCGAGTCCCGGCGACGACTGCACCTCCGCGGCAAGGTGTTCGAGGTCGGCGATCGCGGCACCGCCGCGCTGCGGATCGCCGTCCAGACTGACCTGCAGCAGCACCCGCAGGGGCTCGGGCCGCTCCCCCGCCTCGAGAGCCGCGGTCGCCGCGCGGCCGAGGGCGCCGACGAGTCGTTCACTGTCCACCGAGTGGATGGCGTACGCCCAGTGCGCGACGGCCTTCGCCTTGTTGCGCTGGAGGTGTCCGATCATGTGCCACCGCACCGACGGATCCGTCACCACGGTGCGGAACTCCGCGATCTTGGCCGTGGCCTCCTGCTCCCGCGACTCCCCGAATTCGCGGCACCCGAGTTCGTACAGGATCCGCGCGTCGGATTCGGGGAAGAACTTGGTGACGGGCAGCAGCGACACCTCCGCGGGGTCGCGACCGGCGTCCCGGCACGCCGCGTCGAGCCGTGCGCGCACGGCGCCGAGCGCAGCCTCGATCTCCCCGACCCTGCTCATCGTTTCCACTCCCACACCGATCCTCACCGCCGTCGGCGGTCGTCGTCACACGCTGTCTTGCCCAGTATCCATCCAGATCACCGCCGCGAGCCGACCGGTCGGGGCCTGCCGGCGATGACTGAACAGTGTCTGGTCCTCGATGGTGCAGCGCGGATCCTCCGCCACCCCCGCGACACCCGCGTCGAGCAGTTGCTTCCGCAGGCCCGCCCGCAGGTCGAGGCCGGGGGTGCCCTTGACGGTGCGGGTGGCGCTGCCGGGAAGGAACTTCTCGACGTCGGCTTGCATCGCCGCGGGGACCTCGTACTGTCGGCCGCTGGCCGCCGGACCCAGGAATGCGCCGATCCGGTCGACGCGCGCCCCCTGCTCGACCATGACGTCGAGCACCCGCGGAACGATGCCGATGCGGGCGCCGATCCGGCCGGCGTGGACTGCGGCGATCACTCCGGCCTCGTCGTCGGACAGCAGCACCGGGACGCAGTCGGCGCTGAGGGTCGCGAGTGCGATCCCCGGAACCGTCGTCACCAGCGCGTCCGTGGCGGGTACCGGCACGTCGGTGGGCCCGTCGACCACGGTCACGTTGCGACTGTGGATCTGCTCCATCCAGATCAGGCGGTCGAAGGCCACGCCGATGTTGTCTGCCAGTCGACGCCGGTTCGCCTCCACCGCGGCCGGATCGTCGCCGACGTGATCACCGAGGTTGAACGTGTCGTACGGTGCGACGGAGTGCCCTCCGGCACGGGTGGTGACGACCCGGCGAACCCTGAAATCGGGGGTGGACGGTGAACTCAACGACGCATGAAGGAGGGCACGTCGACTTCGTCTTCACCCTCCTCGTCGGACACCGGCACCGCGCGGGACTGACCGTTTCCCGGAAGCGGCGGCAGACTGCTCGGGCTCTGGTGGGAGCTGATCGTCTCGCGGGTCACCGACATCGGCTCGCTGTGCTGGTCGGCCGACTGTCCGACCTCGCCCGCGCGCCCGGCACCGATGGCGCTGCGACCGGCAGCGCCCGACTCGACCGGCCGGCGGGCGGGGGCGCCGCCGTCGAACCCGGCGGCGATGACGGTGACCCGCACTTCGTCGCCGAGCGAATCGTCGATGACGGTGCCGAAGATGATGTTCGCGTCGATGTGGGCAGCTTCCTGCACCAGCGACGCCGCCTCGTTGATCTCGAACAGGCCGAGGTCGCTGCCACCGGCGATCGAGAGCAGCACGCCGCGCGCACCCTCCATCGACGCCTCGAGCAGCGGAGAGTTGATCGCCGATTCCGCGGCCTTGATGGCGCGGCCCTCGCCGCGCGATGATCCGATGCCCATCAGCGCGCTACCCGCGCCGGACATGACGCCCTTGACGTCGGCGAAGTCGACGTTGATCAGACCGGGGGTGGTGATGAGGTCGGTGATGCCCTGGACACCGTTGAGCAGCACCTCGTCGGCGCTGCGGAACGCGTCCATGAGGCTGACGGCGGCGTCGCCGAGCTGCAGGAGGCGGTCGTTCGGGATCACGATGAGGGTGTCGCACGATTCGCGCAGCGACTGGATGCCGGTGTCGGCCTGGCCGCCGCGGCGCTTGCCCTCGAAGGAGAAGGGGCGGGTGACGACACCGACGGTGAGGGCTCCGAGCTTGCGCGCGATACTCGCCACGACCGGTGCGCCACCGGTACCCGTGCCGCCGCCCTCGCCTGCGGTCACGAACACCATGTCGGCGCCCTTGAGGACTTCCTCGATCTCGTCCTTGTGGTCTTCTGCGGCCTTGCGGCCGACTTCGGGATCCGCGCCGGCGCCGAGCCCGCGGGTGAGTTCCCGGCCGACGTCGAGCTTGACGTCGGCGTCACTCATCAGCAGCGCTTGCGCGTCGGTGTTGACGGCAATGAACTCGACTCCCTTGAGTCCCTGCTCGATCATCCGGTTGACTGCGTTCACGCCGCCGCCGCCGATGCCGACGACCTTTATTACGGCGAGGTAGTTGTGCGGGGGCGTCATCGGCTCTCGCCTTCCATGAGTGTGTATCACGCTTTCGTACAGATCGGTCCAGCCTGAACTCTCAACCTCAACCATAGGGTTACGGTTATGTCAAGTGCTGCTCGACTAGAGCGAAACGCTATGCACCGGCATAGGGATACGCCATTAGGCGCGCCGAGACGCGCCGAGTTATTTGACGAACTCGCCCGCAACTGTTTCGCATCCGGGTCACGACCCCTCACCGCACCGTCGGCAGGTCGGGACTCGACACGTCGTACGTCTGCCCGGGCTGGGTGAGCAGCGGCAGGGTGACCGCAGCCTTGCGCTCGGACTTCTCCGTACCGCCCCACACCACGATCCGGCCGTCGAGCAGCGTCACCGAGATATCCGAAATCGACTTCGCCGCAACCTGTCCCACCTGACCGCGCAGCTGAGGCGGCATCGACTCCAGCACCTCGATCGCCGCCGCCGTCGACGGGTCGCCCCACCCCGGCGACTCCGTCACCAGACGCGGCACCCCGGGCGGCGGCGGTGCGATCTCGTAGTCCACGGCCTCCGCGTCGAGCAGATGGGTACCGCCGGGGCTGTCGACGAACACGACGGGCACCCGCTCGGTTACCGTGACCCGGATGGTGGACGGGTACACCCGCTGGACGCGCGCGGACGCCACCTTCGGGATCGCGGCGACCCGCTGAGCCGCGCCCTCCGTGTCGACACGCAGCAACGGCTGCCCCTGCGGCACCGCCAGCACCTGGCGAATCTGCTCCTCGGAGATCGACATCGCCCCCGCGACATCCGTCTTCCGCACCGACAGCAGCGGAGTGAACCAGGCGACGAGACCGAGCGCCACGACCACGACGACACCGACGGCGCCCATCACTGCCGGCCGCCGGTACCACGGCCGCCGCGGTGTCTCCACCGCCGCGGACTTCCGTGCCGCCGAGGCCGATTCGCGGGTGCGCCGCGTTCCGGGCTCGGTGACCGTCGAGGTGCGCCGACGCGAGGACGCCCGATCGCTCGCCGTCGCGCGGGCACCGGCCGCAGCCCCCGGCCGCGGACTTCGCTGGACGTCGCGGCGAACCGGGCGGTCCGGCCGCTCGGACCGGCCCCGACGCTCCCGCGTCATCGCGACGGGTGGTGGTGCGGAGCCGCACGCAGAGCGTCGAGGATCTGGTTGCCGAGCATCGTCACGTCACCGGCACCCATGGTGATCACCACGTCCCCGGGGGACGCGAGTGCCGCGACCTGACGCGGTGCCTGCGACAGGTCGGGCTGGTAGTGCACCGGCTTCGACACCGACAGCGCGACCAGGGCGCCGCTGACACCCGGGAGCGGTTCTTCCCGCGCGCCGTACACGTCGAGGACCACGACCTCGTCGGCGAGATCCAGGGCGTGTCCGAACTCTTCCGCGAATGTTGCTGTGCGGGAGTACAGGTGGGGCTGGAACACCACGATGACCTTGCCGCTGCGCACCGAGTCCTCGTATTCTCGGCGGTCGGCCTCGTGGGGCTGGCGCACCAGATCGGCGGCGGCGCCGAGCACGGCACGCACCTCCGTCGGGTGATGCGCGTAGTCGTCGAACACGCGGACCCCGTGCTCGCGGCCGGTGAACTGGAACCGGCGGTGCACTCCCCCGAATCCGGCGATGCCTTCGAGGATCTCGTCCACGTCGGCGCCTGCCTCCCGGGCGGCGAGGAGAGCGGCCAGCGCGTTGAGCGCCATGTGCCTGCCGGGCACACCCATCCGGACCGTCCTCGGCGACTGCTCGCCGGCCAGCTGGAACTGCAGGACTCCGCCGACGTCCCTCGCCTCGAAGCTGAGCAGTCGCGCGCCGACCTCGACGCCGTCGACCGACGCGAAGGCCCCGTCCGCGTTCTCGGCGCTGCCGTATCCCAGCACCCGCACACCGGGCAGCCCTCGCGCCGCCACCCGCTGCGCGAGCGCCGCGGACCCTGGATCGTCGAGACAGGCGACGAGCAGACCGCCGGGCGACAGACGGGCCGCGAAATCGTCGAACACCTGGATGTACGCCTCGGTGCTGCCGAAGTAGTCGAGGTGGTCGGCTTCGACGTTGGTGACGACGACGACGTCCGGGTCGTACTGGAGTAGCGAACCGTCGCTCTCGTCGGCCTCCGCGACGAACACGTCGCCGCTGCCGTGGTGCGCGTTGGTTCCGGCCTCGTTGAGTTCGCCGCCGACCGCGAACGACGGATCGAAACCGCAGTGTTGCAGCGCCACCACCAGCATCGACGTGGTCGACGTCTTGCCGTGGGTGCCGGAAACCAGCAGGGTGCGGTGCCCCTGCATCAGCGACGCCAGCACCGCGGGCCGCAGGATCACGGGAATCCCGCGCCTGGCCGCCTCCACCAGTTCCGGGTTGTCCTTGGGGATGGCGGCGTGGGTGGTGACCACGACGGTCGGGCCGCCGGGCAGCAGGTCGAGCGCGCCGGCGTCGTGGCCGATGCGGACCTGCGCGCCGCGGGCACGCAGGGCGAGGACGCCGCGGCTCTCCTTGGCGTCCGATCCGGACACCTGCCCTCCCCTGGCCAGCAGGATCCGCGCGATTCCGGACATTCCGGCGCCGCCGATCCCGACCATGTGGACTCGTTCCAACTCCGCGGGCAGGTCGGTCATCGGGTTCCCCTTGTCAGCGCGGCCACGTCGAGCACGATCCGCGCAACCTCGGTGGCTGCGCTGCGGTGACCCGCGCCGGCCGCCCGTCGCCCCATGTCCTCGAGCTGTGCGGGGTCGCGCAGCAGAGGGATCACGGTCTCCGCGACGAATCGGGCGGACAGGTCTCCGTCGGCGACAATCATTCCACCTCCGGCGGCGACCACCGGTCGCGCATTCAGTTCCTGCTCCCCGTTGCCGTGGGGCAGCGGCACGTATACCGCGGGAAGTCCCACCGCCGACACCTCCGCCACCGTCATCGCGCCCGACCGGCAGATCACCGCGTCCGCGGCCGAATACGCGAGGTCCATCCGCGACAGGTAGGGAACGGCCACGTAGGGCGGGCCGCCCGGGGTCGCGGGAACGTCGAGGGTGTTCTTCGGTCCGTGCGCGTGCAGAACGGCCACACCGGCCGCGGCGAGCGACTCCGCCGCGCCCGACACGGCCTCGTTGAGCGACCGCGCACCCTGCGAGCCGCCGAAGACGAGCAGCACCGGACCCTCGGCGGGGAGCCCGAAGTGTGCACGCGCCTCCGCGCGCAGAGCCGCCCGGTCGAGACCGGTGATCGACGCCCGGACCGGGATCCCGAGGATCTCCGCCTCCGAGCGGCCGCGAGCGGACACTCCGGAACCGGCGACCGCCGCCAGGACCCGGGCGGCGCGGCGGGCACCGATCTTGTTCGCGATCCCGGCGCTGGCGTTCGCCTCGTGCACCACGATCGGAATGCGGCGCCTGCGGCGGAGCAGACCGGGGCCGGCCGCCAGGTATGCGGGCAGCGCGACGTACCCGCCGAAACCGACGACGACGTCGGCGCCGGTCGCGTCGAGCACCTCGCGGGTGCGGCGCACCGACGCGCGTACCCGGCCGGGAAGCCGCAGCAAGTCGAGGGTGGGTTTACGGGGCAGCGGCACCGGCGGAATGAGCTCGAGCGGATAGCCTCGCTCGGGAACCAGGGTGGTTTCGAGGCCGCGCGCCGTGCCGAGAGCGGTCACCACCGCGGTGTCGTCGATCGCCTTGATCGCATCGGCCACTGCCAGAGCCGGCTCGATGTGCCCGGCGGTACCACCACCGGCCACGATCACCGACAGGGTGGACTTGTCGCCGTTCACCTACGAAATCCTCGCTCTCCTGCTCGGCCACCCGAGCTTCGCTGTTGACGTGCACCTCGTTCGGGGGTGCGGCCCTTGCCGCGTTCGGGGCGGCCCTTCTCGTATGTGACGCTGCGGGTCCGCGGGGCCATCTCGCGACCGGCCCTCCGCCGGGCTTCGGCGCGGCGCACCGCCTCGGCGCGTGCCGCGTCGGCCCGCACCGGCGAATACGCCTCCGGCTTGCGGAGACGCAGAAGACGACCGAACGGGCCGTCCTGCCCGGAGTGCAGCGCCGCGACCGCCTCCGGTTCGTGCCGCGCCGCGTTGGCGACGAGGCCGAACATGAACAGTGTGGTGGCCGTCGACGTTCCGCCGGCCGACACCAGCGGCAACTGCAGGCCGGTGACGGGCAGCAGCCCGATCACGTACCCCACGTTGATGAACGCCTGCCCGGTGATCCACACCGTCGCCGTTCCGGTGAGCAGGCGCAGGAACGGGTCGGCGGACCGGGCCGCGATGCGCAGGCCCGTGTACACGAACAGTCCGAACAAGCCGAGGACGGCGGCGCCGCCGAGGTATCCGAGCTCTTCGCCGATGATCGCGAAGATGAAGTCGTTGTGGGCGTTCGGCAGGTAGCTCCACTTCGCGCGGCTCTGCCCCAGCCCTCGTCCGAGGATCCCGCCGTCCGCGAGCGAATACATCGCCTGCCGCGACTGGTACCCGATGCCCTGCGGGTCGGAACCGGGATTGAGGAACTCGCGCACGCGAGCGGAGCGGTAGCCGGCGGTGAGCGCGAGGATCACGATTCCGCCGAAACCGGTGCCGAGGATGGCGACGAACAGTTTCAGCGGCAGGCCCGCGAACCACAGCAGCGCCATCAGGATGATGGCCAGCGAGACCGTCGTGCCGAGGTCGGGCTGCAGGATGATCAGGACGAACGCGACGAGCGCGGCCGGCACCAGCGGAACGAGCATGTCCCGGATACTGGAGATGTCGCTGCGCCGCGACGCCAGGATGTGCGCACCCCACACGGCCAACGCGATCTTGGTGAGCTCGGCGGGCTGCAACGAGAATCCCGCGACGACGAACCAGCCGCGGGTGCCCTGGGACACGGTGCCGATGCCGGGTATGAGGACCAGAACCAGCAGGATGATCGTGACCGCGAAGGCCGGGAACGACAGGGCGCGCATCACCCGGACCGGGATCTGCAGCGCCGCGTAGAACAGGCCGAGCCCGAGAGCCGCGAACAACGCCTGCCGGGTGAAGAGGGTGTACGCCGAACCGTCGGAGGCGTAGGCCTCGACGCTCGACGACGACAGCACCATCACCAGGCCGAGGACCGTCAGCAGAAACGCGATGGTGACCACGAGGTGGAACGACGCCAGAGGTCGCGACAGCCAGGCCCCGATCCGGGTGCGCGGGCCGCGCGGAGGTGCGGTGCGGGTGCGGGGACCGGATGGTGCACGCTTCGCCACACCGGGGGCGGCCGCCGTGCGAGCCGGGGACCGCTGTCCCTCGGGGACGCGTCGGGTGCGGGCTCCGGCGGAGGTCATCGCAGCGTCCTGGAGATGTCCGACGCGTCGAGCCCGCCGACGGCTTCCGCGAAGCTGTCCCCCCGGTGGCCGTAACTGGCGAACATGTCGAGCGAGGCCGCCGCGGGCGCCAGGACGACGGAATCCCCTGCCGTTGCCAGCGCAGCCGCCTCACGCACGACGACACCCATCACGGCGTCGCTGTCGGTGTCCGCCGGCAGCACCACCACCCGGTGCGTCGCGGTCTGCTGGACTGCACTCACACCTGCATCGTCTCCCGTTTCCACAGTGACCACGGGAACCTCGGGGGCGTGTCGCGCAAGGGACTCTGCGATCTGCATCGCATCGCGGCCGAGCAGGACGGCGCCGGCGAGGCGACCGGCCACCTCCCGGACGAGGTCGTCGACCCGCGCACCCTTCAGCAGACCCCCGGCGATCCACACCACCCGCTCGTGGGCGAGTATCGACGGGCGGGCGGCGTGCGGGTTGGTGGCCTTGGAGTCGTCGACGAACGTCACGCCCCCGACCTCGGCGACGAGTGCCGCGCGGTGCGGGCCCACGACGTGGGCGGCCAAACCTGCGGCGACGGCGTCCGGCGGAACTCCGATCGCCCGTGCCAGAGCCGCCGCGGCCAGGGCATCCATCAGTCCGGCAGGCCCGGGCGGAGTGATCCCCTCGGTCGGGGCCAGCCGCTCGCCGTCCGCGAACGCGCGGTCGACGAGGTACCCGTCCTCGACACCCAGCTCGCCCGGCGCCGGCACGCCCAGCCGGAAACCCAGGGTCCGGGCTGCGAGGGACGATGAGAAGAGAGAGGACGCGACCTCGTCGTCGAGGCCCAGCACCGCGACCTCACCGGTCAGGGCGCGCGCCTTCGCATCGATGTACGGCTGCATCCCGCCGTGCCAGTCCAGATGATCTTCGGCGATATTGAGGATCGCGCCTGCGGCCGGCCGGACCGACGGCGCCCAGTGCAGCTGGAACGACGAGAGTTCGACCGCCAGCGCCTCCGCCCGGGGTTCGGTGTGCCGCAGGGCGTCGAGCACCGGAAGCCCGATGTTGCCGCAGGCCAGACTCGGCAGCTCGGCCGCCTCGAGGATGGACTGCAGCATGGAGGTCGTCGTGGTCTTGCCGTTGGTGCCGGTGACCACCAGCCACCGTCGCGGCGGGCCGTAGAGCCCGGCCCGGTCCACGTGCCACGAGAACTCGATGTCGCCCCAGATCGGTACCCCGTCCCCGGCGGCGAGCGAGAGCAGCGGTGCGTCCGGGCGGAACCCCGGGCTCGTCACGACCAGCGCGAACTCGGCGACCCGGTCCCGCTCGGCGAGCAGATCGTCGATCGGGACGGTCGCGGCGCCGAGCCGCGCGCACTCGGCGAGGGCGTCGACGTTCGCGTCGGTCACGGTGACGAGCGCACCGAGGTCACGAAGAGGTTCGATGGTGGCCCGGCCGGAGACACCCGCACCGGCGACGAGGACGCTGCGACCCCGCAACCAGTCGAGCCCGCCGTGTTCCTCTGCCACGTCGTCAGCCCCCGATCGCTGCCAGGTACTCGCTGTAGAACAGCGCGAGCCCGATCGCGGAGGCGATGGCGGCCAACAACCAGAACCGGATGATCACCGTGGTTTCCGCCCACCCTGCGAGTTCGAAGTGGTGGTGGAACGGAGCCATCCGGAACACTCGTCTTCGGCTCGACCGGAACACCGCGACCTGGATCACGACCGATGCCGCCTCGGCGACGAACAGCGCGCCGATCACGACCATCAGCAGTTCGGTGCGCGTCGTGATCGACAGTCCGGCGAGCATGCCGCCGAGTGCCAGCGAACCGGTGTCGCCCATGAAGATCTTCGCCGGCGCCGCGTTCCACCACAGGAATCCGATGCACGCACCGGCACCGGCCGCGCAGATCAGGGCCAGGTCGAGCGGATCTCGGACGTCGTAGCAGCCCTTGCCGGGGCTCGTCTCGCACGCGTTGCGGTACTGCCAGAACGTGATGATCACGTACGCGCCGAGGACCAGGCTCATGGACCCGGCAGCGAGACCGTCGAGGCCGTCGGTGAGATTGACCGCGTTCGACCAGGCGCTCACCAGGAGGTAGCAGAACGCGACGAACACGACGGAGCCCATCGTGACCGTCGCGATGTCACGCACGTACGACAGGTGCTCGCTGCCCGGTGTGAGGTCGTTCGCGCCCCGGAACTGCAGCGCGAGAATGCCGAACGCCACTGCCGCGATGAGCTGTCCGACCAGCTTCGCCGTCTTGTTCAGTCCGAGGTTGCGCTGCTTGCGGATCTTGATGAAGTCGTCGAGGAACCCGACCCCGCCGAGCGCCGTCGTGAGACCGAGAACCAGCAGTCCCGATGCCGACGGCCCGTCCGCGTTGTAGCCGATGCCGATCAGGTGCGAACCCCAGTAGCCGGCCCACAGTCCGGCGAGGATGGCGACGCCACCCATCGTCGGGGTGCCGCGCTTCGACTGGTGGCTCGCCGGACCTTCGACACGGATCTCCTGGCCGAATCCCTGACGGGAGAAGGCCTTGATGAGAACGGGGGTCAGCAGAATCGAGACGGCGAGCGCGATGCCCGCCGCGAAGAGGATCTGTCTCACCGCGTAGCCTCCGAACCCTTCTGTCCCGTGCTTCCCGCCAACACCGTGTCCGCGACCTCCCACAATCCGATGGACTGCGACGCCTTGACCAGCACCAGATCACCCGGCGCCAGTTCCGCTTCGAGCAAGGCGACCGCACCGGCGATGTCGGGGACGAGGATCGACTCCTCACCCCACGAACCCTCCATGACCGCACCCTGATGCATGGCGCGGGCGGGCCTGCCGGTTCCGACGATGATCAGCCTGCTCACGTCCAGTCGGACGGCGAATCTGCCGATGGCGTCGTGTTCGACCACTGATTCTGGACCCAGCTCGGCCATTTCTCCGAGCACCGCCCAACTCCGGCGCGCCGCACCCCGGCCCGTCCTGGCCATCGACACCAGCGCCTTCAGGGCCGCCCGCATCGAGTCGGGGTTCGCGTTGTACGAATCGTTGACGACGGTCACACCGTCCGGCCGGTCGCGGACGTCCATCCGGCGCGCCGAGACGGCGGCGGCACCGGAGAGGGCCTGCGCGATCTGCTCGAGGTCCGCCCCGCATTCGAGCGCCACCGCCGCTGCGGCGAGCGCGTTGCCGACCTGGTGTTCGCCGTGCACGGCGAGCTCGACGGCGACACTGCCCACCGGCGCCGTGAGAGTGAAACGCGCCCTTGCCTTCTCGTCGAGCACGATGTCGGTGGCCCGCACGTGCGCGGACTCCGACCGGCCGACGAGGACCACACGGGCCGACGTGCGCGGGGCCATGGCTGCCACCAGCGGATCGTCGGCGTTGAGGATCGCGACACCACCCTCGTCCGCCGAGGGCAGCGACTCCGCGAGTTCGCCCTTGGCGGCGGCGATCGCGTCACGCGAACCGAATTCGCCGAGGTGCGCCGTACCCACGTTGAGGACGACCCCGATCTTCGGGGGTGCGATGTTCGCGAGGGAGGCGATGTGGCCGCGGCCGCGGGCCGACATCTCCAGAACCAGAAATCCCGTGTCCGCGTCCGCGCGCAGCGCGGTCCACGGGTGGCCGAGTTCGTTGTTGAACGATCCGGGCGGCGCGACGACGGGGCCGAGGGGGCGCAGGACGGCGGCGAGCAGATCCTTGGTCGACGTCTTTCCCGCCGATCCGGTGACGCCGACGACGGTCAGCCCCTTCGCGGTGAGGCCGTCGACGGAGGCGCGCGCGAGCTTCGCGAGGGCCGCGAGCACGGCGGCGCCCGATCCGTCGGTGTCGTGTTCGAGAGCCATCGCCTTGCTCGGGATGTCGCTGGGCGTCGGGGTGACGACGATCGCGGGGACGCCGACCGGGCGCGCGGCCAGGACCGCGACCGCACCGGCCTCGACCGCCGACGCCGCGTGATCGTGGCCGTCCACGTGGGCGCCGGGCAGGGCGAGGAACAGCCCCCCGGCGGTGACCTTGCGCGAGTCGAACTCCACCGTTCCCGTCACCTCGGCCGACGGATCGGCGACGCCGTGCAGTTCGCCGCCCACGATCTCGGCGATGCGAGCGAGTGTCATCGGGATCATCGCGCTCCTCCGACCTGTCGCTCGATCGCGTCGCCCAGTACGTCGCGGTCGTCAAATGGGTACTTCACCCCGTGTATCTCCTGACCGATCTCGTGTCCCTTGCCTGCGACCAGAACCACGTCGCCTGCCTGCGCCCAGCCGACGGCGTCGGCGATCGCCTTCGCTCGGTCCGCTACTTCCCACACCTGTCCCCGCTCGGATTCGGGCACTCCGAGAGCGCCCTCGCGGACCGCGGCCCTGATCTTCGCCGGGTCCTCGGTGCGGGGGTTGTCGTCCGTGATGATCAGCAGGTCGGCACCGCGCGCGGCCGCGGCGCCCATCAGCGGCCGCTTGCCTGCGTCGCGATCGCCGCCCGCACCCACGACGACAGCGACGCGACCGCGCACCTGCTCGCGCAGCGTCGCGATCACGGCCTCGACCGCTGCGGGCTTGTGCGCGTAGTCGACGACGGCGAGGAAGTCCTGTCCCCGGTCGATCCGCTGCACCCGGCCCGGCACGTCGACCCCGGCGATGCCCCGGGCGGCGTCGCGCGGATCGACACCCAGCGCCGCGCACAGCGCGACGGCGAGGGAAGCGTTGGCGACGTTGTACTGCCCCGGCAGACGGAGCTCCACGTCGAGTGTCGTGCCCTCGGCCGTGGTGAGCGCGAAGGTCTGCGAGCCCGAGAGCGACACCGTCGCCGGGCCCGCCGTCCACACCGCGCCCTCGCTGTCCGGCGTGGTCGCGACCGTCGTCACGATCGAGTGCGCACCGCGGGCGACGTCGGCCATCCGCTGTCCCCACACGTCGTCGATGCAGATGACGGCGTGCTGGGCGTGCACGGACGAATCGGCCGCGAAGAGCCGCGCCTTCGCGGCGAAGTAGTCCTCGAAGTCGCGGTGGAAGTCCAGGTGGTCCTGGGAGAGGTTCGTGAAGGCGCCCACATCGAAGCGGACTCCGTCGACGCGGCCGAGCGACAGCGCGTGGCTGGACACCTCCATCACGACGGTGTCGATCCCCTGCTCGAGCATCACGGCGAACAGGGCGTGGAGCTGCGGCGCCTCGGGGGTCGTCAGTGCGCTCGGCACCCGGCGGCCACTCATCCGGGTCTCGATGGTGCCCACGAGACCGGTCGTCCGCCCCGCGGCGGTGAGCGCGGCTTCGACGAGATACGAGGTCGTGGTCTTCCCCGACGTCCCGGTGATGCCGATGACCTGCATCTTCTCCGAGGGCCGGCCGTAAATGGTTGCCGACAGCTCACCGAGGACGCCGCGTGGGTCGTCGTGGACGAGCACCGGCATGTCCGAGCCCAGCGCGGACACCAGCGCGAATCCGGCCTCGTCGGTGAGGATCGCGGTCGCGCCGCGTGCGAGAGCGTCGGCGGCGAATTCCGCGCCGTGCGCGCGGGCCCCGGGAAGGGCCGCGAACAGATCGCCCTCGACGATCCCCTGGGCGCGGAGATCCACCCCGGTGACGATGACGTGCTCGGCGGTTCCGGTGGGTGCCTCGACCCTCGCTCCGGCGAGCGCTGCCAGAGCGCTCACCGTGGTACGGACCGGCTGGGCGGGGCGAAGGCTGTCTGTGACCTTCACCTCCACTGACGCCGACTGCGGGCGGGACGGAACAGGCACCGGGCTCCTCTCGGATGTCGACTCTCACTGACAACGGCATAGTGCACGGATCGATACAGCGTGCTACCTCGGCAGTTCCCTGCGTCCACGGGAAAGTCCGTGTCCACTGAACGGCCGACGTGTCAGATTACCGCGAGCGCTCTCGGAACCCGATTCGGCCGACCTTCGCTCAATCGGCCTGCAGCACCAGCCTGCGTCCGGGGTCCGGGGACATCGGCACGCTGTCGCGCTGCAGCATCCAGGACGCGACGTTGTGGAACAGCGGCGCCGCGGATTGGCCGCCGGAACCGTCCGCGCTGCGTGTCGGCGCGTTCAGCATGATTCCGACGACGTACCGCGGGTTGTCGGCGGGGGCGATCCCGGCGAACGTGATCCAGTAGTTCGAGTTCGAGTAGCACTTGCAGGCGGGGTCGACCTGCTGGGCGGTGCCCGTCTTGCCGCTGATCTGGTACCCGTCGACGGCTGCCTGCACCCCGGTACCGCGCTGGTTGCCCGTGTCGTTCTGGGTGACGGAGCGGAACATGTCACGGACGGTGGACGCGGTCTGGGGGCTGACGACCGTCACCTCCTCGGGCGCCTCGGTCTCCGTCCGGTTCCCCGACGCGTCGACGGTCGCCTTGACGATGCGCGGCGGGATGCGAACGCCGTCGTTGGCGATCGCCTGGTACATGCCGGTCATCTGCAGCAGCGTCATCGACAGGCCCTGACCGATCGGCAGGTTCGCGAACGTGCCCCCCGACCACTGGTCGCGGCTGGGGACGCTGCCCGCGCTCTCGCCGGGTAGTCCGACGTCGGTGCGCTGGCCGAGCCCGAACCTGGACAGCATGTCCGCGTAGCGGTCCTCCCCCACCCGCTGGGCGAGCATCAGGGTGCCCACGTTCGAGGACTTCCCGAACACACCCGTGGCCGTGTACGGGGCGACCCCGTGGTCCCACGCGTCCTTCACCGACACACCCGACATCTGAATGTTGCCGGGAACTTCGAGAACTTCGTCCGGTGTGGTCAGCCCGTACTCGATCGCGGCGGCCGCGGTGACGATCTTGTTGACAGAGCCCGGTTCGAACGGCGTGCTCACCGACAGGTTGCCCATCTCCGCGGTCCGCGGATTGTTGCCCACCCCGATCGCCGGGTTGAACGTGCTGTCGTTCGACATCGCGAGCACCTCACCGGTGTGGGAGTCGAGCACGACCGCCGAGGCGTCCTTCGCACCGGACTTGTCCTTGGCCATCTGCACCTGCTGCTGAACGTAGTACTGCAGGTCGGAGTCGATGGTGAGCTCGACGCTCGACCCGTCCACCGCCGGTTGCTTGTCACGCCAGCTGCCGGGAATCACCGCGCCGTCGGAGCCCCGGTCGTAGGTCTGGGAGCCGTCGGTGCCTGCCAGGGTGGAGTCGAGCGAGTCCTCGAGGCCGAGCAGTCCGTGGCCGTCCCAGCCGGTGGCGCCGACGAGGTTGGCGGCAAGGGATCCGCCCGGATACTCGCGGATGTCCTGGCGTTCGAGTCCGACCTCCGGGAACTTGTCGCTGATCTGCGCCGCGATGTTGGGGTCGACGCTGCGCGCGAGATAGACGAACGTGTCGTCGCCGTGCAGTTTCTCCTTCAGATCCTTCTCGGGTGCGGCGTCGCCGAGCCGGTCGTGGATCTCCTTCGCGATCGCGTCGAGACGGGAGTCGACGTCGGGGGCGGTGTCGCTCTTGGCCTTCGCCTCCTCGAGTTCCTTCCGCACCCGTGCGGGCTGGAACGTCAGGGCCTTCGCTTCCATCGTGAACGCAATGGGGTTGGAGTTGCGGTCGGTGATCGACCCGCGCAGCGCCGGATCCACCTCGGTGGTGGTGCGCTGGTTCGCCGCCTCCGCGGACAGTTGTGGTGCGTCGATGACCTGGATCCACAGAAGCTGCACTGCGGCGAGGCCGAGCGCCAAGAACATCACCAGGCGTCCGTACCGTTGCCTGAACGGAAAGGACGCCGAACCGGCGCCCTTGGGGCGCCGGGGACGACTTCTCGGTGCGCTTCGATTCACCGGCGACCGCCGGACGGTGGAGCAGTCGTCGGAGCGGTGGTCGAGGGGATCACGGGAACCAATTGTTCACCCTGAGCTTGGATCTCCGTGCCATTGCCGGGCTGCGGCGTGGCGCGCGGCGACTGCGTCGTCGTCCCGCGGTTGGGGGCGGTCGCGACGGCGTTGCCGCGCTGGGTGGGCGGGACGGCGACATCCAGCGGCGGCACGGGTGCACCGGACGCCGGGGCCGGCTTTCCGACGACCTCGACGCTGCCGTCGGGATGGACGACGAGGCGAGCGGGATCGTTGGCGGGCACCATGCCGAGCTTGGCCGCTTCCTCTGCCAGTTTCGGGGCGGAGTTGGCGGTCTCGACGTCACGCTGCAGCGCGGCCTTCTCCTCCGCGAGTGACTGGTTGTGAGCGCGGGCGGCGCTCAGCTGGTACGAGTCCTCGGCGGAGCGGGTGGTCAGCAGCAGTGTCATGGCCAGACCCATGGCGAGCAGAACGAGGATCGTCGCCACGAACGGGATGCGGGCGGTGAGCGTACCGGTGCGGTTCTTGCCGGAGACGGCGATCGCGGACCCACTGTGCACGGCCGCACGCTGGGTGCGCTTCTTGTACGCCCGCTCAGCCGCGCCCGTCCGGTTGGCCGCCCGCGCGGGCCGCATCTCGGTGGAACTCACCTGAACCGTCATGCCGCCGACCTCCTGGCAATTCTTTCTGCAGCGCGCAAACGCACCGGGGCTGATCGTGGGTTCTCTTCGACTTCCTGTTCGGACGCCCGCTCCGCCCCTCGTGTGAGGATCCGGAACTCCGGTCCCATCCCCGGTAGTTCGACAGGAAGCCCCTCGGGGCTCTTCGACTTCGACCTGGGAGTGATTTCCTGCTTGACGACCCGGTCTTCCAGGGATTGGTACGACATGAACACGACGCGTCCCCCGACGGTCAACGCGTCGAGTGCAGCCGGGACCGCGGCGCGCAGTGAATCGAGCTCGCCGTTGACCTCCACTCGAAGGGCCTGGAACGTCCGCTTGGCGGGATGTCCCCCGGTACGGCGGGTCGCCGCAGGAATGGAGCGGTACAGCAGTTCGACCAGCGCTGCGCTGGTGGTGAACGGCTCCTTCGCGCGCTGCCGGACGATCTCCGACGCGATCTTGCCCGCGAAGCGCTCCTCGCCGTACGTGCTGAGGATACGAGCGAGATCTCCGTGGCTGTACGTGTTGAGGACCTCGGCCGCGGTGATGCCGGTGGTCGGGTCCATCCGCATGTCGAGGGGCGCGTCGATCGAATACGCGAACCCCCGATCCGATTCGTCGAGCTGCATCGAGGAAACGCCGAGGTCGAAGAGGATCCCGTGCACCGACTCCTGCGCGGGCAGGCCCGCCTGGTCGAGCGCGTCCTCGATGCCGTCGTAGCGGGTGTGCACGAACGTGATGCGATCGGCGAACGGTGCGAGCCGTCCGCCGGCGATCTCGAGCGCGTGCGGATCACGGTCGAGGGCGATGAGCCTCAGCTGAGGGTAGGTCCGCAGGAAGTGCTCGGAGTGTCCGCCGAGACCGAGGGTCGCGTCGATCATGACGGCTCCCCCGCCCTGCGGGTCGTTCACGGTGAGGGCGGGACCCAGCAGTTCGTCGGCGCGGTGAAGCAGAACCGGAATGTGACCGAAACCATCGGCGGGCGAGGAATCTTCCCCCTCGTGATCCACCATGATCCCTCCGGCTCCTGCTCTGTGGTGCGGGTGAAGCGCCCGGTGCCGGGGTTCACTGCTCGAACTTCTCTTGTCGGCCAGTTGCCGTGGCGAATGCTTCGAGGTCCCTGCCCGAAATGAAAACCTGGCGCTGGGGAAGTGCGTCAGGGTTCCGTCGGACAGAGGCCTCGCGGCATTCGCGGGGACGCGGTCACGCTCAGACGATCTCGCCGAGCACGACTCCTGTTGCCTGCGAGTAGTTCTCCTCGTTCGCCTCGACGTAGGTCTGCCAGGCTTGCGCATCCCAGATTTCGAGGAAATCGACCGAACCGATCACTACGCAGTCCTTGGAGAGACCCGCGTAACGACGGTGATCTGCCGAGAGGGTGATGCGCCCCTGGGCATCTGCGTGCTGCTCGTCGGTACCTGCCGCCAGTCCGCGAACGAAGGCTCGCGCCTCCGGATCGCTTCTCGACGCGGCCGCGGCCTTGCGTGCGAGAGCGGTGAACTCTTCCCGGGGATACACCGCGAGGCTGTGATCCTGACCCTTGGTGACCATCAACCCTCCCGCCAGCGCATCCCGGAACTTTGCGGGCAACGTGAGCCGCCCCTTGTCGTCGAGCTTCGGCGTGTAGGTACCGAGAAACACTCGACACCTCCCACCGCGTTCATATCGAACGCCGTATGCCCGGGCGGTTCACCTTCGCTCCCCGCTGCGCACCACAGTACCCCACTTTCCCCCACCCACAAGGTGGATAACGGCGTGTTGTTCCCCAATTTGCCCAATACTTGCTGGTCAACGCTCATTGCAGATGGTGGGGGAAAATTCCCGACGTGATCACCGCCACGAGCGGAGCCGATCGGGCTCGTCCCCACAACAGGGCAGGATGGCGCAAAAGCCCAGGTGAAAGCCCAACGCGAGGGGGCGGCGCCCCCGTCTCGCGGTTCGTCGCGGAGCAGAGGGGGGAAAGTGGGGAAACGGGGTGGGTGAGGGTGGGGATTCGTGGGCGGGACGGTTCACTGGCCCCACCGGATCGACCCGCCTCCGCACCCGGGCGACCCGGGACCGGGCCCCGACACAGCAGTGGCGGCGCGGCATCACATGCCACGCCGCCACTGGGCTGCTGAGCGGGTAGTACTACTCCTGCTCGAATCTCTTCTTGAAGCGGTCTTCCATTCGCGACGAGAATCCGCCACTCTTGCGCCCGCTTCGGGGCTTACCGCGATCGGCACGGCCGGTCTCACCTTGCGTGGTCGAGCCACCACGTGAGGACTGTCCGGACTTGCTCTTTCCTCCACCCCACAGGAGGAGGACTCCGGCACCGAACATGACGATGAAGCCGATCAGGCTGATGACGGGAAAACCGCCCGGCTTGATCGGAAGGGCGACGCCGGCGATGAGCAGGACCAGCCCCAGAACGAACAGGGCCACCGCCTGCAATCGACGACGACTCGATGCCGCACGCATGCGACCGCCTCGCACAGTGGAGGCGAACTTGGGATCCTCGGCGTAGAGAGCGCTCTCGATCTGGTCGAGCATGCGCTGCTCGTGCTCGGAGAGTGGCACGGTACCTCCCCCGGCACTGGAGTGTTGGCCACCGCCTCACGGTGCGAGACGGTGGGTAACCGACTTTGGCGGCTACCTAGATTTAATAATACGAGCAGTTCGATCCCCGTACCACCTACTCCACGTACGAGTTCCCGACCAACCTTACGGACTCCCGCACCGAACCCCGTTCGGGGCACCGCAATGTCGCGGACGTCCCACCGTTTTCCCGCCGTTTCCGGGCCCGCCGCCGACTAGGACGCCCGCAGATCGAGACCCGCGCCACGTCCGATGTGATCTTCGACGGCCTGGAGAAAGCGTCCGACCTCGACGAAGAACTCGTCGGCCTCGAGATCGGTGAGGGTTCGCGACATTCCCGCCTCGATCGCGGCGCGGGTGGCGGAGTGCCCGGCGAAGTAGTCGGCCCAGTTCACGAATTCGGGCGCCGCGTCGGCCATGAGAACCCAGGCGTTACGCGTTCGTGTCCGTCTGCGCCCCGCCGCGGGCCCCTCGACGGCGGCCAGCACTGCGCCCGCCCCGCGGAGCGCGGCCAGATACGCGCTGTGGAATCGATCCGCCGGCCCACCGGCCCCCACCGATTGAGCGAGGAGCGCGTCGGCGCGATCGAGCAGCACCGAACCCCGCCTGGAGCCCGGGTTGCGTACGTCACCCGGTCGGCGTGAGTTCCCAGAGGTCGGTCCCGTGACCGGGTTCGTCATCACTTCGAACACCTCCAAAACCCCGGTGCAACCACCCCGCCGGGCGTAGTCAGGTCGTGAGTTCGGGGGCCGGCGATGCTCGCTTCCCTCGAGCATCGCCGGATCCCCGCTATCGAACATCTGTTCGACCTATTCAATATAGCTGGACCCACCGACACGTCGTCAAGAGAAAGGTGAGACCGGTCGACACGAACGCTGACCAGACTCCGCTCGTGGTCGAACTCTCGGCCACCGAGTTCCGCGACCGCCTGCACGAGGCGCTGTCGATCTACGTCGCCGCCATGGGCTATCCCCACGGCACCGAATACCACCGGGCGCCGATGTGGAACGAGCACCTGCAGCGTTCGGGGTGGCGGGGCGTCGGCGCGCTCGTCCCGACCGGTGACGGATCCACCGACAACGGGGCCGCCCGGCTCGTCGCCGTCGCCTACGGCTACCGCGGGGCGCCCGAACAGTGGTGGCACCAGCAGGTCCGTTCGGGTCTGCGCCACACGGGGTGGACCCGGGACCAGATCGACGTGATCCTCGGCAACTACTTCGAACTCACCGAACTCCACGTCCACCCGGACGCCCAGGGACACCGGCTCGGCGAGACCCTGCTCCTCCGCCTCCTCGAACGCAGGCCCGAACGCGGGGTGCTGCTCTCCACCCCCGAAGTGGCGGACGAGGACAACCGCGCCTGGCGGCTGTATCGCCGCCTCGGCTTCAGAGACGTCCTGCGCCACTTCCGATTCGCCGGGGACAACCGGCCGTTCGCGGTGCTGGGACGCGGGCTTCCCCTGTGATCGACGCGGTGGTGGTGGGGTCGGGACACAACGCCCTCGTGTCGGCGTGTTACCTCGCGCGATCCGGCTGGTCGGTCGAGGTGATCGAACGCGACACCGTGCTCGGCGGCGCGGTGTCCACGGTGGAACGCTTCCCCGGGTACAAGGTCGACCGCGGTTCGTCCGCGCACATCATGGTCCGTCACACGGGGATCGTCGAGGAACTCGATCTCGGTTCGCACGGACTGCGGTACCTCGACTGCGATCCGTGGGCGTTCGCCCCCGCCCCGGCGGGTTCGGATCGGCCGGGCATCGTGTTCCGCCGCAGCCTGGATGCGACGTGCCGGTCCATCGAGGAGTCCTGCGGCGCCGCGGATGCCGACGCGTACCGCCGGTTCGTGGCGGTGTGGGGTCCGCGCAGCGCACGCGTCATGCGCGCGTTCTCGAATCGGCCGACCGGGCCTGCGCTGCTCTCGTCGTTCTGGGGGCTCGACACGGGCGGCGGCGGCAGCGACCTGTCCCGGCAGTTCCTCGGTTCCGGTGACGCGCTGCTCGACGAGTACTTCGACGACGAGCGTCTCAAGGCCGCCCTCGCATGGTTCGGCGCCCAGTCCGGTCCGCCGATGTCGGAGCCGGGGACGGCGCCGATGGTCGGATTCGCGGCGCTGATGCACACCATTCCGCCCGGCCGTGCCGTCGGCGGCAGCGGAGCCCTGACCGCGGCTCTCGCCGCGAGGCTGCGGGCCGACTCCGGGACCGTCTCGCTCGGCGACTCGGTGGTCTCGTTGAGCCGCGACGGCGACTCCTGGACGACGCGGACGGCGTCCGGCCGGGAGATCCGCTCACGGGCCGTGATCGCGGGCTGTCACGTGCTGACCACACTCGGCCTGCTCGAGCGCGGCGGGTACGACGCGCAGACCCTCCACCGGTGGCGTCGCCGGATCCGCGTCGGCCCGGGGATCGGGATGGTGGTGCGGTTGGCCACCGACGCCCTCCCCGCCTATCCGAGTGCGCCCGACGCCTCGGTCACCCACGGGCTCCAGCTACTGGTCTCGGATCGCGCGCACCTGCGGCTCGCGCACGGCGCGGCGCTCGCCGGGGAACTCCCGCCGCGGCCCGCGGTGCTGGGAATGAGCTTCAGTGGCCTCGACCCCACCATCGCACCCGAGGGCAGGCACCAGGTGACCCTGTGGTCGCAGTGGCAGCCGTACCGGCTGAGCGGCGGCAGGCGCTGGAGCGACCTCGCCGGACCGGAGGCCGATCGGATCGTCGCCGAGATCGACGCGCTGGCACCCGGTTTCGGTCAGTCCGTCCTCGACCGGCACGTGCAGTCGCCGCAGGACCTCGAAGACGAGATGGGGTTGCTCGGCGGCAACGTCATGCACGTGGAGATGTCGCTGGACCAGATGATGATGTGGCGTCCCCTCCCCGAACTGTCCGGGCACCGGGTGCCGGGCGCCGACCGCCTGTACCTCACCGGCGCCTCCACCCACCCGGGCGGCGGGGTGTCCGGCGCGAGCGGTCGCAGCGCCGCACGCATCGCGCTCCACGACGACCGGCGGGGCCTGGGACGCCTGCGACGCCGGCGATGACCTCCCGCCTGCCCCTGATCCTCGCCGGCGCGGCGGTCGCGGCGCAGATCGTCTACCCGCTGGTGCACGGCGGTACCCGCGACGTGGTCACCGTGCTCGTCGTCGCGCTGCTGGCCGCGGCGTCCGTCACCCACGCGGCCGTCACCCGGGGTGCCCGCTGGACGGTGGGACTGGTGCTCGTCACCGCAGGGCTCGGTCTGTGCTCCGAGGTCGTCGGCACGGCCACCGGCTTCCCCTACGGCTGCTACGACTACAGCGTCGACCGGCTCGGGCCCGCACTCGCCGGGGTGCCTCTCGTGGTGCCGTTCGCCTGGACGGCCGGGTTCTATCCGGTGTGGTGTGTGGCGTCCGTGCTCGCGCGCGGCCCGCACCGACGGCTGACGCGCATCGCGCTGACGACGATCGGTGTCGTCGGCTGGGACCTGTACCTCGACCCGCAGATGGTCGCGGACAGGCAGTGGCACTGGTGTGTCACCGACGCCGGCCTGCCCGGTACCGAACACATTCCGCTGACCAACTACGCCGGGTGGTTCGTCGTCGCGGCCGTGATGGCCGTCGCCGTGGACCGCATCGACCGTCGACTGGACGCCGGGACCCGGCACCGTGACGGTGTCCCGATCGGGTTGTTCCTGTGGACGTGGCTCGGTTCGGCGCTGGCCCACTCGGTGTTCCTGGGCTCTCCCGAGTTGCGGTATTCGGCGATCTACGGGTGGTTGGCGATGGGAATCCTGGGAGTTCCGCTGCTCGTGTCGCTGCTTCGGCCGCGCGCCCGGCGACCCGGGACCCACGACACGCACCCTCACGCCTGACACCGATCCACTCCCCTGGCACGATACGACTGTGCAGCCGCCCTCAGTTCCGACCTCGACCCGCTCGCGGAGGGCTTTGTCCCTCGCGGCCCTCGGGCTCCTCCTCGTGCCCCTCCTCGCGGGATGCCTGCGGGTTCAGGTGTCGATGGGGGTGTCCGCCGACGACCGGGTCTCCGGCCAGATCGTGGCCGCCGCCGTGCCGGCGAACGATCAGGACAAGGGCCCGCAACTCACTCCGCCCGACTCGCTGTCGGACAAGGTGCGCGTCCAGGAGTACAAGAAGGACGGGTACGTCGGCAGCCAGGCGTTCTTCAGCGACCTCACGTTCGGCGACGTGCAGCAGCTCGGCACCATGTCGGAGCAGGCCAACGGGAGTTTCCAGATCTCGCTCCAGCGGACCGGCGACCTCGTGACCCTCGACGGGAAGGCCGATCTCAGTTCGGTCCCCGCGCAGGGCACGGACGTGCAGTTCACGATCGCCTTCCCGGCGCGCGTCGCCACCACCAACGGCACCCGCGAGGGCGACTCGATCGTGTCGTGGAAACTTCCCGCCGGCGACACCTCGACGATCCGCGCCGAGGTGCGCTACTCGGACCCGAGCACCCGCAGCTTCGCGGGCTGGGCGGGCATCATGGCCGGCGTGACGCTGGGCGTCGCCGTGATCGTCGGTGCGCTGGCCTGGATGGCCCGCAACAAGGATCCGGTGATCGGCAGCGGTCGCGCACGGGACCACTCGGAGGTGTGACCTCTCGCCCGATCGAGCGGGTCGTCCGGATCGGCTCCCTGATCTCGGTTCTCGGACTCGCCACCACCGTCGTCAACCTGTGCCGCGCCCCGCGCCTCCCCACGGCGGCCCGCCCGGTCACCGAACCCGTCACCGTCTGCATCCCGGCCCGGGACGAACGTGACCGGCTGCCGGACCTGATCGGTGACCTGCGAGAACAGCGAGGCGTCGACGATCTGCGGGTGTTCGTCTACGACGACGCCTCCACGGACGGGACCGCCGACGTCGCGGACGCTGCGAGCGGCGCGGACCCCCGCTTCTCCGTGGTGCGGGGGACCGCGGAACCGCCGCCGGGCTGGGTGGGCAAACCCGCGGCCTGCCATCGGCTGAGTGAGCACGCCTTCGCCCGGGGCCGCGGTGACGGCGGGATACTCGTGTTCCTCGACGCCGATGTGCGGTTGCGTCCGGGTGCCCTGAAGGCCGCCTGCGCCGCACTGCGCGAGTCCGAGGCCGCGCTGGTCTGCCCGTGGCCGTTCCAGCAGGCGGGGTCGGTGACCGAGGCGCTGGTGCAGCCGCTGCTCGCGTGGTCGTGGGCGGCGACGCTGCCGATCCGCGTGGCCGACCGGTCGCGGCGCCCGTCGACGGCGGTGGGCTGCGGGCAGTTCATGGTGTTCGATTCCGCCGCGTACCGCAGGGTCGGAGGTCACCGGGCCGTCGTGGACAGCGTGACCGAGGACCTCGACATCGCGCGGCTGCTCCGCACTCGGGGTCACGCGACCGCACTGGTCGTGGCCGGCCGGTCGGCGTCGTGCCGGATGTACGAGGACGCCGGCGCGCTGCGCCGCGGTTACGACCGCTGGCTGTGGACGGCATTCGGCTCCCGCCTCGGCGCCGTGGCGGTCCTCGGTGCGGCGAGTGTGGCGTACCTCGCGCCGCCGGTCGCGTTCGCGGCCGGACGGGGACGCGTGCGCCGGTGGGGTGCGGTGGGATATCTCGCGGCCACGACGTCGCGGCTGTGCGCCCGGGCACTCGAACGCGGTGGCCGCATCACCGCCGCCGACGTGGCCGGGGCGGTCGCGCACCCGCTGTCCGTCGCCGCGGTGACGGCACTGACGGTGTCGTCACACCGCAATCACCGCCGCGGGCGCACCCGGTGGAAGGGGCGGAGCCTCAGCTGACCCGCGCCGGGGTGACCGCGGCGGGAACCGCCACACCCGACCCGACCTTGTCGCCGAGCCGGGCCAGCACCTCGCTCGTGGCGCGCGCGAAGTTGAGGGTGATGAAGTGCAGGCCGGGTGCGCCCTCCGCGATGAGGCGTTCGCTCATCTCGGTTGCGACGTCGATGCCGATCTCGCGCACGGCGGCGCGGTTCTCCTCCGGACCGTCCCCGGCAGCCGCGGCGAGACGGTTCTCGAGGTGCGCCGGGAGACGCGACCCCGACAGTTCGAGCACGCGGCGGACCGACCGCAGCGACGTGATCGGCATGATCTCGGGGATGATCGGCTTGGCGCCCTGTTCGGGGTCGTACGCCGACACCCGGTCGCGTAGCCGCAGGTAGTCGTCCACGTCGAAGAACATCTGGGTGATCGAGTACTCGGCGCCTGCCCGCAGCTTCGACACCAGGTACCGGGTGTCGTGCGCGAGATCGGGCGCCCGGTAGTGGCCTTCCGGGAACGACGCGACGCCCACATGGAAGTCGCCGAGGTCGCGGACGAGCCGCACGAGGTCCTCGGCGTACTCGACGCCGTCCGGATGCTTCTCCCACTCGCCCAGCGGGTCACCGGGCGGGTCGCCGCGCAAGACGAGGATGTTGCTGATTCCGCGGTCGGCGTAGGCGCCGACCATCGACCGCAGTTCGTCGACGCTGTGCGACACGGCCGTGAGGTGCGCGACCGGCAGGAGGGTGGTCTCCTCGGCGAGCTGCCCGGTGACGCGGACCGTGCGGTCCCGCGTCGACCCGCCCGCACCGTAGGTCATGGACACGAAGGCCGGACCCATCCGCTCGAACTCCCGGACGGCACGCCACAGGCGAGCCTCGGCGGCCTCGTCACGCGGCGGCGAGAACTCGACGGAAAAGGGGACCCGTCCGTCGCTGGACGACCGGATCCGGTCGACGATGGACGGAGTGCGGGTCACCCAACCTTCGCTGGCCCGCCCCCTGACGGAATCGAATGTCACCCGTCCAGCATAGGTAGTGCCCGGGGCAATGCACCCACTGCGTCTGCGCGGGCGGCGGGATCCGGGTATCCGGCCACCCGGGAGGGCGCCCACTATGGTGGTGTCGACGCCTGTCGCCGGTCTCGGCGCGCACGCGAGAATTCGATCCTGGAGGCAACACTGTCCGTTGGAACGCGCCCCGCCGCCCTCGCGGCCGAGGTCGAAAATGCGCTTCGCGACTTCTTCACCAGCCGGCAGGACCTCGTCGACTCCGTGGGTGGTGGTTACCGCGAGGCCGTGACCACGCTCGAAGACTTCGTCCTGCGCGGAGGCAAGCGGGTCCGCCCGGCCTTCGCGTGGACCGGCTGGCTCGGGGCGGGCGGCGACGCGCGCGGCCCCGACGCCGGACCTGTGCTCCGCGCCTGCTCTGCGCTGGAACTGGTTCAGGCCTGCGCGCTGGTCCACGACGACATCATCGACGCCTCCACGACGCGCCGCGGGTTCCCGACCGTCCACGTCGAGTTCGCGGAACAGCACCGCGCCGGGGCGTGGAGCGGTGATTCCGCTCACTTCGGCGAGAGCGTCGCGATCCTCCTCGGCGATCTCGCGCTGGCCTGGGCCGACGACATGATCCGCGACTCCGGCATCACCCCGGACGCGTCGGCCCGCATCTCCCCCATCTGGTCCGCGATGCGCACCGAGGTGCTCGGCGGGCAGTTCCTCGACATCAGCAACGAGGCCCGGGCGGACGAGTCGATCGACGCCGCCATGAAGGTGAATCGGTACAAGACGGCGGCGTACACCATCGAGCGGCCCCTGCACCTCGGCGCGGCGCTCGCAGGCGCCGACGACACCCTGGTTTCGGCGTACCGCCGATTCGGCACCGACATCGGTATCGCCTTCCAGCTCCGCGACGACCTGCTCGGCGTGTTCGGCGATCCGGCCGTGACGGGGAAACCCTCCGGCGACGACCTCCGGGCGGGCAAACGAACCGTCCTCTTCGCGATGTCGCTGCAGCGCGCCGACGCCGAAGACCCCGCGGCGGCCGAACTCCTCCGCGAAGGCATCGGCACCGATCTGTCCGATTCGGACGTGGACACCCTCCGGACCACGATCACGTCGCTCGGCGCGGTCGCGGACGTGGAGAAGCAGATCGAGGAACTCGTCGGGAACGCGCTGTCGACGCTGGCGGCGAGCACCGCCACCGCCGAGGCGAAACAGCAGCTCACCGAGATGGCCGTCGCCGCGACGCGCCGCGACTACTGAGGGTCTGGGGATGGCCCGCGCGCTCCGGACGGTTCCCGGCCGCACCGATCACGTCGTGGTCGTCGGTGCGGGTCTCGCCGGTCTCTCGGCCGCTCTGCACCTCGCCGGATCGGGCCGGCGGGTCACGGTCCTCGAACGGGAGTCGTCGCCGGGCGGCCGGGTCGGCACCTACCGTGGTCCCGGCTACGACATCGACAACGGTGCCACCGTCCTCACGATGCCCGAACTGGTCGGCGAGGCCCTCGCCGCCGTCGGCGCGGATTTCGCGTCCACCCGGCCGCCGCTCGTCCTGGAGCGGCTGGCGCCGGCGTATCACGCGCGGTTCGCCGATGGTTCCTCGCTGGACGTGCACTCCGATCCCGACGCGATGGTCGCCGAGGTCAGCCGGGTGTGCGGGCCGGAGGAGTCGGCCAGGTACCTGCGGCTGCGGCGCTGGCTCGGCCGGATCTTCGATGCCGAATACCACCGGTTCATGGATGCGAACTTCGACTCGCCGCTGGATCTCGTCTCGTCCCCCGCGGCCGCGCGGGATCTGCTGACGCTCACCGCCCTGGGCGGGTTCGGCAGGCTCGGCGCCCGCGTCGACCGCACGATCACCGATCCGAGACTCCGCCGGATCTTCACGTTCCAGGCCCTGTACGCCGGGGTGGCGCCCGCCGACGCCCTCGCGGTGTACGGCGCGATCGCCCACATGGACACCTCGCTCGGTGTCTACTTCCCCCGCGGCGGGATGCGCTCGATCGCGCTCGCCCTCGCCGATGCCCTCACCACAGCAGGTGGCGAGATCCGGTTCGACACCGAGGTCGCGGCGCTCGAGCGAAACGGGGACCGCGTCGGCGCCGTCGTCACTGCGGCGGGTGACCGCATCGACTGCGACGCGCTGGTGCTCACCCCGGACACCGCCGTCGTCGACGCACTGCTCCGCCCGGTGACACGCCGGACCCCCCGGCGGGTGCGGGTGTCGCCGTCCGCCGTGGTCCTGCACGGGACCGTCCCCACCGCGGTCGCGTCGCAGTGGGCCGCCCAACGACACCACACCATCGATTTCGGTCACGCGTGGAAGCGGACGTTCGCGGAGATCACCGGCCGCGCGGGGCGCGGACGGCTGATGACGGACCCGTCGCTGCTGATCACCCGGCCCGCCCTGTCGGATCCGGGCCTCGTCCTGGACCGCTCGGGGATTCCCTCGGAACCGCTGTCGGTGCTGGCGCCCTGCCCGAACCTGCACAGCGCACCGCTGGAGTGGTCGTCGCTGACCGGCCCGTACGTGAACGAACTGCTGCGCGAACTCGAGACGCGCGGGTACCGCGGGATCGCGGAGCATTTCACGATCGACCGTGTCGACACCCCCCTCACCTGGCTCGGCAAGGGCATGGCGGCGGGCAGCCCCTTCGCGGCGGCGCACGTGTTCCGGCAGACCGGACCGTTCCGGCGCCCCAACCTGGTCAGAGGCCTGGACAACGTCGTGCTCGCCGGTTCCGGCACCGTTCCGGGCGTCGGAGTTCCGACCGTCCTGCTGTCGGGGAAGCTCGCGGCCGCCCGCATCACCGGGCCCACCGCAGCACGAAGCGCGGAAAGACCCACGGAAGCATCAAGTGCGGGAGGATAGGGCGAGGCGTGGCGGGAACTGGTGCCGGCAGCAATTAAACTGGTTCCTCGACCATGCGATGCGCACGCCGATGAGCGCACCGACCGCAACCGAACTCACCTCGGGGGAGGAATCTGCACTCATGACGTCCTCTGCCCGGCAGGCGACCGTCGCCGCTGCGACGACCACGCCGCAGCGGTCGTGGCCCCAGACCACGGCCGACTTCCTCCGCAGCCCGGAGGGACACGCTGCCATCCTCGGTTTCGTGGGCGCCGTGATGATCACGTTCGGTGGTTTCGGTGCGGGCAGCGTCCGCCGCGAGGACCCACTCCTCGAGGCGATGCACCTGTCGTGGCTCCGGTTCGGTCACGGTCAGATTCTGTCGACGGTCATCGTCTGGGTGGGTGTGGTCGCGATGATCACGGCCTGGGTGCGGTTGGGTCGTGCCACGCTCGGCGGCGACGTCACCCTCCGGCAGTTGCGGATGATCGTCCCGGTGTGGACGGCGCCGCTGCTCCTCGCTGTGCCGATGTTCAGCCGCGACGCCTACTCCTACCTGGCGCAGGGTGCGCTCCTGCGTGACGGGTTCGACCCGTACGCCGTCGGGCCGGTGGTCAACCCGGGAGTCCTCCTCGACAACGTCAGCAACGTGTGGACCACCACCACCGCGCCGTACGGTCCGCTGTTCCTGCTCCTCAGTCAGGGGATCACGGGGCTGACCGGCGACAACGTGATCGCCGGGACGATGCTTCTGCGCGTGACGATGCTGCCCGGACTCGCGCTGATGGTGTGGGGGGTTCCGCACCTCGCGCGGCACCTCGGCGGCAATCCGGCGATCGCCCTGTGGCTCGCCGTGCTCAATCCGCTGGTCCTCGTCCACCTCATCGGCGGGGTGCACAACGAGCTGCTGATGGTCGGCCTGATGATCGCCGGCATCGCGCTCGTCCTCGAACGTCGCCATCTCGCCGGGATCGCCCTCGTCGCCGTCGCGGTCGCGATCAAGGCGACCGCAGGCGCCGCGCTGCCCTTCATGGTGTGGATCTGGATGCTCCACGAGAAGGAGAAGGCCGAGGCGGAGGGGCGCACACCCGCGTCGCCGCTCGCGTCGTTCGCGAAGACCGCGGGCGCGGGGTTCGCCGTGTTCGTGGCCATCTTCGCGGCCGCATCCGCCGTCGCCGGTGTCGGACTGGGCTGGATGACCGCGCTGTCCGGTTCGAACAAGATCATCAACTGGTTGTCGCTGCCGACGATCCTCGCCCACATCGTGACCGTCGGAACGTCGTGGTTTGCGGAACTGCGGCTGGGTGAGGTGCTGGCCATCACCCGCCCGATCTGCGCGGTGGCGCTGGTCGCTCTCGTGCTGGCGGCCTGGTGGCGCTACCGGAAGACCGAGCGTGACGCGATTCTCGGAATCCTCATCGTCCTGGTCGCGATCGTGATCCTGTCGCCCGCCGCGCTGCCCTGGTACTACTCGTGGCCGATCGCCATCGCAGCCGGCTTCGCGTTGTCGACCCGGACCCTGATGATCCTCGTCGGGTTGTCCACCTGGTTGATGCTGGTCTTCCAGCCCGACGGTTCGATCGGCCTCTACACGTTCCCGCACGTCGTGCTCGCAACGTTCGCCGCGGTCGTCGCGGCCGTGTCGCTCCGCACGGTCGACCCGCTGCGCCTGCGCACACCTCGGCCCGTCGAGGAACAGCGCACCGCCGACCTCGCGGGTGCCGCGTCGTCGCCGCGCGTCGAATGACCGGTTGATGACCGAGCTGGCCGACAGTTACCGGTACTGCGGCGCGGTGACGGCGGAGCACGGTCGCACCTACCATCTCGCGACCCGGCTCCTTCCCGAGCGCCGCCGCGCCGCCGTGCATTCCCTGTACGGGTTCGCCCGCACGGTCGACGACATCGTGGACGTCGATCCCGGCCGGACGGCCGGCGGCTGCGCCGCCGAACTCGATCGGATCGACGCGGCACTGCGACTCGGCTTCACCGACCGGACCGCGGTCGGGCCGGATGCGTGTTCACGGGAGATGCGGCGGGTCCTTCCCGCGTTCCTCGACACCGTCGCGTCCTTCGACATCCCCCACGACTACTTCTTCGCGTTCCTGCAGTCCATGCGGATGGATGTTCCGGGGACTGCCGAGCATCGGTCCGAGTACGGCACCATGACCGAACTCCGGACGTACATGTACGGATCGGCCGTCGTGATCGGTTTGCAGATGCTGCCCGTCCTCGGAACCACCGGGCCCGTCGCCGATGCCGAACCGCACGCTGCGGCTCTCGGTGAGGCGTTCCAGCTGACCAATTTCCTTCGCGACGTCGGCGAGGACCTGGATCGGGGCCGGGTCTATCTCCCGGCCGACGAATTGGCCGCGTTCGGTGTCGACACCGAACTTCTCGCGCACGGTCGCCGCAGCGGCACGACGGACCAGCGGATCGTGCGGGCCCTCGCCCACCTGATCTCGGTCACCCGGTCGGTGTACCGGGACGCGGAACCGGGCATCGCGATGCTGGACCGGCGGGTGCAACCGGGTATCCGGACCGCGTTCGTGCTGTATTCCCGCATTCTCGACGAGATCGAGCGAGGTGGTTACCGGGTGCTCGACCGGCGCGCCACCGTGTCCCGGAGAAACCGGTGGGCGACGGCGCTGCCTCAGTTCGCCCGGCTCGCGGTGCCTGCCCGTGGCCGAGTGTGGTGACCGGCCGTCAGAATCCCATCGCCTGAGCGCGGCGGATCACTTCACGGGCGAGGTCGCCGTGCAGCGCCTGGACGGGCGTGCCGGGAAGGCTGTCGTCCTCGCGGAACAGCCACTGCAGGATTTCCTCGTCCTTGAATCCGCCGTCGTGGAGCACGGCGACGAGACCGGGCAGCCATTTGACGATCTCGCCGGTCCCGTCGAAGAAGAGTTCGGGAACACCGAGTACGCCGTCGCGTCGGACGGCGATCAACTGCTGATCGCGCAGAAGCTGCTGCACGCGGGTGACGGCCACACCGAGGTTCTTCGCGACGTCCACCAACTGGAGGAGCGAGACGGAAGGGTCCAGGACATCGTCACAGTAAGGGATGGCACTCACTCCCCTAACGTTATCTGGTCGCCTCCGGCGTGGCGCTACCGGTCGGTGTCGCTGGCTACGATTGAGGGGCGCGTGGCCGGGCTGCGCGCACTGACGGGGGAACGGACACTGTGCACGATGGAGGTCAACGTTTGATCGGCGAGCTGCTCGACCGGCGCTATCGGGTGGATGCCACGATCGCGCGTGGCGGCATGTCCACCGTCTACAGGGGGCTCGACACGCGTCTCGACCGTCCGGTGGCCATCAAGGTGATGGATCCGCAGTTCGCGGCCGATCCTGCGTTCGTCACCCGGTTCGAGTTCGAGGCCCGCTCGGTCGCGCGACTCAAGCACCCCTCCCTGGTCGCGGTCTACGACCAGGGACACGACCGCGAGCACGCGTTCCTGGTGATGGAACTCGTCGACGGCGGAACGCTCCGCGAACTCCTGCGGGAGCGCGGGCCGATGCCGCCGCACGCGGTGGCCGCGGTCGCGGGCCCGGTTCTCGACGCGCTCGCCGTCGCCCACCGGGCCGGTCTCGTGCACCGCGACGTCAAACCCGAGAACATCCTGATCTCCGACGGCGGTGAGGTGAAGATCGCCGATTTCGGTCTGGTGCGGGCCGCCGCCGCGTCGACCACCACGTCGAACAGTGTGATTCTGGGCACGGCGGCGTACCTGTCGCCGGAGCAGGTGACGTCCGGTATCGCGGACACCCGCAGTGACGTCTACTCCACCGGTGTCCTGCTGTTCGAACTTCTCACCGGGCGGACACCGTTCACGGGGGACACGTCGTTGTCCGTCGCGTATCAGCGGATCAATCAGGACGTGCCGCGGCCGGGTTCGTTCATCGCGGGTGTCCCGCCCGAGTTCGACGAACTCGTCGCGGAGGCCACCCACCGGGAACCGTCGCACCGCTTCGCCAACGCCGAGCAGATGGGCTCGGCCCTGCGCAGCATCGCGGCGGCCCTCGATTTGCCCGCCTATCGGGTGCCCGCCCCGCGACGCTCGGCGCAGCACCTGAGCGCTGCGGCCGCCGCGAGCGCGCCGCCCCTGAGCGCGCCGCCGGGCCCCGCCGCGCCGCCCACGGTGCACCTTCCCCCCGCCCCGCCGCTGTCGCCGCCCAGCCCGCTGCCGGCGCAGCCCGGTGTCCAGCACACGCGGGTGGTCACCACGCAGACTCCGCGCCCGCCGATCGACGAACCGTCGTTCGCGGTGGAGGACGAACCCGACGACGGCTACCACTACCCCGACTTCGCCGCCGAACGGCAGCGGTCGCGCCGGACCACGATCGTGTGGCTGCTCGTGATCCTGATGCTCGCCCTCGCGGTGGGTTTCGGTGGCTGGTGGATGGGTTCGGGCCGTTTCACCGCGGTCCCGACCACCGACGGTCTCGATCGCGGTGCGGCGGTGACGGCGATCGAAGCGGCCGGACTGTCGACGGAGATCCGGGGGCAGTACTCCGACACGGCTGCGCTCGACACGGTGCTGGGTACCGATCCCACCGGCGGCTCGCGGATCTCCCGCGACGGCACGGTGGCACTGCTAGTCTCCCTCGGGAGGCCGACGGTCCCGCCGCTGCCCGCGGGCGGTGAGCGCGCCGGAATCGAACAGGAACTGCGGAACCGCACGTTCACCCCGGTCGACGGTGGTCAGGCGTTCAGCGCGAAGGTCCCGATCGGGGCGGTGGCCGCGCTCGACCCGGCACCGGGTACCGAGCTCGCGACCGGGTCCACGGTCAAGCTGATCGTCAGCAAAGGTGCACCGCCGGTAGACGTTCCCGATGTGAAGGGCATGTCGGAGGCCGAGGCGCGCGCCTCACTCGAGGCGGTGGGCATCGTCGTGCAGGACGTCACCACCGACTTCGACCGGAACGTCGCTGCCGGAGACGCGATCGCCACCAGCCCGAAGGCGGGCGCCCGCGTCAATGCGGGCACCAGCGTCACGTTGAGTGTGTCGAACGCGGTCCGAATGCCGTCGATGCTGGGCCGGACCGTCGGATCCGCGCGCGATGAACTGAGCCGTCTCGGACTCGAGGTGAAGGTGCGTCAGGTGACCGACACGGACAGGTCGTTCGTCATCAGCCAGAACCCTGGCGGCGGCGATCTCGTGAAGCCCGGGAGCACGGTCACCCTGGTCTCACTGCCCTGACCCCGCAGGTGCAGGGCAGTGAGTTCCCCTGAATGTGAATGTACGCCCTGCGGTCAGCCGCGGAGCATCTCCGCGACGAGGAACGCCAGTTCCAGCGACTGCTGGGTGTTGAGGCGGGGGTCGCACGCCGTCTCGTAGCGACCGGACAGGTCGAGGTCGGAGATGTCCTGCGCGCCGCCGAGGCATTCGGTGACGTTCTCACCGGTGAGCTCGACGTGGATGCCGCCCGGGTAGGTGCCGAGTCCGTTGTGGACCTCGAAGAATCCCTGGACCTCGTCGACGATGCGGTCGAAGTGGCGGGTCTTGTAGCCGGTGGACGCCTCGTGGGTGTTGCCGTGCATCGGGTCGCACTGCCAGATCACCTGATGACCGGTGGCCTGAACCTTCTCGACGATGGGCGGCAGCAGGTCGCGAACCTTGTTGTTACCCATCCGCGAGATCAGGGTGAGGCGACCCGGCTTGTTGGTGGGGTCGAGCCGCTCGACGTATTCGACCGCCATCTCCGGTGTGGTGCTGGGCCCGATCTTCAGGCCGATCGGGTTCGACACGAGTTCGGCGAATGCGATGTGGGCCCCGTCGAGCTGACGGGTGCGGTCGCCGATCCACAGGAAGTGGGCGGACAGGTCGTACAGCTTCGCGTGGTCGTCGTCGTTGTCGAGGCGCAGCATCGCGCGCTCGTAGTCGAGGACGAGCGCCTCGTGGCTGGCGAAGATCTGCGCGTGGTGCAGGCTGGGATCGGTGACGCCGCAGGCGTTCATGAACTGCAGCCCGCGGTCGATCTCCGCGGCAAGTGCCTCGTACCGGGCCCCGGCCGGCGACGACGCCACGAACTCGCGGTTCCAGTCGTGCACCTTGTGCAGGTCGGCCATGCCCGCGCCGGTGAGCGCGCGGACCAGGTTCATCGCGGCGCTGGCGTTCGCGTACGCCCGCACGAGCCGCGACGGGTCGTGGGCGCGCACGGCCTCGTCGGCGACGAGGGAGTTGATCATGTCGCCGCGGTACGACTGCAGGCCCAGGGCGTCGACGTTCGACGACCGCGGCTTGGCGTACTGACCGGCGATACGGGCGACCTTGACGACGGGCAGGCTCGCCCCGTACGTCAGGACGACGGCCATCTGCAGCAGGGTGCGGATGTTGCCCTTGATGTGCGGCTCGGTGTTGTCGGCGAACGTCTCGGCGCAGTCACCGCCCTGGAGAAGGAACGCCTCGCCGCGAGCGACCTGAGCCAGCTTCTCCTGCAGGGCCACGACCTCGCTGGCCACCGTGATCGGGGGCACGCTCTCGAGGACGGTCCGCATCGCGGCGGCCTGACCCTCGGGCCATTGCGGCTGCTGAGCAGCGGGCTTGGCCAACGCTGCATCGAGGCGCTCACGCATCTCGGTGGGCAGCGGCGGGAGTTCGGGCAAGCGGTCGATCGGCACGTCGACAGTCCAGTTCACCCATACAGGATATTCGCTCGACCGGAGCGATGGCGAGTCAGGTCACCGGAGTGAGCGCGCCGCCTGAACTGCCTCGAACTTCGCCAGGTTGTGCCTGGCGTCGGCGAGCGCGTCGTGCGCGTCACCCGGTGCAGGTGGGAGCGCCGGACTGCCGTGTTCCTCCCAGTACTGGCGGAGTTCCCGCGTGTACCGGGGCAGCGACTGCGGTAGCTCCGTCATGTCCCCCCACAGCTGGCAGAGGGCGACGTGGTCGTAGGCGGCCACCCACGCCCACAGTTCGGGGACGATGCCGGGGCGGGGAATCAGGAACGCGTAGAGGTCGTCGCGAATGCGGGCGCGGCTCTTCCAGAGGGGCGACGACGGCTGCGGCAGCTTCGGCAGCACGTTCCTGCGCACCCATTTGCCCGCCCGGTCGGGATCGAACTCGGTGGACACTGCGTAGAATTCACGTCCGTCCTCTGCGACCACCCCGATCGACACCAGGTCGATCGTGCGACCATCCTCGATGAACTCGCAGTCGTAGAAGTAACGCACGCCCGCAAACTATGCCTCACCCGTTGGCGTCATCCGGATCCACCCCTACCTCGTGAAGGAGGCCTCGGTGCGCGCAACCTCCGACGGTCGACAGTCCGCCGTCCCTGTCGCGGACACGCTCGACTCCCCGCGGGTGCCTCCGCATCTCCGCGTCGGTGGTCTCGTCGTCCGGGTCCTCGTCCTCGCCGGGCTCGCGGTCGGATTCGCCTACAACCTGCTCGGACTGCCCGGCCTGCGGGACTTCGGCAGCTACTACCGGCTGGATCTCGACGTCTACCGCCTGGGCGGTTCGGTGTTCCTGCACGGCCCGACCCTGTACGGGTCGATGCCTGCCACCCAGATGGGCAACTTCCTGCCGTTCACGTACCCACCGCTCGCCGCCGTCGTCTTCAGTCCGCTGTCGACGGTGTCGCTGGCGACGGCCGGGATCGTCGTGACGGTGTTGTCGCTGATCGCGCTGTTCGGCGTCCTCGTCGTCACGCTCGACTCGCTGGGCATCGCACCCCGCACCACGCTGGTGTGGACGGCCCTCGGTGCGCTCGCGGTGTCGATGGCCCTCGAACCCGTCTCGTCGACCCTCGACTACGGGCAGATCAACATCCTGCTGATGCTGCTGGTGGCGGCGGACTGCCTGCCGAAGAAGACGCCGTGGCCGCGCGGCGTGCTGATCGGCCTCGCAGCGGCGGTGAAGCTGACGCCTGCCGTGTTCATTGTGTACTTCCTGGTGCGCAAGGACTTTCGCTCGGCCATCGTGACCGGGGTCGGTTTCCTGGCGTTCAGCGCCGTGGGCGCGATCGCGACGTGGAACGACTCCGTCACCTACTGGACGCACACCCTCTTCGATTCCGATCGGATCGGCACCCCGGCGTATCCCGCGAACCAGAGCATCACCGGTGTGCTGGCCCGGCTCGGACTGAGCGACTCGGTGCGCACCCCGATCTGGCTGCTGCTGAGCGTCGTGGTTCTCGCACTCGTGATTCTCGCGATGGTGCGAGCGCTGCGATCCGGCGAGACCGCGCTCGCGCTGGGACTCAACGCCGTCCTCGGACTGCTCGTCTCCCCCGTGTCCTGGTCACACCACTGGGTGTGGTCCGTGCCGGTGATCCTCGTGTTCGGCGTCCTCGCCTACCGTCGCCGGAGCGTCGCCCTGGCGGTCGTGGCCGTGGTCGGCGTCGTCGTCGTGAGGCTCGCCGCGCACTGGAAACTCGGGGTGGGACGGTGGAGCGGAACCCACTGGAATCTGTGGGATCAGTTCCTGGCGTCGTCGTACGTGTGGTGGGGACTCGCCGTGGTGCTGGTCGCGATTTTCGCGTTCCGCACCCGCCGCTCCCAGTCCGACGAGGACGATCGGTCGGAGACCTCCGACGATCTCACCGTCCCCGTCGGCTGAGAGGTCGCGGCCGTCAGCTCGCCCGCGTGTCCGGCAGTCGCGTGACGGTGGTGGCGTCGCTCGCAGGCGCCGCATCGGCCACCGAGGCGTCGGCGGCGGGCGCCTTCTTCTTCAGCGTCGCCGCGTAGATGTCGACGTATTCCTGACCCGACAGCTTCATCAGCTTGTACATGACCTCGTCGGTGACGGCCCGCTCGACGAACCGGTTGCCGCCCATGCCCTCGAAACGCGAGAAGTCGATGGGCTCACCGACGCGGATGGTGACCTTCGCGGGACGCCACACCCGGGAGCCGATCGGGTTGACCTTCTCCGTACCGATCATCGCGACCGGGATGACCTTCACACCGGACTCCAGAGCCATGCGAGCCAGGCCCGTCTTGCCCTTGTAGAGGCGGCCGTCGGGCGACCGGGTGCCCTCCGGGTAGATACCGAGCAGCTTGCCCTGCGAGAGGACGCGCAACCCGGCGTTCAATGCGTCCTGCGCGGCATCGGCGCCCGTCCGGTCGATCGGCACCTGACCGACCACCGAGAAGAACCAGCGCTGGAAGGCGCCCTTGAGTCCCGTCCCGGTGAAATACTCGCTCTTGGCGAGAAAAGTGATCCTCCGCGGCACACGCAACGGCAGGAAGAACGAATCCAGCACGGCCTGATGGTTACTCGCCAAGATGGCGCCACCCTCCGCCGGGATGTTCTCCGTACCCTCCACGGTCGGCCTACCCAGCCCCCAGAGAACCGGCCCCAAAAACACGTACTTGAAGAGCCAGTACCACATGGCGTCCCTCCCGTTCACAACCCAAGCTTCGTTCGGGTCGACTCTACTTCGGGCGGGTGAGGGTCGCTACACACGGCCGGGAGGCCCGCACAGCATCACACTCTGCGGGTTTACAGCAGTGGGCCGGACGTCAACCCACCCGATCGGGCAGGACAGCCCGGGCGAGTTCCGCCGCTCCGATCATGCCCGCCGCCTCCCCCAGCTGGGTCGGCCGGATGCGGGCCAGCGGCCGGTGCCCGGCCCCCGTCGTCAGAGCCGCGTAGTGCTCGCGGGCCTCGTCGATGAACAGCGGCGAGGAACTCGCGACGCCGCCGGCGATCACGACGAGATCCGGGTCGTACACATCCCCGATGAGCGCCAGGCCGACGCCGAGCCAACGGGCGAACTCCCGCATGGTCTCCAGTGCCAGCGGATCGCCGTCCTGTGCCGCGCCCGCGATCCGCCTGCCCGTCAGCGCACCCGGATCGACCGCCACGTCCCGCGCGAGGACCGTCGACGTCGCCGGATCCGCGGCCAGAAGTTCGATCGCGGTGTCGACGAGGGCCGTCCCGCTGCAGTACCGCTCCCAGCAGCCGTGCTTGCCGCACGCGCACGGCCGTCCGTCCGGGACCACCTGGATGTGGCCGAGTTCGGGTGCGACGCCGTGGCTGCCGCGGTACAGCCGACCGTCCGCGAGGAGTGCCGCCCCGATGCCCGTGCCGATGGCGAGCATCACCACGTTCCGGCCGCCTGCCGCAGCACCGAACCGGTGCTCGGCCCACGCCGCCGCGTTCACGTCGTGCTCGAGGATCACCGGCAGACCGAGACGCTGCCCGAGGTCCCGGCCGACGGGTGCACCCACCCACGGCAGATGCGGCGCGAACCGCACCGTCGTGCGGTCGGGGGTGATGAATCCGGCGACCGCCAGACCCACGGCGGCGACGTCGTGCCGTGCGGACAGCTCCCGGACCGCCCGGTCCAGGCCGTTCTCGAGCGCCTTCGCCGACGCCGGGGTCGGCGACTGGAGCGAGTCGAGCACCTCACCGGCCGAGTCGACCACCGACGCACGGATGCTCGTTCCACCCACGTCGATGCCGATGGTCAGCGCCGCGCTGCCGCCACGTTCGCTGCCCGTGCCTGTGCTCATGGAGATGATTGTGCCCATGCCGGATCGCCGACGTGCACGAGTCCGGCGATCCGGCCCTCGCGGGGCACGCTCAATGCTTGATGGTGACCGTGATCGGCTCGAACGCCGAGCCGCCGTCCGCTTCGGACGTTCCGCCGCCGGGGCCGGGTTCCGGAGCGTCGGGACCGCCGGGGCCCGGGGTGTCGTGAACGGCGTGTTCGTCGAGGACCTGCCGCAGCACCGCGATCAGCACGGACGCCTGGCCGGCGAGCAGGGTCACGAGATCGTGCTGCTCGCCGCGGATCAGAGCCGCGAGTGCGCACACCGGGCACCACGTGCATCCCGACCACTGCCCGGTTCCGGGGGGCGCGTCCTCGACGCCCGCCTGGGCGTGCGGCGCCGCCGCACGCTGGAGAAGCGGCTCGAGACGGTCCAGGGCGGTCTCGGCGAGTGCCCGCAGCTCCGCCACCAGCTGCGCGTGGTCGTCGTTCATACCGGCCACACCTGCGGGTTGGGCGTGAAGCGCACGACCAGATCACTTCCGTCGAGTTCTGCGCCCGCGACGACGCACCGGCGCAGGACCGAGGCGAGGCGGACCCGGCGGCGCACCCCTTCAGCTCCCACGACCAAGTCGTCCTCCACTCGACCCAACGTGAGGGTCGACGGGTTCACGAGCGGCAGATACATCCGCATCGTGTACACAGAATCCACACCGGCCCCCGATTCCAGCCCCACCCGCACCGCAGGTGGGTTCTTCCCCAGCACCGCAACCGCGTCCGTGTCGTCGGCATACAACTCCCGGGCGATTCCGCCGAGATCGGCCCACCCTACCGGCTCCGTCACCGACCGGGTCACCGAGAGGATCACGGTGGTGCCCGCGGAGGCGGTCAGCTCGGCAAGGACCCGTTGCTGCAGGGCTCGCCGCCTGATCAACCATGCCACACCGGGATCGTCGTGTCCTGCCGGCGAATCGAAGTGCGGCAGAAGGTTGTTCACGAGGATGGCGTCGACGCGCAGGCCGGACAGCGCGGCGACCGCCACGGTGCGCCGGGTCTCCGTCAGCACCACCCGCTCCGGTGTCGTCACCAGTCGCACAGTGGTTTTCGCCCGGTTCGCGAGCATCTCCCGGACCTCGCCGACCGCGGCGACGACCTGTTCGATCAGCGTCACCAGCATCACGAGGCGGGGATCGGAACCCAGGAGCGCGGCGATGCGGCGGTGCTGCGGCCACACCCGCTCGATGTACTCGAGAGCCATCGCGGACGCGGCGAGCGTCCGCAGGCAGTCCGCGGTGGGCGGGCAGTCCACCACGACGGCGTCGTAGTCGCCCTCGGTGGCGAACCGGACGACCTCACGCAGCCCGAGCACGTCCTGCACGCCGGGAAGCCCGGTCAGCTCCTCCGGTTCGAGCGCGGACAGCTGGGCGCCGTGGTCGTGTGTTCCGGCGGCCGCGAGAACCGCTGTCAGACTCCGGAATCTGTTCTCGAGCAACGTGAGGGTGTCGAGTTCGAGGACGTCGAGGGTGTCGGTCACGGACACGAGGTCCCGGGCGGCGGCGATCCCGATGACGTCGGCGAGAGAGTGCGCCTGGTCGAGCGAGACGAGCAGAGTCCGGTGTCCGGCCTCTGCGGCCGCCTGTGCCGTCGCGGCCGCGAGCGTCGTCTTTCCGACGCCCCCCTTCCCGACGAAGAACTGGACCCGGGCAGGTCCGGCACGACCTTCGCTGCTCAGCCTTCCACCCGTTTCTTGAGTTCCTTGAGCGCGGTGTCGGTGATCGCCTTCTCCGCCTTGCGCTTGAACAGGCCGATCATCGGGATGGTGAGGTCGACGGTGAGCTCGTACGTGACGGTGGTGCCGCCGCCCGGCTCGTCCTCCAGAACGTACGAACCGAACTGCGACTTCTGGATCTCCCCGGACTCGAGTTCCCAGCTGACCGATTTGCCGTCGGGCGCCCAGTCGTAGCGGAGTACGTACGTGTCCTTGACCATGCCGGCGTCGAGCACGAACCGCACCCGGTCGGCCCGGCCGCCCTTGCCGGGTTCCATTACCTCGACGGACTTCGCGGCGGTCACCCACGCCGGGTACGCGTCGAAGTCGGCGATCACATCCATCACCCGGGCGGGCGGCGCCTCGATACTGATCGACCTCTTGGTCCTCTCGGGCATGGAGTGAACGCTTCCTTTCGCCTGGCCGACCCGCTCGTCGATCGCGGGGCCACGCCGTTACCGGTTTCGTATGTCTGTGTTGTGCCCGACTATCACACACGATCTCGGCGCTCTGACACAATGCCGACCCTGCCGCGGCGGGCGGATCCGCCTCAGGACGGCGGTTCTCCCGCAGCGCGACCTGCCTCGAGTTCCTTCTTCACTTCGAAGGACATCACTTTGCCCTCGACGCGCCTGCGACGGTTCAGTGCGGCCAGATCGGGGGTGCCCTCGCTGCGGGCCGGTTCGGCGTGGAGGAAGTAGTGGACGATCGCTCCGTCCAGCACCGGCTCGAGCCACACTTCCATGGTCCCGGTGAGCGGTCCGGCCACCGTCCACCGGATGCCCTTCTCGGCCCGGTCCTCGCGGACGGCGAGGGTGAGATCGGGCCACCATCGGCGCCAGCGGGCCGGCGGGGCGATCGCCGCCGCGACCTGCTGCGGTGGGGCCGCGATGAACGTCTGGTCTGCGACCTGAATGCTGCTCACGGCGACTAGCTTCACATACCGCCGTGAGCGGTGGCCGCGGGGTTCCGCGGCACCGCGCGGACAGGGCTCTGACCACCCTTCTTCGGCCAGGAAGCAGACCTGGCCGGGGAAGGTCTAAAGTTGGGAACGCAATCCTACTCGTCAGTATCTTCAGTGTCGGAGGTTTTCGTGCCCGAGTTCAGCGCGCCACAGTCGTTCACGATCGCGGAGGACGCGTCCGCGGTCGACTCGGTGTTCGCCCACGCCGCGGCCGACCCGACGCTGGTCGTGTACAAGCGCAAGATCGGCGGACGCTGGACCGACGTCACGGCCGCCGAATTCGCGGCACAGGTCACCGCAGTCGCCAAGGGTCTCATCGCCCTCGGCGTCCAGCAGGGCGACCGGGTGGCACTGATGTCGGCAACCCGCTACGAGTGGCCCCTCGTCGACTTCGCGATCTGGGCAGCGGGCGGCGTCACCGTCCCGATCTACGAGACATCCTCCGCCGAGCAGGTCCGGTGGATCCTCGAGGACTCCGCCGCGATCGATCTCGTCGTCGAGAACGCGACACACGCGGCCACCGTGAAGGCCGTCGCCGCCGAGGCGACCGCGCTGCGCGGCGTCTACCAGATCGAGGCGTCCGACGGCGGCCGCGGCGTCGTCGAGGAACTGACCGCACTGGGCGCCGACGTTCCCGACGCCGATGTCCGGGCCCGCGTCGCCGCGCTGAAGTCGAGCGATCCGGCCACCCTCATCTACACCTCCGGCACCACCGGCAGGCCCAAGGGCTGCCAGCTCACCCATTCCAACCTCATCGCCGAGTCCAAGGGCATCCTCGATTCCAGCCTCGGCACCCTGCTGAAGACGCCCGGCGTCAGCACCCTCATGTTCCTGCCGATGGCGCATGTGCTGGCGCGCGCCGTCAGCATCGCGTCGTTCGACGCCGGCGCCGCACTCGGACACACCAGCGACATCCCGAACCTCGTCCCCACGTTCGGCGAGTTCCGCCCCGACTTCATCCTGTCGGTGCCGCGGGTGTTCGAGAAGGTGTACAACAGCGCCCGCGCCAAGGCCCACGGCGAGGGCAAGGGCAAGATCTTCGACGCCGCCGCCGAGACGGCCATCGCCTGGAGCGAGGCTCAGGACAAGGGCGGGCCGGGACTGGTCCTCAAGGCCAAGCACGCACTGTTCGACAAGCTGGTGTTCTCGAAGCTGCGGGCCGCGCTCGGCGGCAAATGCCAGCTGGCGATCTCGGGCGGCGCCCCGCTCGGCGCCCGCCTCGGCCACTTCTTCCGCGGCATCGGCATCACGATCTACGAGGGCTACGGCCTCACCGAGACGTCCGCGGCTTTCGCGGTCAACACGATCGGCGAGCAGAAGGTCGGCTCGGTCGGCAAGCCGTTGGCGGGCAATTCCGTTCGCATCGCCGACGACGGTGAGATCCTGCTGTCGGGGCCGGTCGTCTTCAGCGGGTACTGGCGCAACGAGAACGCGACCGCCGACGCGATCGAGAACGGCTGGTTCCACACCGGCGACCTCGGGTCGGTCGACACGGACGGGTACATCACCATCACCGGCCGCAAGAAGGAGATCATCGTCACAGCGGGTGGCAAGAACGTCTCCCCCGCCCAGCTCGAGGATCACCTGCGTGCGCACCCGCTGATCAGCCAGGCCATCGTCGTCGGAGACCAGCAGCCGTTCATCGGCGCGCTGATCACCATCGACGCCGACGCACTGCCCGCATGGAACGAGCGCAACGGCAAGCCCGCAGGGACCACGGTCGCGGATCTGCTCACCGACGCCGACCTCACGGCCGAGATCGACGAAGCCGTCGCGGAGGCCAACAAGCTCGTGTCACACGCGGAGGCCATCAAGAAGTTCCGGGTCCTGCCCGTCGACTTCACCGAGGAAACCGGCGAGCTCACGCCGACGATGAAGCTCAAGCGCAACGTCGTGCACGACAGCTTCGCCGACGACATCGCGGCCATCTACGCGAAATAGTGCCCTCCGGGCTCGTGAGTACTTGTTAACCGCCCGCGGTTGACAAGTACTCACGGGCGGTCACGCAAGCAGTGCCTGCAGCTTGGCGGCGAGCACGTCCCATCGCCACTCCGCCTTGACCCATTCGCGGCCGGCCGCACCCATCGCGGCCGCGCGGTCGCGATCCGACAGCACCGAGATCACCGATCGCGCCACCTCGGCCACCGACGTGCCGTCCACGACCATCCCGGTTTCGTTCTGCCGCACCGTTTCCGGGGCGCCACCGGACTGTCCGGCGATGACCGGCACACCGGTGGCCGACGCCTCGAGGAAGACGATGCCGAGGCCTTCGACGTCGAGTCCCGCGCCCCTCGTGCGGCACGGCATCGCGAACACGTCGGCGATCGTGTGGTGCGCCGCCAGCTCCGCGGACGGCACCGTGCCCGTGAACACGACGTGGTCCTCCACCCCGACCGAGCGCGCGAGCGAGCGCAGACGGTCCTCGTAGGGGCCGCCGCCGACGATCACGAGCACGGCGCCGTCGATGTGCTCGCGGATGCCTGGGAGCGCCTTGATCAGGATGTCCTGGCCCTTGCGCGGCACGAGACGGGACAGGCACAGGACCGTCGGCCGCTCCCCCAGCCCGTACCGGGACCGCAGTTCGGCCCGCGCGCCGCTGTCCGGGGTGAACAGGTCGGTGTCGACGCCGGACGGCAGGTGTTCGAGCGCGGCACTCGCGCCGAACGCGGACGCGAATCGGCCCCTCGTGTACCGGCTGACGTACGTGACGACGTCGGTCCGGTCGCCGATCCGTCCGAGGGCCTGGCGGGCGGCGGGGAGCATCGACCAGCCGACCTCGTGCCCGTGGGTACTGGCGACCACCCGTTCCGCCCCGGCGCGGCGCAGCGTCGAACTCAGCAGCGCGAGCGGGGCCGCTGCGCCGAACCAGACGCCCGTGCAGTCGTGTTCGGCGAGCAGCTTGGCGGCCCGGCGGGCGACGAACGGCGTGGGCACCATCAACGTGGTGGGGTGCCGGACGACCTGAAACGGTTGCCGCGCATCGAACTTGATATGCGAGTCGCCGCGCCAGCGCGGGGCGTAGACGACCAGGTCGTCGGCGGGCAGGTGCTTGGCGAAGGTGTGCAGGTACGACTGGATTCCACCGGGTCGCGGCGGAAAATCGTTCGTCACCAACAGGGTTCGGCGCATGTGATCACCGTAGGCGGTGGACCGTGCGCAGGCGACGCAGGGTCACCCCAGGTGAGCGCCCACCCAGTCGGTCCAGCGGTCGCGGAACTGATCGGCGTCGACGCCGAGGACGTCGGACAGCCGTCCGTCGACCGTCGCCGGGTCCGCCTCGCCCACGGCCAGCGTCCGGTACAGTTCCGTCAGCCTCGATTCGCCGTACTGCTCCGCGACGAAGGCGTTGATCGACCATGCCGTCTCGTAGGCGACCGAGCCGCGTTCGCCGTATCCGGAGAAGTCGGTGTCCTCGGGGAACTCGGTCGGCGGACCCTCGGCGCCCACCTGCGCGGTCAGTGCCGGCGCGATCTGCCGTTCGGCCTCGCCGGTACCCCGGTATGCCGCGTATTCCGCGTAGCCCTCCAGCACCCACATCGGTGAGCGGTCCACCGTCTCGGCGCGCGCCGCCACGTGGATCAGCTCGTGCCGCAGGATCGCCCGCCGGGTGACCTCGGTCAGCCGGTCCTCGGACGCGGGGCTGAACACGATCCGCTGTCCGGTGACCGTGGCGGCGTCGGGGTCGACGGCGTCCGAGATGGCGACGGCGGCGATGTCGCGTCCGTCGTGATTCGGGCCGACGAGCGCCGTGAACTCGTCCTGCGATCCCGCGACCCACACGAGCGCGCGGCCCGCCCAGTTCGAACCCCACAGCTGGGTGGCGTTGACGACGGCGGCGGGGAGTTCGTCCGCCAGCCGGTCGACCATGGTGGCGTTCTCGGGATGTCCGAGCACCACCGACGTTTGCCCGTCACCGGTGTCGACGCGACGCGACACGACGGGTCCGAAATCCCACGGTCCGCGCCAGGTCCGCCGGTCGCCGTCCACGGTGGCGCTGTCGCTGACCAGTGCCCAGCGCTCGCCGCGCCGGGCGACGACGAGAGCCACCGGTTTGCGGGTGGGGCTCTCGTCCGCGATCGCGTAGCGGAGCTGCACGGCGGGGGCCCACACCTCGTCGGCCCCGAGCGCGTCGCCGAGGCTCGACGGCACCGCTGTCTGGGCGCCCTCGGCGATCTCGTAGCCCCAGTCCGAGAACTCGACCCCGGCAACGTTGCCCGCCCGCCGCGTCTCGGCGGCCAGGAATCCCGGTGCCGCCGCCTGATCCATCAGACCGGACAACCGGGCCGCGTCGTTCGTCCGCACAGCCGACGCCCAGGTGTCGAGGAGCGTCTGGACGGCTGTCGCACGCGCGTCGGCGTCGGCCTGCGCGGTACCGACGGCTCCGTCCGTGCCCCGCTCGGTCCGGGAGAACCCGGTCAGCGCGAGGACGACGACGACGGCGAGGACGAGTCCGGCCAGTGCGGCCAGCTCCCACGGGCGCGCCTGACGGCGCGAGGTCGGATCCGTTGCGGGAGACGGGTCTGAAGCGGGCACGCCGGTGAGTGTATGAGCACGCCCGGCCGCCGCTGTCGGACGGTCGCCGTCAGTAGCGGCGCGCCCCGTAGAAGGGGAACTTCGCCATCGACTCGATCTTCACCGGCACACCGAACGTCGAGGCGTGGAGAATGTTGCCGTTTCCTGCATAGAGGCCGACGTGGGACGCGTCGTTGTAGAAGAGGACGACGTCGCCGGGCTGCAGGGCGTCGCGGGACACCGGGGTGCCGCCGCTGGCCTGCGCCTGACTGGACCTCGGCAGCGTCTTGCCGATCTGCTTGTACGCCCACACGACCAGTCCCGAGCAGTCGAATTCGTCCGGACCGGTGGCGCCCCACACGTAGGGGTCGCCGATACGGGTCATGCCTGCCTGCAGCGCGCTCGTGCCCGAGCCGGGGGTGAGATGCGCGAGGATCGTGTTCGGGTCGAAGCCGGGCGGGAAGGGCGTGCCCGCCAGCTGGTCGCGTTCGGCGCCGGTGAGATCTCCGAATGCCTTGATCACGTCGGCGATCTGCGCCTGCAGGTCGCTCTGCTTGCGTTGCAGATCGTCGCTCACCGCTTTGGCCTGCTCGGTCGCGGACCGTGCGGCATCGGCGGACTTCTTCGACGCCTCGGCGGCCTTCGTGGCTTCCGACGTGGCCGACTGGAACTGCGCGACCTGATTGCGGGTGTCGTTGGAGATGGCGTCCAGGGCGGACATCTGGTCCAGGAGCTGCTGCGGCGAATCGCTCACCATTACGGCGAAGAGGCGATTGGTCCGTGCGCCCTGGTAGTTGGCGGTGGCGAGCTTGTTCACCACGGGCTGGAAGACGGCGACGCGCGCGTTGGCGGCGTCGAGCACACCCTGGTCCGTTGCGAGCTGCGCGTCGGCGTCGCGTTGCGCCGACTGCTTGGCCGCGAGATCGATCTGCGCGTTGTGGAGTGCCTCCGACGTCTGCTCGGACTGCCGGGACAGGTCACCGAGCTTCGTCAGCGCGTCGGTCGGGTTGGTGGTCACCGGGTCTGCGCCGGCCTGGATCGCCGGCAGCGACACGAGGGCCACCGACAGCACGCCGGCGGTCAGCACGCTGCCCAGGGAGCGCTTCATCTTGTGTGAGGCCACGGAAATGCAGTTCTCCGATCGTCGCTCTCCACCAGCCGGGCCGGGTGTCCGAGGCGCGGCTCAGGGATTTCCTCGGCCGATGCGACCGTGGAGTGCCGAAGAGGTGGTGACCCGCGTTGCCGCCCGGTTGGCGCGACAAGACTTCGCAAGGTCTCGGATAGGTTACGGAACGGCATACGTTTGTGTCCACCTATGTCACGAATGGGGTGGCGGGGACCACCCGACGGGTGAACGACACGCTGTCTGCCTGGGGCGCAACGACATCGAGGGTGGGTTCGAATCGTGATTCGAACCCACCCTCGGTGGTCGTGCGAGATCCTACGAAGCTACCCCGTGCATCCCCGCCCTCGACTCGGTGGATGCCTCGCCTCGCGTGTGGATCAGTAGCGGCGTGCGCCGTCGAAAGGCATGGACGCGATGGGCGCCAACTTGACGGGCTGACCCTCGGTGGAGGCGTGGATCACGTTGCCGTTGCCGGCGTAGATGCCCGAGTGCGATCCGCCGTAGAAGGAGACGACGTCGCCGGGGCGGAGATCGGACTGCGAGACGGGAGCGCCTGCCGCCGCCTGCGCGTAGCTGGTGCGCGGCAGGTTCAGTCCGGCCTGCTTGAACGCCCACTGCACCAGACCGGAGCAGTCGAACGAGTTGGGGCCGGCGGCGCCGTAGACGTACGGCGAGCCGAGCTTGGTCTGTGCGGCCTGAACGGCCTTGTCACCTGCGGTGCCGGCCGGCGCCGGGGGCGCGGGCAGGTTCGGGACACCGGGGATCTGCGGGATGACGACACCCGGGATCTCGAAGGTTCCGACTCCGGGGATGGTGACGGGATCTGCGGCCGCGGGGGCCGCGGTCGCGGTGAGCGCTCCGACTGCGAGCGCGCCGGCGACGACTGCCCGTCGCACATTCCGCTTGGAAACTTGTGACGCCACGAAAGGGGTACTCCGTTTCTTCCATTCATCCGCCGACCGAGTTAGCTGACGGGTTCGGGCTGGGAAGATCAGCCCTACCCACCGGTGCGTGAGGACGTCCCGGCGGGATTCACCCCAGTAGAAACTTGGGTTCCCGGTACGACCGCTCTCGCGAGTGGCCGATTAGGCGGTGACTAGCGATGCTGCCCCGGTGTTGGGGCTGCGAGACTCCGCTAGGTCTCAGGAAGGTTACGAAATGGAATACCCCGATGTCGACCGGAACACGCGGAAAGTGTCCGTTTGGGCCGATTCCGGCTTTGCGGGCGCGCGATACCCACATTCGGTAACGACCGGATAACAGGCGGTTTGTTTCCGATCTCGTTTCGACAGCGGGAGTGGGCATTTCGCGAAGCCTGACGACTCCCCGATTTTCTCCCGGTCAGCGTTTCTGCTGTTCAACCGGGGTGCCGCGGACCGCACCCGCGACACGCGCCCGACCCGCCGGTACCGGTCCCCGCCCCGTCCGAACACCTCGTTTTCGGCCGCGCGCCCGACCCTCGCACCGCCCGTGACCGCCGCCCGAGACGGTCAGTGTGATCCTCGTCTCTCCGGGCTCTCCGGGCGGTTCTGTCGGTGCCCGTCCATACGCTCTGAGCCGTGAGCGTCCCCGGTGTACCCGAACAGCTGAGATTCGACGGGCTCGACACCCCACTGCGGGACACCACGTTCGTGGTGGTCGACCTCGAGACCACCGGAGCGCGGCCGGGCGAGGACGCCATCACCGAGATCGGCGCCGTGAAGATCCGCGGTGGCGAGGTGATCGCCGAAATGGCCACTCTCGTCGACCCGGGACGGTCCATCCCCCCGCACATCGTGGAGATCACCGGCATCACCACCGCCATGGTGATCGACGCCCCGCGGATCGAGCGAGTGCTGCCGGCGTTCCTGGAGTTCGCACGCGGCGCGGTGCTCGTCGCGCACAACGCCCCGTTCGACACGGGCTTCCTCAAGGCCGCCGCGTCCGCCACCGACACCCCTTGGCCCAAGTTCACCGTGCTCTGCACCGTCAAACTGGCCCGGCGCGTCCTCAGCCGCGACGAAGCGCCGTCCGTCAAGCTGTCGTCGCTGGCCCGGCTGTTCGACGTCGGGACCACTCCGACCCACCGGGCACTCGACGACGCCCGGGCCACCGTCGACGTCCTGCACGCCCTCATCGCGAGGGTCGGCAATCAAGGGGTGCACAGTCTCACCGAGCTCGTCGACTACCTTCCCGACGTCTCCTCGCACCAGCGGGCGAAACGGACGCTCGCCAGCCATCTCCCCCACGCTCCGGGCGTGTACCTGTTCCGCGGACCGTCCGACGAGGTCCTGTACGTCGGCACGGCGACCGATCTGCGCCGGCGGGTGCGCAACTACTTCACCGGCTCGGAGACGCGTGGCCGGATGAAGGAGATGGTGGCCTTGACCACCCGGATCGACCACGTCGAGTGCGCGCATGCACTCGAGGCGGGTGTGCGCGAGCTCCGGCTGCTCGCCGCGCACACGCCGCCGTACAACCGGAGGTCCAAATACCCGAAACGCGGGTGGTGGATCACGCTCACCGTCGAGGCCTTCCCCCGACTGTCGGTGGTGCGTACCCCGACCGCCGACTCGCTCGGTCCGTTCCGGTCCCGCTCGACCGCCGTCGACGTCGCCGACGTCCTCGCCGAGTACTGCATTCTCCGCACCTGCACGAGCCGCATCCCGAAGGGAAGGGAGCACGGTCCGCAGTGCCCACCCCGCGAGCTCGGAGGCTGCCCGGCGTCCGTCCACGACCGCGCCACGGAGGACGACTACCGTCCCGGGCCGGCACTCTTCCGGCAGTTCCTGCGCGGCCTGGACGACGCCCCGCTGCAGCGCATGCGCGCACGGGTGGAGGAGCTGGCCGCCGGCGAGTTGTTCGAGAACGCCGCACGGCTGCGTGATCGCACCGCGGAGGTCGTGCTCGCGTTGCGGAGGATGCAGCGCCTTGCCGCCCTCACCGCGCTCGATCAGCTCGTGGCCGCTCGCCCGGCCGCGACCGGCGGCTGGGAGTTCGCGGTGATCCGTTCCGGGCGTCTCGCGTCCGCGGGCTGCGCCCGGCGCGGAATTCACCCGATGCCGGTGGTCGATGCACTCGTCCTCACCGCCGAAACCGTCGTTCCCGACGCAACTCCGCTCCGCGGCGCGTCCCCCGAGGAGGCCGGCCTGCTCGCGCGCTGGCTCGACCAGGAGGACACCCGCGTCGTCAGCGCATCCGCGGGCTGGTGCGAGCCCGCACGGGGCGCCGGATCCTGGTCCGAGTGGTGCGCACTGGCGCGAGCGGGCAGCGCGTCGACACGGGACGCCGAGACCCGACCACCCGCGCCGGGTTCCGCCGACCACCGCTTAGGCTGGCGATCATGATCAACGCCATCGTCCTGATCCACGCCGAAGCCCACCGCATCCCGGAGACCGCTCAGGCCGTCGCCGACATCGAGGGCGTCGACAAGGTCTATTCCTGCGCAGGCGACGTCGACCTGATCGCGATCGTGCGGGTCCGGGACCACGCGAAGATCGCGGAGGTCGTCACCGAGGGAATCAACAAGGTGGACGGCGTCTCCCGGACGGCGACGCACATCGCGTTCCAGTCCTACTCCAGCGCCGACGTGGAAGCGGGCTTCTCGATCGGCGAGTAGCTCCGCCGACTATTTGCTGGTGGCCAGTCCCGACGTGAGTTCGGCCCACCGTGCGAGCAGCGTCGCGGCCGCTCCACTGTCGATCGACTGCGCCGCCGCCGAGAGTCCGTCCGACAGCGCGTCTTCGAGCGTGCGGCCGCCGAGTCCCCGGAACGCGGCGATCGCCGCCGCGGCGTTGAGGAGGACCGCGTCGCGGACGGGTCCGGTCTCACCGGCGAGGAGTCGCCGGGCCACCGCCGCGTTCACCTCGGCATCGCCGCCGCGCAGTTCGTCGAGCGACACCCGCGCGATCCCGATGTCCCTGGGGTCGAGCTGACGGGTGGTCACCGCCCCGTCCGCCACGATGTGCACGGTCGACGTGGTCGACGTCGTCAACTCGTCCAGGCCGTCGTCACCGCGCACCACGAGCGCCGAGTTGCCGCGCTGCGCGAGCACACCGGCGACCACCGAGATCAGGCCCGGGAACGCGCAGCCGATGAGGCCGGCCCGCGGACGGGCCGGATTGGTGAGCGGTCCGAGCACGTTGAAGACGGTCGGGATGCCGATCTCCTTGCGCGGCGCGCCCGCGAACCGCAGGGCGGGATGGAACACCGGCGCGAAGCAGAAACCGATGCCGACCTCCCGGACGCAGCGGGCCACCTCGTCGGGGCCGAGATTGATCTTCACCCCGAGTGCCTCGAGAACGTCCGCGCCGCCGCTCTTGGACGACGCGGCCCGGTTTCCGTGTTTGACGACGCGAATGCCGGACGCCGCGACCACGAGTGACGCCATCGTGGAGATGTTCACGGTGTTGGATCGGTCACCACCGGTGCCGACGATGTCGACGACGTCGTCGTCGACGGGGACCTTGCGCGCGTGCCCGAGCATCGAGTCCGCGAGTCCGCGCAACTCCTCCGGTGTCTCGCCCTTCATCTTGAGGGCGACCCCGAACGCCGCGATCTGCGCGGACGTGGCGTTGTCGGACATGATCTCGTCCATCGCCCATCTCGCCTCGTCCACCGACAGGTCACGTCCGTCGGTGAGCGTGCCGAGGACCGACGGCCACGTGCGTGCCGGCCGCACACCGTCGTTCGTCCCCTGAGCAGTCGGGCTCTGCATCGTCGTGTCCCCTTGTACTAGTGGCGGATCCGGTCCTGGCAGCCTAGTCACCGGGCGGATCGGACTCGCGCGCCGGTTGCGTCGCGTCCCAGCCGTCGACCGAGCCACCGAGCCGCTGCGCCAGCCCGGCCATTCTCGACCGTTCCTGAGAACAGTGCAGCGCATCGAGGATCTGGACCCGCTGCAGCACGAGTCCGACCGTCGCACCGTCCTCGGCCGGGGATGCCGGACCGTCCGGATCCTGCGGTCGGTAACCGTCCTGCGCGGCGATCGACACGGCGTCGGCCACGGACGAGGCGGGCAGCCGCAGATGGTGCCGCAGCACCGCTTCCGCGCCGGCGTCCCACCGCGGATTCTCGGCGGCGGCGCGGTCGAGCGCGGTCGAGCACGCCTCCACGTCGTCGAAGCTCGAGGCGACGACCACGAGGTCGGGACGATCCTGATCGAGAGGGGCCGGTTGCCGACTGCCGAACAGCCTCCGCAGCCACCCCGTACTGTTGTCACGAGAGCGCATGACTCCACCCTTTCACGGTCCGCCACCAGGGCTGTCAGCAGGGAGAATCGGACAAGCGGGGCGCGTCGACGCGCCGAGGGTGGACCCGGGTAGTCGTCTCTTACGACGAAGCGTCATACTTCTGTCTGTGACGAGCGCAGTAGGGACTTCAGGATCAGCAATCACCCAACGCGTGCACTCGCTGAACCGACCTAACATGGTCAGCGTTGGCACCATCGTGTGGTTGTCAAGTGAGCTCATGTTCTTCGCAGGGCTCTTCGCCATGTACTTCGTGGCGCGAGCACAGGCGAATGGGAACTGGCCGCCGGAGCCGACCGAGCTGAATCTGTTCCTCGCCGTACCGGTGACGCTGGTGCTGATCGCCTCGTCGTTCACCTGCCAGATGGGTGTGTTCGCGGCCGAGCGCGGCGACGTCTTCGGCCTCCGCCGGTGGTACCTCCTGACGCTGGCGATGGGCACCTTCTTCGTCCTCGGCCAGGCCTACGAGTACATCCACCTCGTCGAGCACGGCACCTCGATCTCCAGCAGCGTGTACGGCTCGGTGTTCTACATGACCACCGGCTTCCACGGCATGCACGTGATCGGCGGCCTCATCGCGTTCGTCTTCCTGATCGCACGCACCAAGGTCAGCAAGTTCACGCCCGCCCAGGCCACCGCCGCCATCGTCGTCTCGTACTACTGGCACTTCGTCGACATCGTGTGGATCGGCCTGTTCGCCACGATCTATTTCATCCGTTGATCAGCTGAACGCCCCAGGCAGCCCCCTGACGTCCAGTCCGTCCCGACATACCAAAGGGATACAGATGAGTTCATCCCCCCCTCCCGCATCCGATACCACAGCGTCTGCCGCGAAGGCACGCCGCCAGCGGAAGCTCCGCAGGCGCGTCACGGGCGCCCTGGTCCTGATGATGGGACTGGTCAGCGCCGGTTTCCTCGCGTCCGCGTTGACGCCGACCCCGCAGGTGGCCACCGCCACCGACGATCAGGCAGCACTGATCCGCGAGGGCAAGCAGTTGTACGACACGTCGTGCATCACGTGCCACGGCGCGAACCTGCAGGGTGTGCAGGATCGCGGACCGAGCCTGATCGGTGTCGGCGAGGCAGCCGTGTACTTCCAGGTGTCGTCGGGACGCATGCCGGCCTCGCGCAACGAGGCCCAGGTCGAGCGCAAGCCCGTCAAGTTCGACGCCGAGCAGACGGACGCCATCGGCGCGTACGTCCAGGCCAACGGTGGCGGCCCCACCGTCATCCGCGACGAGAACGGCGAGATCGCCCAGTCGTCGCTGCGCGGCGGCGACATCGGACGCGGCAGCGAGCTCTTCCGCCTCAACTGCGCGTCCTGCCACAACTTCACCGGGCGTGGCGGTGCGCTCTCGTCCGGTAAGTACGCGCCGGTCCTCGACCCGGCCAGCGAGCAGCAGATCTACGCCGCGATGGTCACCGGCCCGCAGAACATGCCCAAGTTCTCGGACCGTCAGCTGACCCTCGAGGAGAAGAAGGACATCATCGCCTACATCAAGTCGTCAGGCGAGACGAAGCAGCCCGGCGGCTACGGACTCGGCGGCATCGGTCCCGCCTCCGAGGGCTTGGCCATGTGGGTCATCGGAATCATCGCTGTCGTCGGTGCAGCACTGTGGATCGGAGCAAGGTCATGAGCGACGCTGGCCAGCCGGGCGGCGCCACGCCAAAGAAGTACACGGATGCAGAACTCGAGAACCTGAGCCGCGACGAACTGGTCGAGCTCGGCACCAACCTCGACCACGTCGATGTCGCGTTCCGCCGCAACCGCTGGGTGGTTCCGGGGACGAAGGCCGAGAAGCGCGCCGAGCGGTCGGTCGCCTTCTGGTTCGCTCTCTCCGGCATCTCGGCGATCGCGTTCATCGCGATCTACCTCTTCTGGCCCTGGGAGTACGCAGGCGCCGGCGAGGAGCACTACTCGGCCTACAGCCTGTACACGCCGCTGATCGGCCTCACCATGGGTCTGGCCATCCTCGGCCTCGGTGTCGGAGCGGTGCAGTTCACCAAGAAGTTCATCCCCGAAGAGGTGTCCATCCAGGACCGCCACGACGGTGGATCGTCCGAGGTCGATCGCAAGACGATCGTCGCGGAACTCGGCGACTCGTTCGACACGTCGACGCTGGGACGCCGCAAGCTCCTCAAGCGCACCCTCATCTTCGGCGGCGGTGCCCTCGGCATCATGTCCGTCATGCCCCTCGGTGGTCTGGTCAAGAACCCGTGGGCCAAGCGCGACGACTCCCCGCTGTGGGTGTCGGGATGGACGCCCCGCTACGCGGGCGAGACCATCTACCTGCGCCGCGACACCGGTCGCCCCGAGGACGTCGTCCTCGTCCGCCCGGAAGACCTGGACGCCGGCGCCATGGAAACGGTGTTCCCGTTCCGTGAGTCCGACCGCGGCGACCACGACGCGCTGCTCGAGGCGCTGCGCGGCATCCGCAACGCGACCATGCTCATCCGCCTCCGCACGGAGGACACGGCGCGGGTCACCAAGCGCAAGGGCCAGGAGAGCTTCAACTACGGCGACTACTTCGCCTTCTCGAAGATCTGCACCCACCTCGGCTGCCCCACCTCCCTGTACGAACAGCAGACCAACCGAATCCTCTGCCCGTGCCACCAGTCGCAGTTCGACGCGCTGACCTACGGAAAGCCGATTTTCGGTCCGGCCGCTCGTGCACTTCCGCAGTTGCCTATTACAGTGAACGAAGAGGGTTTCCTAGTCACAACGGGTGACTACATCGAAGCTCTCGGCCCGGCATTTTGGGAGCGTCGACCGTGACCGACAACAAACCGTCCAAACTGAGCGCGATGGCCACCGGCCAGGCCGAAGCGATGGACTCGCGCTACCACCTCGCAGCGGGAATGCGGCGGCAGATCAACAAGGTCTTCCCCACCCACTGGTCGTTCCTGCTCGGCGAGATCGCGCTGTACAGCTTCGTCATCCTGCTGATCTCCGGTGTCTACCTGACCCTGTTCTTCGACCCGTCGATGGCGCACGTCGTCTACAACGGTGCGTACGAGCCGCTGCGCGGCGTCACGATGTCCCGCGCGTACGAGACCACGCTGAACATCTCGTTCGAGGTTCGCGGCGGTCTGTTCGTCCGTCAGATCCACCACTGGGCGGCGCTGATGTTCGCGGCGTCGATCGTCGTGCACCTGATGCGCATCTTCTTCACCGGCGCCTTCCGGCGTCCGCGTGAGGCCAACTGGGTCATCGGCTGCCTGCTGCTGATCCTGGCGATGTTCGAGGGATTCTTCGGCTACACGATCCCCGACGACCTGCTGTCCGGCACGGGCCTGCGCGCCGCGTTCTCCGGCATCACGCTGAGCATCCCGATCGCGGGCACCTGGATGCACTGGCTGATCTTCGGCGGCGACTTCCCCGGCGACCTGATCATCCCCCGCCTGTACGTCGCGCACGTCCTGCTGTTCCCGGGCATCATCCTCGCCCTGATCGCCGGTCACCTCGCGCTCGTCTGGTACCAGAAGCACACGCAGTTCCCCGGCCCCGGCCGCACGGAGAACAACGTCGTGGGTGTGCGCATCCTCCCGGTGTTCGCCGTCAAGTCGGGTGCGTTCTTCGCGATCACGTTCGGTGTGCTCGCCGTGATGGGTGGCGTGCTGCAGATCAACCCGGTCTGGACCATCGGCCCCTACAACCCGTCGCAGGTGTCGGCAGGTTCGCAGCCCGACATCTACATGATGTGGACGGACGGCCTGGCCCGCCTGTGGCCGGCGTGGGACATCTACCTGTTCGACCGCTACACCATTCCGTCGGTGTTCGCCGTGGCGTTGATCATGGGTCTGGTGTTCACGGTGCTGATCGCCTACCCGTGGATCGAGAAGCGTCTGACCAAGGACGACGCTCACCACAACCTGCTGCAGCGTCCGCGTGACGTTCCGGTGCGTACCGCGATCGGTGCGATGGCGATTGCGTTCTACGCCGTCCTGACGATCTCCTGCATCAACGACATCATCGCGTACCACCTGAGCATCTCGTTGAACGCGATGACGTGGATCGGCCGCATCGGCATGGTGTTGCTGCCTCCGATCGCCTTCTTCGTGGCCTACCGGTTCTGCCTGGGTCTCCAGCGCAGCGACCGTGAGGTTCTCGAGCACGGCATCGAGACCGGCATCATCAAGCGGATGCCGAACGGTCAGTACATCGAGATCCACCAGCCGCTCGGCCCGGTCGACGGCCACGGTCATCCGATCCCGCTCGAGTACCAGGGTGCGACCGTCCCGAAGAAGATGAACAAGCTCGGTTCCGCCGGCAAGCCCGGTTCCGGCAGCCTCGTCACGGCCGACCCGGTCGAGGAGAGCCTGGCTCTCGAGCACGCCCTGCACCACGGCGAGCACGAGCAGCTCACGATGCTGCGGGAGTACCAGGACCGCGCCCACGGCAACGGTTCGTCGGCTTCCGGCAACGGATCGTCCGGCAACGGCGAGGCCCACTAGCCTCACCTCCGCAACCGAGCAGAGCCCCGAACCACGTCCGGTTCGGGGCTCTGCTCGTCTGTGGGCGTGCCCGCTCCCCTCCCCCGCGGCTGTGCGCGGAACACGAGCGCGACCGCCCCGAGTCCCAGAAGTAGACCGAGCGCGGTGAGGATCCCGAACGGCTCGCCGAACATCACGGTCCCCCAGATCGCCGTCACCGGTGCCATCAGGAACATCAGGGCATTGACCCGGGTGACTCCACTCCGACGCAGCACGAGCCAGTACAGGCCGTAGCCGCCGAACGTGGACAGGGCGATCAGCCAGGCCACCGACCACCAGAACGATGCCGTCGGCGGTGGCGACACCTGTCCGGCGCACGCGGCGAGGGCGATGAAGAGCACGGCGCTGGTCGCGCAGTGCACGGTCATGGACACGACGGGGTCGGTGTCGGTCGGTGAGCGACTCTCCAGGAATGTCGCGGCCACCAGCGACAGCATCCCGGCGAACGGCACGAGATACGCCCACCAGGACACCCCGGACGCAGCGGTGGCGTCGCCTGCGGTGACGATCACGACCCCCGCCAGTCCGAGCAGCAGCCCCCACCACTGCCGGGGCGCGACGTACTGACCCAGCAGCGGGCCGGCCAGCACGGCGACGACCAGGGGCTGGGTGCCGTCGATCAGTGCCGTGGTGCCGGTCGAGACGCCGAGTCCGATCGCCTGGTAGACGGTCAGCAGATATCCGGTCTGCGACAGCGCGCCGACCGTCACCTGACGGCCGAGCGCACGGGACCCGAGTCCCCGCCACCGTGCGCGTCCGAACAGGGCGGCCGCCAGGGCAAGTGCGACGGCGAGCGGCAGGAACCGCCAGGTCAGTACGGTCAGAGGGGCCGCGTCCCCGGCGCCGAGTTTGGCCCCGATGAAGCCGGAGCTCCAGCACAGGACGAACATCACGGCGAGAAGCGCATTCACGTTTGACCACCACCTAAGTAAACAGATCGGTATACCTCTTCAACCTATACCGATCTGTATACTTTTGTCATGGAATCTGTGCCGTCACCGCGACGCGTCGTGCTGACACCGGGAGCGAGGCGGGCGCTGGACGCGGCCGGCCGCCTCTTCTACGAGCGGGGAATCCACGCGGTCGGCGTGGATCTCATCGCCACCGAGGCCGGTGTCACGAAGAAGACGCTCTACGACCGTTTCGGTTCGAAGGAACAGATCGTCGTCGAGTACCTCGCCGACCGGGACGAACGGTGGCGGGCGTTTCTCGCCGGCCATCTCGACACCGCCGGCGACTCCCCCGGACGGCGCCTGACGGCGATCTTCGACGCATCCCGGGAGTGGACCGCGGAGAACAGCGCGAAGGGGTGCAGCATGGTCAACGCGCACGCGGAGATCAGCGACCCGGCACATCCGGCGTACGCCGTCATCGTCGGCCAGAAGCGGTGGATGCTCGACCTGTTCACCGGCGTGTGCCGGGACGCGTCGGTGCGCGACCCGGAGACACTCGCACGCACCGTCATGCTGCTCCACGAAGGGGCACTGGTCTCACACGGGCTGCAGGTGTTCCCCGAGGCGGTGCGACTCGCATCCGATCAGGCGTCGGCGCTCCTCGCCGCGGCGGCAGGCCCGGCCCGTTAGTGACGGCAAAGCGGAGGCGCCGAATCCCGGTGGGATTCGGCGCCTCCGCGGTCCGACTGTGGGTGGAACTAGTGCTTCTCGGGCCCGACGTAGTACTCGAAGACGAGACCCGCAGCGGCCGCGAGAACCGCAATCACGGCGACCACGATCATCCACGGCTGGAAGAACGCCATCGCGACTGCGACGAAGGCGGCAGAAGCGGCGAGCAGGATCGGCCAGTAGCTACCGGGGCTGAAGAATCCCAGGTCGCCTGCGCCGTCGGCGATCTCCGCGTCCTCGTAGTCCTCGGGACGGGTGTCGAGTCGACGGGCAACGAACCGGAAGTACGTTCCGATGATCAGCGTCAGTCCCGCCGACAGGCAGATGCCCGTCAGACCCGCCCACTCGATACCGGTTCGTGAAACGGCGGTGAAGACGCCGTAGACGATCGCGACGAGAATGAAGAATACCGTCAGGATCTCGAAGAGCTTGGCTTCGATCTTCATATCAGCACTTGTCCTTGGTCAGTGAGGTATCAGCAGCAGGTTCAGTTACCTTCGACACCGCTCGCCTGCTTGTAGCCGCGATCGGTGGTGAAGGGAGACGTCGACGTCGCAACCGGGGACTCGCCGATGGCCTGCAGAGCCTCCGCCGTGGTCAGATCCCGGCCGCCTTCGCTCGCCGGCTTGCGCAGCTCGATGTACTGCGCGAACTTGTCGGGGCTCACGGCGCGAACCTCGAAGTTCATCATCGCGTGGAACGTGCCGCACATCTCGGCGCAGCGCCCGACGAAGGCACCTTCCTTCTCGATCTCACTGATCTGGAAGACGTTGTCGGAGTGGTTCTCCTTCGGGTTCGGGTTCACGTCGCGCTTGAACAGGAACTCCGGCACCCAGAAGGCGTGGATGACATCGGCCGAGGCCAGTTCGAACTGGATCCGCTTGCCGGTCGGCAGAACGAGGATCGGGATCTCGTTGCTCGAGCCGATCGTCTCGATCTTGTCGTAGTGCAGGTAGGACAGGTCCTGGGGGGTCTTGCCGTGGATCGGCCCGGGCTGGGCGTGCTCACCCTCGGCCTCCGCCTCGGACGCCGGCGCGGACTCGACCGCAGCCTGCGCTTCCTGATCGACGCCGTCGTACTTGCCGCCACCCTCACCGAGGTCGATGGAGCGGTAGCCGAACTTCCAGTTCCACTGGTACGCAGTGACATCCACCACCACGTTGGGGTTGTCCTCCTTCTCGAGGACATGGTTCTGCACGACCACCGTGAAGTAGAACAGCACGGCAATGATGACGAACGGAACCGCGGTGTACGCCAGCTCGAGCGGCACGTTGTATGCCGTCTGCCGCGGGAACTCGGGTGAGTCCTTCTTCTTACGGTGGAAGATCACCGCCCAGAAGGTGAGTCCCCACACCAGCACACCCATGACGAGGGCGGCGATGACCGACCAGGTCCACAGTTCACGCATGCGGTGCGCCTGTGGGGTTACGCCCGAAGGCCACCCGAAACGAAGCACCTCGTTGTCGATTGAACAACCCGACAGCAGCAAGGCAGCAATGCCCAAAGATACTGCCAACCCTGCCCGCCGAAGGATCCGACCTTGCGCCACGTTCACGCCTTCCTGATCGCCGCAAATTCCACTAGGGCACACCCGATGGGAAGGCCCAATTACTACGCAGCGTAGACCAAAGGCGGCGGCTCTCCATCCTCGGGTCGGGCGACGTGTCGCTGCCGGTGCCGCGGCGGTGTCGCTGTTCGAGCCGGGGCACCGTCACCGGCGGCCCGAACCGGACGCTCCGGGAATCTGCGGCATACTTTCCGGCAGAGATCCCTGACCACTCCACCTCGTGGAGCCTTCCAAGATTCTGAATTGAGGTACCGGACGCTGTGTGCGGACTGCTCGGGCTACTGACCTCTGGAGAAACCAGCGACAACGCCGTCTCACAGGTCGACCAGGCAATGCACTGCCTGCGGCACCGTGGGCCGGACGAGCACGGGACCTGGCACGACGACCACCTCGTCTTCGGGTTCAATCGGCTGTCGATCATCGACATCGAACACTCCCACCAGCCTTTGCGGTGGGGTCCGGCGGAGAATCCGGAACGCTACGCGCTGACGTTCAACGGCGAGATCTACAACTACCTCGAGGTTCGGGCCGAACTCGCCGAGCAGTTCGGTGCGCAGTTCGTCACAGAGGGTGACAGCGAGTCCATCGTCGCCGCGTTCCACTACTGGGGCGAGGACGCCGTCCGTCGTCTGCGCGGCATGTTCGCGTTCGCGATCTGGGACACGGAGACGCGGGAGCTGTTCATCGCGCGCGATCCGTTCGGGATCAAGCCGCTCTTCCTGGCGACAGGCACCGGCGGCACCGCATTCGGTAGCGAGAAGAAGAGTCTGCTGGAGCTGGCGAGCCTGATCGGCATCGGCACCGAACTCGATCCGCGGGCCGTCGAGCATTACACCGTCCTTCAGTACGTGCCGGAGCCGGAAACCCTCCACAAGCAGATCCGCCGCCTCGAGTCCGGTTGCTTCGCACGTGTGCGCCCGGGCGAAGAACCCGTGATCACCCGCTATTTCGCGCCCACGTTCCCGGTGCGTCCGTTCGCCGCGGGCACCGAGCAGGCCCGCTACCGCGAGATCGCCGAGGCGCTCGAGGATTCGGTCGCCAAGCACATGCGCGCCGACGTCACGGTCGGGTCCTTCCTGTCGGGCGGCATCGACTCGACGGCAATCGCGGCGCTCGCGATGCGCCACAACCCGAACCTGATCACGTTCACCACCGGTTTCGAGCGCGAGGGCTACTCCGAGGTCGACGTCGCAGCCGAATCCGCCGAAGCGATCGGCGCGCGCCACGTGGTGAAGGTGGTGAGCCCGTCCGAGTTCGCCGCCGCCATCCCCGAGATCGTGTGGTACCTCGACGATCCGGTTGCCGATCCCGCACTGGTTCCGCTGTGGTTCGTGGCCAAGGAGGCGCGCAAGCACGTCAAGGTCGTGCTGTCCGGTGAGGGCGCCGACGAGCTGTTCGGCGGGTACACCATCTACCGCGAGCCGATTTCGCTCAAGCCGTTCGAGTACCTGCCCAAGGGCCTGCGGCGGGCCGCCGGGAAGCTGTCCGAGCGCATCCCCGAGGGCACCCGGGGAAAGAGCCTGCTCAACCGCGGTTCACTGACCCTGGAAGAGCGGTACTACGGCAACGCGCGCAGCTTCAACGACGCACAGTTGCGCGCCGTCCTGCGCGACTTCCGGCCGGAGTGGACGCACCGCGACGTCACCGACCCGATCTACGCGCAGTCGCAGGGGTGGGATCCGGTGGCCCGGATGCAGCACCTGGACCTGTTCACGTGGTTGCGCGGCGACATCCTCGTCAAGGCCGACAAGATGACCATGGCCAACTCGCTCGAACTGCGGGTGCCGTTCCTCGATCCCGAGGTCTTCAAGGTGGCGTCGCAGGTGCCGTTGGATCAGAAGATCACCAAGAGCACCACCAAGTACGCGCTGCGTCAGGCACTGGAGGGCATCGTGCCCGGGCACGTGCTCCATCGGGCGAAGCTGGGCTTCCCGGTGCCGCTGCGGCACTGGCTGCGCGGCACGGAACTGTTCGATTGGGCACATGAGCAGATCGCGGCGTCGGGCACCGATCACCTGCTCGACAAGGCCGCGATCACGAAGATGCTGAACGACCACCGGGACGGCGTGTCCGACCACAGCCGTCGCCTGTGGACCGTGCTGATCTTCATGGTCTGGCACGGCATCTTCGTCGAGAACCGCATCGTTCCGGAGATCGCCGAGCCGGCGTACCCGGTCTCGCTGTAGGCGCTTCGCGCCCGTGCGCCTTTTTGGTAGTTGGCGCTACCAAAAAGGCGCACGGGCGGCGGAGCCGCCTGTTACGGCAGGACGGCAGCGATCTCGTCGGCCGCGGTGGATCCGTAGGCGTCTGCGAGGCGCTTGACGGCCTCGTCGCGGTCGAACGTCCATTCCTGGGTTCCGACGGTCTCCAGTACGAGCACGGCCACCAGCGACCCCAGCTGTGCGGAGCGCTCGAAACTCAGGCCCGCGCTGTGCGCGAGGAGGAATCCGGCCCGGAATCCGTCACCGACACCGGTCGGGTCGACCTTCGCCTTCTCGGGGACGACGGCGACGCGGGTCCAGTTGCCCTCGGAATCGACGATCTCGACGCCCTTGGAACCGAGCGTCGTGACGCGGACACCGACCTGAGCGCGGATCTCTTCTTCGGACAGTCCGGTCTTCTGCTGCAGCAGTCCCCATTCGTACTCGTTCGTGAACAGGTATTTTGCGCCGTGGATCAGCGCCGCCGCCTCCTCGCCGTTCAGTCGGGCGAGTTGCTGCGACGGGTCGGCGGCGAAGGGGATGCCCTGCCGGCGGCATTCCTCGGTGTGGCGGATCATCGCCTCGGGGTCGTTGGCGCCGATGAGGACCAGCTCGAGCGGTTCGGCGTCCTGCGCGATCCCCGAAAGCTGGATCTCGCGGGCCTCACTCATCGCACCGGGGTAGAACGAGGCGATCTGCGCCATGTCCTCGTCGGTGGTGCACACGAAACGCGCGGTGTGCGCGGTGGTCGAGATCCGGACGGCGGTGCAGTCGACGCCGTTGCTCTCGAGCCACCGGCGGTAGTCCGCGAAGTCGGCTCCGACAGCCCCGACCAGCAGCGGAGATCCACCGAGGACGCCCATGGCGTAGGCGATGTTGCCGCCCACTCCCCCGCGCCGGACTACGAGGTCGTCGACCAGGAAGCTCAACGAGATGTGGCTGAGCTGATCGGCGAGCAGTTGCTCGGCGAACCGGCCCGGAAACCGCATCAGGTGGTCGGTGGCGATGGAACCGGTTACCGCAATTGTCACGGGCGGATGCCTTTCGATGAGTTCGGTCGGGATTTCTCACCGTACCCCGGAGTACCACCATGATCGGTCGGCAGCACGGGACCCGGGTACGTGGAGATCGGGCACGAAAAAAGTCTGACGCGGCAGCCGGTCGGCGCCGCGTCAGACTTGTCGATTCAGTTGTACTTCGGCCTGGGACTCAGTTGAAGGAGTCGCCGCAGGCGCACGAACCGGTCGCGTTGGGGTTGTCGATGGTGAAACCCTGCTTCTCGATGGTGTCGACGAAGTCGATCGAGGCACCCTCGACGTACGGCGCGCTCATCCGGTCCACCGCGAGGGCGACGCCACCGAAGTCCACGATCAGGTCGCCGTCCAGGTTCCGGTCGTCGAAGAACAGCTGGTAACGCAGTCCTGCGCAGCCGCCGGGTTGCACGGCGATACGCAGTGCGAGGTCGTCGCGACCTTCCTGATCGAGCAGCGCCTTCGCCTTGGCGGACGCGGCTTCGGTCATCTTGACGCCGTGGACGGCGGTCTCGTTCTGCACAGTCATGGGCTCTCCCTGTAGTTCGTAACAAACCCGTGAACGCTTCAACGGTACTCCGCGCCCGACTTATTCCCGGGTTCCATTCCCTGCGGCAGCGTCCGCAGATCGATCCACGTCCATGGTATCCGACGTCACGGATTCGGGTTACTACCCTGCGGCCGCACCTTCCCACCCCCGGGCTGCGGCCGCCGCGAGGTCTCTCAGCTGCGCGTATGCGTCCGACATCGCGAGTTCGGTCGATCCCGCGTGATCGACCAGGGACAATGCGTCGTCGATGCCCGCGCTGTCGAGGTCCGCGGCGTCGAGGAGGACCTGCCCGGCAAGGACGAGCGTCGCGATCGACCGCCGGCGGGCGTCAGCGGCGAGCGCGATCACGAGTTTCCCGCGCAGCGACTGCTGGTCGAGGCGGCCTTCGCCGGTGATCACGAGCTGGGCGGAGGCGAGTTGGCGGTCCTGCCGGGTGCGCTGAGCGACCACCTGAGCACCGGATTCGCGGGTCGCGCCGAGGGCGAGCAGCGCGGCGCCGATGCCACCGGCGGCGCCGGCTCCGGCCTCGGCGGCGACCTCCCGGGCCGTCACCCGCTGCAGTTGCCCCGCCCACGCGGCGTTCCGGTCCTCGAGGAAGGCGACGGTGTCGGGGTCGGCACCCTTCTGCGGTCCGAACACGCGGGCGGCGCCGTGCTCGCCGAGCAACGGGTGCTCGACGTCGGACGCGGCGACCAGTTCCACCGAACGCAGGCGGGCGACGGCGGCGTCCGCGCTCCCGAACCCCTGCGCGAGGGCTTCGACGAGGCCGCGGCCGCCGTCGGTGCAGCTGCTGCCGCCGAGACCGACGACGATTCTGCGCGCACCGGCGTCGAGGGCCGCCACGACGAGTTGACCGACGCCTCGACTGTGTGCGTCGCGGGCGGTGCGGGGCGTCGGCGGTCCGCCCAGCAGTCCGAGTCCGCAGGCCTGGGCGGATTCGAGGTAGGCGTCGGTGCCGTCGAGGAGCCAGCGGGCGGTGACGTCGGCGCCGAGCGGCCCTTCCACGACCGCGGTGCGGACGGTGCCGCCCGCCGCGGCGATCACGTCCACGAATCCGGGGCCGCCGTCGGACTGCGGCGCTTCGATCAGCTGGTCGTCCGGGCGCACGGCCGACCATCCCGCCGCGATCGCGGCGGTCGCCTCGACGGCGGTCAGCGTTTCACCGAAGGAGTCCGGTGCGATCATCACTCGCATCGGCGAAGTGTATGGCGACGGGCGCGACCCGGCATTTCGATGTGAGGGCGGTTTTCCTCCCGGTGCCGTCTTCCCATACTCTGGAAGGGTGAAATTGCTACGCCGCGGTGATTCGGACAATTCAGACAAGCGGGACGTCGAGGTCGCCGAGTCGTCCACGGCCTCGGAGGCGGAGTCCGCCGAACAGGCGGGCAAGGGCCGCCCGACCCCCAAGCGACGCGACGCCGAGGCGAGGCGCCGCGGACCGGTCGCGCCCGCGCCCCTGACGGCGAAAGAGGCACGCGCCCGTAAGAAGGCCACCCGCGGCAGCAAGGAAGAGCGCAAGGTCGCCGCGGCGGAGCGACGCGCCACCGCCGCCGAGCGACGCGCCCGCATGCTCGCCGGCGAGGACAAGTACCTCCTCCCCCGCGACAAGGGCCCGGTCCGCGCGTACGTCCGGGACATCGTGGACGCCCGGCGCAACCTGGTCGGCCTGTTCATGCCGCTGGCCCTGGTTCTCATCATGGCGATGTTCGTCAGCCCGGCGCTGCAGGCGATCGTGACGCTTGCAATGCTCATCATGATGATGTTCATGGCCATCGAGGGCGTCTGGCTGGGCCGCAAGATCAACAATCAGGTGCGGGAGCGCTTCCCGGACACCCCCGACGGCGGTTTCAAGCTCGGGTGGTATGCGTTCGTGCGTGCGTCGCAGATCCGCAAGCTGCGCGCCCCCAAGCCGCGGGTGCGCCCCGGCGACGCCATCTGACGGTCAGTTGTGGGGCGCGCGGTGCGTCTCGGCGAGCAGCCGCCCCAGTTCGGCGTCGCGGTCGTACGACAGGTCGGTCATGGGATCAGCCGGTCGGAAGAAGTTGTCGCGGTAGCTTTTCCGCAGTCGCGGCGGGAGTGGACCCAGGTGCCGACCGGCGTACATCACGGCCGCATGCAGCACGAGGAGAAGTGCAACGAGGACGAGGAATTCGGTCATGGCTGAAATTTTCCGCCCATTCACTTCCCGCCAACAGTGGCGGAATTGACGTTCTTCGTCAAAATACTGCCACTCCCGTGGGTTGGTAGCGTTTCCCTCCGTGCCCACCGCCGATTCCCCGGACCGCCCGAGCCGTCCGAACCAGACGTCGCGAACATTGGTGCTCGGCGGTGCACGCTCCGGAAAATCCGCTCACGCCGAGGAACTGACGCAGGCCCTGGCCGGGGCGGGCCGGGTGCGCTACGTCGCCACCAGTCACCGCGACCCCGACGACCACGACTGGGAACACCGCATCGCTCAGCACCGCGATCGACGTCCCGGCAGCTGGCTCACCGTGGAAACCGCGCACCGGCTCGACCTCGCCGACCAGCTGCGTTCTCCCACCGAGGCCGCGGCCACCCTCGTCGACGATCTCGGCACCTGGCTCACCGTCGAACTCGACGGCGCCGCAGCCTGGGAATCGCCGCGGGGCACCATCACCTCACGCACGGACGAACTCGTCGCGAGCGTCCGCGACTACCGCGGCGCACTCGTGCTGGTGACTCCCGAGGTGGGTCTCGGTGTCATTCCCGAGACCCGGTCCGGTCGCCTGTTCCGCGACGAAATCGGCGCCCTCAACGCGCGACTCGCCCAGGTCTGCGATCGCGTCGTCCTCGTCGTCGCCGGGCTGACCATGATCTTGAAAGATGATCCCGCACGTGAGTCGCGCGGGCCAGAAGTGTCCACTCGAGCGAGAGGCCAAGCGTGACCAGCGAGTCCGTGAGCACCGACCCCGGTCGGTTCGAACCCGTCACCCCACCCGACGAAGGGGTGCGCGCACAGGCCGAAGCCCGTCAGCTGCAGCTCACCAAACCGGCCGGCTCGCTCGGACGCCTCGAGACGCTCGCGTGCTGGGCCGCGGCCTGCCAGGGCGTCTGCCCGCCCGTCCCCTTCGCGCGGGCGCGGGTGGTGGTGTTCGCCGGTGACCACGGGGTGGCCCGGACCGGCGTCTCGGCGTATCCGCCCGAGGTGACGGCCCAGATGGTCGCCAACTTCGTCGGCGGCGGGGCAGCCGTCAACGCTCTCGCGAACCGGGCAGGCGCCAGCGTGCGCGTCGTCGACCTGTCCGTGGACGGCGACACGGATCCGTCGGTGTCCGCGTTCAAAATCCGCCGCTCGTCGGGGGCGATCGACCGCGAGGACGCGCTCACCCACGAGGAGACACTGCAGGCCATCGAGGCCGGACGGTCCATCGCCGACTCCGAGATCGATTCCGGCGCAGACCTGTTGATCGCCGGCGACATGGGAATCGGCAACACCACACCGGCCACCGTTCTCATCGCCGCGCTGACGGACACCGAACCGGTGGCGGCGGTCGGCCGGGGCACCGGTGTCGACGACGCCGGCTGGATCCGGAAGACGGCAGCGATCCGCGACGCGATGCGCCGGGCCCGGCCGGTGGTCCGGGACACGGTGGCGCTCCTGCGGACGGTGTCGGGCGCCGACCTCGCCGCGATGGCCGGCTTCCTCGCCCAGGCCTCCGCCCGCAAGACCCCGGTGATTCTCGACGGCGTCGTCGTGACCGCGGCCGCCATGGTCGCGGAGGAACTCGCGCACGGCGCCCGCGCGTGGTGGCTGGCCGGTCACCGTTCGACGGAACCGGCACACACGATCGCGCTGAAGCATCTGCAACTCGACCCTCTCCTCGAACTCGACATGCGGCTCGGCGAGGGGTCCGGGGCCGTCACCGCACTGCCGATCCTGCAGGGCGCCGTCGCCACGCTCGCGGAGATGGCGACGTTCGCTGAGGCCGGCGTCAGCACCCGCGACGCCGAGGACGGCGACGGCACCGAGACCGGCTCCGCCGCCGATACCGCGGGCTGACCGTGTCGGGCGTGCTGCTCGCGTTCTCCTGGCTGACAGTTCTTCCCCTGCACGGACCGGATTCCGTGGACCGCGTGTCGGGTCGCCGCGCGATCCGGGCGGCGCCGGTGACCGGGATCGCGCTGGGAGTCCTGGCCGCGGGGCTGCTGTGGGCGCTCGTGTCCGCCGGTCTCGACCCCGCCCTCGCCGGCCTGATGACGGTGGGTGCACACGCTCTCGCCACCCGGGGCATGCACATCGACGGTCTGTCCGACACGGTCGACGGGCTCGGCTGTTACGGGCCGCCGGAGCGGGCGCGGGCCGTGATGCACAGCGGCGGTGCGGGCCCGTTCGGGGTGTGCGCCCTGGTGATCTGCCTGGGCGCGCAGGGACTGGCGTTCGGATCTCTCGCCGCCGCAGGACAATTCGCGTGCGTCGCCGTCGCCGTGGCGGCTGGGCGGGTGGCGGTCGTCTTCGCCTGCCGGCGCGGAATTCCCGCGTCGTCGACGGAAGGTTTCGGCGCACTGGTCGCCGAAACCCAGTCACCGTGGACCGGCATCGCCTGGACCGTTCCGCTCCTTGCGGCGGCCGCGTGGTGCACCTCGCCGTGGTGGCAGGGACCCGTCGTCGTGGCGGTTGCGCTGACGCTCACCGCGTTGCTGGTGGCCCACTGCGTCCGGCGATTCGCCGGCCTGAACGGCGACGTTCTCGGCGCCGCGCTCGAGATCACCGTCACCGTCGCGGCGATCGGTCTCACTTTCTGAGCACCCGCCGGAACCGAGCTCAGCGCAGTTTGGTCATCCACCCGTGGGTGTCGGCGAACGTTCCCCGCTGAATGCCGGTCAAAGTGTCGCGCAGGGCCATGGTGACCTCGCCGGGCTCGCCGTCGGCGATCGTGAATTCACCCTCGGCCGACTTGACCCGGCCGACGGGTGTGATGACCGCCGCCGTACCGCACGCGAACACCTCGGTGATCTCGCCCGACTTGGTCTTGGTGCGCCATTCGTCGGTGCTGATCCGACGCTCCTCCACCGCGAACCCGGCGTCGGTCGCGAGGGTCAGCAGCGAGTTGCGGGTGATACCCGGCAGCAGCGAACCGGACAGGGACGGCGTCACGAGGCGGGCGTCGGAACCGGAGCCGAACACGAAGAAGAGGTTCATGCCGCCCATCTCCTCCACGTACGACCGCTCGATCGCGTCGAGCCACACCACCTGGTCGCATCCCTCGTCGGCGGCCTGCGCCTGCGCGAGAAGCGAAGCCGCGTAGTTGCCCGCGAACTTGGCGGCGCCGGTGCCACCGGGTGCGGCGCGCACGTACTCCGTCGACAGCCACACGCTGACCGGCTTCACACCACGCGGGAAGTAGGCGCCTGCGGGCGAGGCGATCAGCAGGTAGCGGTACTCGTCGGCCGGACGCACCCCGAGTCCGGCCTCGGTGGAGAACATGAACGGGCGGAGGTACAGCGCGTCCTCACCACCGGCGGCGGGCACCCATTCGTGGTCCAGCTCGAGCAGTTCGGTGATCGACTTGACGAACAACTCCTCCGGCAGTTCCGGCATCGCGAGACGGCGAGCCGACGTCGCGAGTCGTTCGGCGTTCGCCTCGAGGCGGAACGTCGAGATGCCGCCGTCGGGCTGCCGGTACGCCTTCAGCCCCTCGAAGATGGCCTGTCCGTAGTGCAGCACCATCGCGGCGGGGTCGAGCTGAAGCGGCCCGTACGGTTCCACCTTGGCGTCGTGCCAGCCGAGCTCCGTGGAGTAGGTGATCGACACCATGTGGTCCGTGAAGTACCGGCCGAATCCGGGCGCCGCCAGTATCTCTCGCCGTACCTCGTCGGAGGTGAGGGCGGGATGCGGGACGCGAACGAACTCGGTGACACCTGTCATGCCCGTGATCTTATCGAACGCCTTCCGCCGCCCCACGGCCGACAGGTCGTCCGCGACAGGCGCTTACTTGGTGTTGATCTCCACGAACGGCGGAGACACCACCTCGGCGCGCAGCGAGCGCCCCCGGACGTCCACGGCGATCTCGTCACCCGCCGATACGCCGGCTCCGGAGTCGAGCAATGCCAATGCGATCCCGGCCTTGAGCGTGGGCGAGAACGTGCCCGACGTGGTCTCGCCGATCGACTCGCCGTCGCGCAGCACGGTCTGACCGGCTCGGAGTACCCCGCGGTCCAGTGCCTTGATGCCCCACAGCTTGCGCGCCGGGCCGGACTCCTTCTCGTCGGTGAGCGTCTCCTTGCCCCAGAACTTCGGCTTCTTCCACCCGATCGCCCAGCCGCATCGCGCCTCGAGCGGGGAGATCTCCAGGGACAGTTCGTGACCGTGCAATGGGTATCCCATCTCGGTGCGCAGCGTGTCCCGGGCACCGAGACCGGCGACCTGGCCGCCGTGCGCGCGGACCTGCTCGACCGCGGCCCGGAACAGCGTCTCGCTGTCCTCCCAGCGCGGCAGCAGTTCGAATCCGATCTCACCGGTGTACCCGCTGCGGCAGACGCGGACGGGAACCCCGTCCCAGGTGGCGTCCGCGAAGGCCATGTACTCGATGTCCGTCGGCAGGCCGAGCGCGGTGAGCACCTCGGCCGACTTCGGGCCCTGGACGGCGATCACACCGAAGTCCCGGTGCTGGTTCTCCACCGTGACACCCTCGGGCGCCGTGGCGGCCAGTGCCGCGACCACGTCCGCGGTGTTGGCCGCGTTGGGGACGAGGAACACCTCGTCGGGCCTCACGAAGTAGGCGATCAGGTCGTCGATCACGCCGCCCGACGGCGTGCAGCACAGCGTGTACTGCGCCTTGCCGGGCCCGATCTTGTCGAGATCGTTGGTCAGCGCCGAGTTGACGAAGGCGGCGGCGCCGCTGCCCCGCACGAGGGCCTTGCCGAGGTGGCTGACGTAGAACACCCCTACCGACTCGCGCACCGCGGTGTGCTCGGCGACGACACCGGCGTACGAGACGGGCATCTCCCAGCCGCCGAAGGGAGCGAACGTGGCCCCGAGTTCGACGTGAACGGCGTGGACGGGACCCTGCGGCAACTGCTCCTCGGTCATGGGCCTCAACTTATCCGACCCCAGGGCGCACCGGGTAGGCGACGGCGGACGAGCACTACCATCGGGACGGACGTCGACCATCCGACACCACCCGATCCCGAACCGCTGCAGGAGAGACACCGTGAGCACTCACACAGCCCGACCCCTCGGACCACAACTCGCCCTCGCCGGCACCGTCGGCAAGCGGGTGGACGTGCTGGTGATCGGGCTGACGTCGACCTCGGACGGCCCCGAAATCGCGCTCGGCGACGGCCTCGTCGACGAATCGGTGCTGGCCGGTCTGCTCGACACACTCGTCGCGGTGGGGGCCTCCGGCAAGGCGGAGGAGACGACCCGCATCCCCGCACCCGACACGCTTCCGGTCGACAGCGTGCTCGCCGTCGGACTCGGTTCCGCCGAGAAGCTCGACTCCGAGCAGATCCGCAAGTCCGCGGGCGCCGCGGCGCGATCGCTCAGTGGCGTCGGCACCGTCGCGACCACCCTGTCGGTACTCGATCTCGGTGCGGCAGCCGAAGGTTTCGCCCTCGGCGCGTACCGCTTCAACGAATTCAAGTCCGCGAAATCCGCCCCCGGCCCCGACGCACAGCCCGTCTCGCGGGTGGAGCTGCTGGTCTCGTCTCCGCGCGCGAAGGAGGCGAAGGAGACCCTCACACGGTCCGCGGCGATCGCCGACGCCGTCGCCACCGCCCGCGAATTCGTCAACACTCCCCCGAGCCACCTGTTCCCCGCCGAATTCGCCGACCGCGCAAAGACTCTCGGCACCGACGCCGGACTGAAGGTCGAGGTCCTCGACGAGAAGGCGCTCGAAAAGAACGGGTACGGCGGCATCCTCGGGGTGGGCAAGGGCTCCTCCCGGCTGCCGCGACTCGTCCGATTGACCTATTCGGCCAAGAAGCGGAACGCCCCCAAGGTCGCGCTCGTCGGCAAGGGCATCACGTTCGACACCGGCGGCATCTCCATCAAGCCCGCCGCAGGCATGGAGAACATGACGTCCGATATGGGCGGCGCCGCAGCCGTTGTCGCCACCGTGGTCCTCGCCGCCAAGCTCGGACTGCCCGTCGACGTCACCGCCACCGTGCCGATGGCCGAGAACATGCCGTCGTCCACCGCGCAGCGTCCCGGCGACGTCCTCACCCAGTACGGCGGAACCACGGTGGAGGTCATCAACACCGACGCGGAGGGACGCCTCGTCCTCGCCGACGCCATCGTCCGCGCATGCGAGGACGACCCCGACTACCTCATCGACACCGCGACCCTCACCGGCGCGCAGATGGTGGCGCTGGGCAACCGGACGCCCGGTGTCATGGGCACCGACGAGTTCCGCGACCGCGTCGCCGCCATCTCCCAGGAGATCGGCGAGAACGCGTGGGCCATGCCGATGCCCGCCGAACTTCGCTCGGACCTCGATTCGAAGGTCGCCGACCTCGCCAACGTCACCAACCATCGCTGGGGCGGCATGCTCGCGGCGGCCCTGTACCTGAAGGAGTTCGTCGCCGACGGCGTCCAGTGGGCGCACATCGACGTCGCCGGTCCGGCCTACAACTCGTCGGGACCGTGGGGATACACCGGCCGCGGCGGCACCGGCGTGCCCGTGCGCACCATGATCTCGGTGATCGAGGACATCGCCGCCAACGGATAGGCGCTCCGCGCCCGTGCGCCTTTCTGGTTGCTCCGGCTACCAGAAAGGCGCACGGGCCCGAAGGGCCTACAGGTCGCGCTCGCGTTCCCGCTTCCGCTCGATGCGGCGCCGCGCGTCGTGGTCACGCATCCGCTGCGGGTAGCCGGTCTTGCGGACGTCGTACACGGGGATGCGGAGATCCTCGCCGAGTTTGCGGGCGCCACGTTCACCGCCCACCCGGCGCCGGGTCCACTCGCCGTCCGCCGCGACGAGCACGACAGTGACTTCCGTCACTGTCGTCCGAGGTTCCACGTAGCCCTCCACACCGAGGTGCGTGCGAGTCCAGTTCGCGAGATATGCGGCGTCCTCCGGGGACGCCTGAGATCGGCCGGACCGAGGCCGCGAGAATCGGTCGAACAAGCCCACGTCGAGCCTCCTCGAGTGCGTGCGCCGGACGATGCCTGCGACTGTCCTCCAAGTTTGCCAGCGAACGCCCGGTTTCCGCCGCACACGAAAACTACTGGCCGGTAGCGATTACGTCGCGACACACCGGAGTCCCCGACGGGTGCCCCTCGGCGGACACGCCCGCCGGATCAATGGAAAGATGTGGAGCGCCGACACAGCGAGTGGGTGACGACGAATCGGAATTACCTGCAAGTAGACGCAAGACACGTGCATCTCGAAGCACAATGGTTCACGACCACAAGTCGACAAAATTCAACAACCCGAACACAACTGTCGAGGAGTCAAAAGACATGGCCTTCTCCGTCCAGATGCCAGCGCTTGGTGAGAGTGTCACCGAGGGAACTGTCACGCGGTGGCTCAAGCAGGAAGGAGACACGGTCGAAGTTGACGAACCCTTGCTCGAAGTCTCCACGGACAAGGTGGACACGGAAATCCCGTCTCCCGTGGCCGGCGTTCTCAGCAAGATCGTTGCTCAGGAAGACGACACCGTGGAAATCGGTGGCGAGCTTGCCGTGATCGGCGACGCCGGTGAGGCTCCTGCCTCCGACTCCGCTCCCGCACCCGCCGCCGAAGAGCCCGCCGCCGAGCCGGCTCCCGCCGCGGAGGCGCCTGCCGCCGAGCCTGCGCCCGCAGCATCCGGCAACGGTTCCGCCGAGGGCACCGCCGTGAAGATGCCCGAACTGGGCGAGTCCGTCACCGAGGGCACCGTCACCCGCTGGCTCAAGGCCGTCGGCGACGAGGTCGCCGTGGACGAGCCGCTCGTCGAGGTATCCACCGACAAGGTCGACACGGAGATCCCGTCCCCCGTCGCCGGTACGCTCCTCGAGATCAGCGCCGAGGAAGACGACACCGTCTCCGTCGGCGGTCAGCTCGCCGTCATCGGTTCGGGTGCGCCCGCCGCCAAGCCGGCCGCGGAACCGAAGCCCGAGCCGACCCCCGAGCCCGCGAAGCCCGCTCCGGCCCCCGAACCCGCGAAGCCCGAACCCGCGAAGAGTGCCCCGGCACCGGCAGCATCCGCGCCGGCTCCCGCAGCCGCCGCACCCGCTCCCGCGGCCACGTCCGGAGACAGCACCCCGTACGTCACCCCGCTGGTGCGCAAGCTCGCTGCGGACAACAGCGTCGACCTGTCCTCGGTGACGGGCACCGGAGTCGGTGGCCGCATCCGCAAGCAGGACGTCCTCGCCGCCGCCGAGGCCAAGAAGGCACCGGCCGCCGCTGCCGCGCCTGCTGCCGCACCGGCCGCCGCCGCTGCTCCCGCAGCCGCCTCCGCCGGGGTCCGCCCCGAACTGGCGCACCTGCGCGGAACCACGCAGAAGGCCAACCGGATTCGCCAGATCACCGCCACGAAGACGCGGGAGTCGCTGCAGTCCACGGCGCAGCTCACCCAGACCTTCGAGGTCGACGTCACCAAGATCGCGGCCCTGCGCGCGCAGGCCAAGAACACCTTCCTCGAGCGCGAGGGCGTCAAGCTCACGTTCCTCCCGTTCTTCGCGAAGGCCGTCGTCGAGGCGCTGAAGTCGCACCCGAACATCAACGCCAGCTACGACGAGGCGAACAAGCAGATCACCTACTACGACGCCGAGCACCTGGGCATCGCGGTCGACACCGACCAGGGCCTGCTGTCCCCCGTGATCCACAACGCCGGCGACCTGTCGCTGGCCGGACTGGCCCGCGCCATCGCGGACATCGCCAAGCGCGCCCGCTCCGGTGGGCTCAAGCCGGACGAGCTGTCGGGTGGAACGTTCACGATCACGAACATCGGCAGCCAGGGCGCCCTGTTCGACACCCCGATCCTCGTGCCCCCGCAGGCCGCGATGCTCGGAACCGGTGCGATCGTCAAGCGTCCCGTGGTCGTGACCGACGAGTCCGGCAGTGAAAGCATCGGCGTCCGCTCGATGTGCTACCTGCCACTCACCTACGATCACCGCCTCGTCGACGGTGCCGACGCCGGCCGCTTCTTGACCACCATCAAGCAGCGTCTGGAGCAGGGAGCGTTCGAGGCCGACCTCGGCCTCTGATCGTCACCGGACTTCGAGCCGAACGTAGTTTCGCAGGGGCACCATTTCCAGCAGGGATGGTGCCCCTGCGCTGTGAAGGAGGCTGTTGCACATGCGAGTGGTCATCGCCGGTTCCTCCGGGCTGATTGGCACCGCTCTCGTCTCGTCTCTCCGCGGCGACGGTCACGACGTCGTCCGCCTCGTCCGCCGGTCGTCCGCGGGTCCCGACGAGTCGCGCTGGGATCCGCAGAAGGACCGGATCGACACGGGGATCCTCGCGGACGCCGACGCGGTCGTGAATCTGTGCGGCGTCGGGGTCGGCGACAAACGCTGGACCGGGGCGTACAAGCAACTGATCCGGGACAGCCGCATCGCCGCCACCGACGTCCTGGCCGAGGGTGTCGCCGAGGCCGGGGTGCCCGTGTTCGTGAATGCGAGCGCGGTCGGCTACTACGGCGACACCGGCGACCGGGTCGTCGACGAGACCTCGCCCTCCGGGACAGGTTTCCTCGCGGACACCTGCCGCGACTGGGAGGCCGCGACCGCCCCCGCCCGCACCTCGAAGATCCGGACGGTTCTGCTGCGGAGCGGCATCGTCCTCTCCCCCCACGGCGGCCTGCTCGGCAGGCTGAAGACCCTGTACTCGTTCGGGCTCGGCGGCCGGCTCGGCAACGGCCGCCAGTACCTGTCGTGGATCTCGTTGGAGGACGAGGTCGATGCGATCAAGTTCGTCCTCGCCCGCGACGACGTCGCCGGACCCGTGAACGTCACCGGCCCGGCGCCCGTCACCAACGCCCAGTTCAACGGCGCCGTCGCGCGGACGCTGCGTCGCCCCGCGCCGTGGATCGTTCCCGGGTTCGCGCTCAGCGCGCTGGTCGGAGAGTTCGCGCAGGAAGGCATTCTGGCCGGACAGCGCGCGATACCCACGGTGCTCGAGAATGCGGGATTCCGGTTCCGGCACAACACCATCGGGGAAGGGCTCGACGCCGCCCTCATGCGGTGAACCCAGGTCGTGGTGGTGCCTCGGCGGCCCCGGCGTAACCTCTAGCGCATGAGCAGCGCGACACAATCCGCCCGTTTCAGCCCCTCCCCGATTTCCGTCGAACATCTCGGCACGATCGGGTACGTCGACGCCTGGGATCGACAGCGCGAGCTGGCGGCCGAACGCGCCGAGAACGCGGGCACCGACACGCTGCTCCTGCTCGAACACCCGGCCGTCTACACCGCGGGGCGCCGGACCGAACCCGAGGACCGTCCGACCGACGGCACTCCCGTCATCGACGTCGACCGCGGCGGGAAGATCACCTGGCACGGTCCGGGACAGCTGGTGGGCTACCCGATCGTCAAGCTGGCCGAACCGGTCGACGTCGTGCGGTACGTACGACGGCTCGAGCAGGCGCTGATCACCGTGTGCACCGACCTCGGCATCGACTGCGGCCGGGTGGACGGTCGCTCCGGTGTGTGGCTGCCTGCGTCCCTCGACAACGGGCAGTGGCTGCCCGAGCGCAAGGTGGCGGCCATCGGGGTGCGGGTACAGCGTGGTGTCGCACTGCACGGCTTCTCGCTCAACTGCAATTCCGTTCTCACGGGGTTCGACGCGATCATCCCGTGCGGTATCCGCGACGCCGGGGTCACGTCGCTGTCGCGGGAACTGGGCCGCGACGTCACGGTCGAGGAGGTCACGCCCGCAGTCACGGCGGCTGTCGTCGCCGCGCTCGACGGCGAACTTCCGGTGACCGAACACGACATCGAGCGGGTGACGTTCGACTCCGCCGGGACGACGTCCTCCGCGCCCACCTTCACTACTGTTCAGTACGGTTGACGACCGCTCCCCGGCCCGCCGGGTGCGACGGGCCGGGCGTACCATCGACCGCGTGACTGTGGCCCCAGAAGGACGCAAATTGCTCCGCCTCGAGATCCGAAATGCGGAGACTCCGATCGAACGCAAACCGAACTGGATCAAGACGAGAGCGAAGATGGGCCCGGAATACTCCGAGCTCAAGAGCCTCGTCAAGCGCGAGGGTTTGCACACCGTCTGCGAAGAAGCCGGCTGCCCCAACATCTACGAATGCTGGGAAGACCGCGAGGCGACCTTCCTCATCGGCGGTGAACAATGCACCCGCCGCTGCGACTTCTGCCAGATCGACACCGGCAAACCCGACGACCTCGACCGCGACGAACCCCGCCGCGTCGCCGAGTCCGTCCAGGCGATGGGCCTGCGCTACTCGACCATCACCGGTGTCGCCCGCGACGACCTCCCCGACGGCGGCGCCTGGCTCTACGCCGAAACCGTCCGCCTGATCCACCAGCTCAATCCCGGCACCGGCGTCGAACTGCTCATCCCCGACTTCAACGCCAAGCCCGATCAGCTCGCCGAGGTGTTCTCCACCCGCCCCGAGGTGCTCGCCCACAACGTCGAAACCGTCCCCCGCATCTTCAAGCGGATCCGGCCCGCGTTCCGCTACCAGCGCAGCCTCGACGTGATCACCGCCGCCCGCGAAGACAACCTCGTCACCAAGTCCAACCTCATCCTCGGGATGGGCGAAACCCCCGACGAGGTCACCCAGGCGTTGCACGACCTGCACGACGCCGGCTGCGACATCATCACCATCACCCAGTACCTGCGCCCGTCGCCCCGCCACCACCCCGTCGAGCGGTGGGTCAAGCCCGAAGAGTTCGTCGAGCACTCCAAGACCGCCGAGGAAATCGGGTTCGCCGGCGTCATGGCCGGACCCCTCGTCCGCTCCTCCTACCGCGCCGGCCGGCTCTACGCGCAGGCGATGGCCCACCACGGCCGCGAATTGCCTGCAGGACAGGCACATCTCACCGAAAGCGGCGATGCGTCGCAGGAGGCGAGTTCCCTCATGGCGCGGCTCGCCCGCTGACCTCCCCGCGTGCGCGGTGGTCGACACCGGACGGGTCATCACCGCGCACGGCCAGGGACGTATCCTGAAGAGCATGGCGAACGGCAGTAAATCCGGTAAAGCGGGCAAACCCAGTAAAGAAGCAAAGGCAGCCGCCAAGGCAGCCCGCAGGCAGGCGTCGAAGGAACGCAGAACTCAGCTCTGGCAGGCGTTCCAGATGCAGCGCAAGGAAGACAAGCTGCTGTTGCCGCTCATGCTCGGCACGCTCATCGGACTCGCGGTGGTGTTCTTCCTCGTCGGTCTGATCTGGGGCCTCCAGTGGTTCCTTCTCCCGATCGGTCTCCTCCTCGGCGTGCTCGGAGCGTTCATCATCTTCGGCCGGCGCGTCCAGAAGACGGTGTACGGCAAGGCCGAGGGCCAGGCAGGCGCGGCCGCCTGGGCGCTCGACAACATGCAGGGCTCCTGGCGCGTGACCAGTGCGGTCGCGGGCACCACGCAGCTCGACGCCGTTCACCGCGTGATCGGGCGCCCCGGCGTCATCCTCGTCGCCGAGGGATCGCCGCAACGCGTGAAGTCGCTCCTGGCCCAGGAGAAGAAGAAGACGGCGCGCCTCGTCGGCGACACCCCGATCTACGACATCGTCATCGGCAACGACGAGGGACAGGTCCCGCTGTCGCAGCTGCAGAAGCATCTGAACAAGCTCCCGAAGAACATCGACACCAAGCGGATGGACGCCATCGAGTCGCGGCTCGCCGCGCTCAGCAGCCGCGGTGGCGGCGCCGCACTGCCCAAGGGTCCGATGCCCGGCGGCGCGAAGATGCGTGGCGTGCAGCGCACCATCCGTCGTCGCTAGAAGCCTGTCGCCCCACTACTCCGCCCGATGTCGATCCGACATCGGGCGGAAGACGTTCCAAGGGGTCAGCGCGTGCGAATCAGGGCGGTGCCGGTGGCCCGGTCCTGCATGCCACGACCGTCGATGTCCGTGATGGTCCCGGGCACGACGAACACGAGCAGCGCCTGACGCACCAGGGCCCGGACGAAGCCGACACGGGCGGGTCCGTCCACCCGCGCCACCTGCATGCCGAGGAACAGCTGCCCCGGCGTGAAGGAGAACAGCGACACCGTGGCGACACCGACGACGAACCAGACGAGCAGAGTGAAGGTCGAGAACGGACCCTCGAAGAAGTTGTCGCCGATGATCAGTGCCGCGACGCCCGCCGACGACACCCAGTCGATCATCAGCGCGGCGAGACGGCGTCCCGTGCTCGCGAGCGAACCGGGACCTTCCGCCTGCAACCCGAGGCGCTCGCCCCGGAAGGACTGCGTCGTCTCGTCCGCGCCGTCCGGCAGTGCGGCCGAAGGTCCGGAAAGCCAGGAACCGGTGATACGTGCCATGCTGTCCAGGATAGGCGTCGCCTCTCCGAGGACCTCACACCGGAGGTTTGGGCTGTGTGCGCAGTCACAGCCGGTGTAAAAGCCCAGGAAGATTCGACGCGTAACACGGGCGAAACAAAAGGTTGACCAGCGGGCAACACCAAGTCCTTACCGTCTGGCTCGACGAATTCGCCAATATCCACTTGGCTGAAGCGACTTAAGGAGCACAAGCGTGGCGTTCACCACGGCCGAAGAGGTCATCAAGTTCATCAAGGACGAGAACGTCGAATATGTCGACATCCGGTTCAGCGACCTGCCGGGCGTGCAGCAGCACTTCTCGATCCCGGCGTCCGCGTTCAACCAGGACGTCTTCGAGGACGGCCTCGCGTTCGACGGTTCGTCCGTCCGCGGCTTCCAGTCGATCCACGAGTCGGACATGATGCTCCTCCCCGACGTCGCCACCGCCCAGATCGACCCGTTCCGCGCGGCCAAGACGCTGAACATCAACTTCTTCGTGCACGACCCGTTCACGCGTGAGTCCTACAGCCGCGACCCGCGTAACGTCGCGCGCAAGGCCGAGGAATACCTGAAGTCGACCGGCATCGCCGACACCGCCTTCTTCGGCGCCGAGGCCGAGTTCTACATCTTCGACTCGGTCCGCTACGACTCCGGCATCAACGGCGCGTTCTACGAGCTCGACTCCATCTCGGGTTCCTGGAACACCGGCAACGACGTGAACGCCGACGGCAGCCCCAACCTGGGCTACAAGGTCCGCCCCAAGGGTGGATACTTCCCCGTCGCTCCGTACGACCACTACGTCGACCTGCGCGACGAGATCTCCACCAACCTGCAGAACGCGGGCTTCGAGCTCGAGCGCGGCCACCACGAGGTGGGCACCGGCGGACAGCAGGAGATCAACTACAAGTTCAACACGCTGCTCGCGGCCGCAGACGACCTGCAGCTGTTCAAGTACATCGTGAAGAACACCGCCTGGCAGCACGGCAAGTCGGCCACCTTCATGCCGAAGCCGCTGTTCGGCGACAACGGCTCGGGCATGCACGTCCACCAGTCGCTGTGGAAGGACGGCAAGCCGCTGTTCCACGACGAGGCCGGCTACGCGGGTCTGTCCGACATGGCGCGTCACTACATCGGCGGCATCCTGCACCACGCACCGTCGCTGCTGGCGTTCACCAACCCGACGATCAACTCGTACCACCGTCTGGTGCCGGGCTACGAAGCCCCCATCAACCTCGTGTACAGCCAGCGCAACCGCTCGGCGGCCGTGCGTATCCCGATCACCGGCAACAACCCGAAGGCCAAGCGCCTCGAGTTCCGCGCCCCCGACTCCTCGGGTAACCCCTACCTGAACTTCGCGGCGCAGATGATGGCCGGCCTGGACGGCATCAAGAACAAGATCGAGCCGCAGGCTCCCGTCGACAAGGACCTCTACGAGCTCCCGCCGGAGGAGGCCCGCAACATCCCGCAGGCTCCCACCAGCCTGTCGGCCGTCATCGATCGCCTCGAGGCCGATCACGACTACCTCACCGAGGGTGGCGTGTTCACGTCCGACCTGATCGAGACGTGGATCTCGCTGAAGCGTGAGCAGGAGATCGCTCCGGTCAACCTGCGTCCGCACCCCTACGAGTTCCAGCTGTACTACGACGTGTGAGTCGATAGCTTCAGTCGAGCCCACCCGCGCCGCGATCACGACACCGATCGCGGCGCGGGTGGGCTCTTCTGCGTCCGGTCACAGGTGGCCGCCGCGGTCGTCGGGTCGAACCTTCTATTCGCCGCCCTGTCGGCGCACCATCTCGGTGATCCAGATGGGCGCGAACGGGGACGTGCAGCCCGGGGAGGTCGGGTAGTCCTTCAGCACCTCGAGGCGCTCACCGATGTCGAGTGCGCGGGCGCGGTACCCGGCGTGCTCGATCCCGATCTGGGCCAGGCAGTGGTTCATCGCCCACTGCAGGCGATCCGGGGCGTCTGTCATCTCCGCCTCGATGACGTCGAGCAGTCCCGCGAGGTCGAGGCCCTCGGGCTTCTTCGCCACGCGTTCGGTGGTCAGCGCCCAGCCGGCACTGGCGACCGCGGGATCCGGATCGGCGGACCACGCCAGGCGCAGGTCCTCGGCGTGCGGGTTCTTCTTCACCACGTAGTTCACGAGCCAGTCGTGCACCTTGGGTGCGCGCGCCTCGCGCAGCATGACGTCCAACTCGTCACGCTCGAACGCCTTCGGGCGGCAGATCAGGATCGCCAGCAATCGTGCCGCGGTATCACCCGTCTCCCACAGCCGGTACGCGAGTTCCTGCTGAGTCTTCAGCCTCTTCGCGAGCGCGCGCAGCTTCCCGAGGTTCACCCCGTGATCGTCACCGTGCTTCTCGTTCACCTCGCGTGCCTTCGGGTCCTCGAGCTCGGCCAGCTCGGCCATCACCTCGGCCACCGTGGTCTCCGTCAGCGCCGTCTCGGCCACCTGAGTCTCCTGTCCGTCACATGGGAGATTCAGCCTACGACGGACGCCGGCCCCCGTCGTGTGGTGCGTCGGTCCCCTGCCGACCGGTCCGGAACCTGCCCGAGCGCCGCAGGCCGCGTCGTATGATCCAGGGAACCGACCACACGGACCGTTGCGGACTTGCGGTCGAAACCTTTCGGGATACTTGCTCCGTTCTCCAGCCCCCTCGGGTCGAGAAGCAGGTGATGCGGGATGTCAGTGCCCACGACGCCGTCCGGTGTGCCGGTTCCGCGCCGTGTCGTGGTCATTCTGCTGCTGGTGATTCCGCTCAGCCAGATCCCGCTCGACATCTACACCCCGGCGTTGCCGCAGATGGTGCTCGATCTGGACTCGTCCGCCGCAGTGGTGCAGAACACGGTGACCGCCTACATGCTGGGCATGAGTCTGGCGTTCATTCCGGTCGGCCTGATCGCGGATGCGGTGGGCCGCAAACGAACTCTGGTGACCTGCCTGGCGATCCTCGTCGTCACCAGCGTGGGATGCGCAATCGTGCAGAACATCACACTCCTGCTCGGTCTGAGATCCGTGCAGGGTATCGGTGGGTGCGCGTGCCTCGTCCTCGCCTACGCGATCGCCGCCGACTGCTATCGCGGCGCCCGGCTCACGTCCGTGTCCGGTCTCCTCGGGGCTGCGTGGGGGCTGGCACCCGTTCTCGCACCCGCCGTGGGCGGGGTACTGGTGCAGTTCATCTCGTGGCGTCTGGTGTTCGGGCTGATCGCGCTTCTCGCGGCGCTCGCCGTTCCCCTCGTCGTCGCGGGACTGCCGGAGACCCTTCCGCCGGAACTGCGGGCACCGGTCGACGTCGGCGCCGCGGCGCGGGTGCTGGGTGCTGCCCTGCGCCACCGCATCTTCGTGGGGTTCGTGCTCGTGTTCGGATTGATGGCGTCCGCTCAGATGGTCTTCGGTGTCGTCGCGCCCTTCCTGTACCAGCAGATCCTGGGCTTCTCCCCTGCCGCCTACGGTGCGGTGGCGCTGGTCGTGGGCGGCGCGAACCTCCTCGGCGAACTCGCCTGCAGTGCGCTGGCTGTTCGGGTCGGCACCCGCCGGCTCGCGTTCGGCGCGTGGTGGGTGTTCGTGTCGGGCGCACTCGTACTCACCGTCACGGCCGGGCTGTCCGTCGTCACCGCACCGGCCATCACGATCGGCGCCTGCCTCGCGCTCGCCGGATGCGGGGTGCTCTGCCCGCAGATGTACGGGCTGGCCCTCGGACTGTTCACGCGCAACCTCGGACTGATCGGCGGTGTCGTCACGGCGGCCTGCTATCTCGTCGTCAGTGCGGCGATGGCCGTCGCCGGAGTGCTGCCGGAGAACAGCCAGGCACCGCTGGGCTGGCTGTACCTGACCCTGGGCGCGGGAGCAGGGATCCTGCTGCTCCTCACCACGTCCACCCGGCGGTCTCAGGGTTCACCCTCCGCCGCACCCGCACCACGACCAGAACGGAGGTGACCTCACGTGCCGCATTCACACCCGCGCAGCCCTGCCGCGTCCCCGGTGTCGGTGATCTTCCAACGCCGGATCGACGACGCGAGTTACGCCGACTACGCACGGTGGCAGAAACGCGCGGCGGAGGCCCTCGGGACAGTTCCGGGTTTCATCGATCAGGACATCGTGCCGCCGTCGCCGCCCGTGCAGGACGACTGGGTGGACGTGCTGCGGTTCGCCAGCATCGAGGACGCCCGCGCGTGGCTCGACAGCGACCTCCGGACGGAACTCGTGGCGGAGATCAAGCACGCCTTCATCGGCAACGAGGACGTCCACCTGCTCACCGGCGAGCAGACCCGGGAGCAGTCGGCGACGTCGGTGGTCATCTCCTGTCACGTCGACCCCGAGGACGAGTCGGCGTTCATGGACTGGCAGCGCAAGATCTCCGCCGCCGAGGCGGGGTTCCGGGGTTTCCGGGGGCACAAGGTCGAGAGACCGGTGCAGGGGATCACCGAGGACTGGACGATCGTGCTGAGCTTCGACACCGAGGACAATCTGGCGGCGTGGATGGATTCACCCGAGCGGGCCGCCCTCTTGAAGGAGGGTGAGAAGTTCAACAAGAATCTCCGAATCCGAAAAGCGAGCTACGGTTTCGACTTCTGGTTCCGCGGCGCGGGCGGCGACGAACCGCCCCCGGTGCCCGTCGCCCGAAGTAATCTCCTGGCCCTGCTGGTGCTGTATCCACTGGTGGTGATCTGGGGCCATTTCGTCAGCGCACCGTTCATCGAGGCGCACGGGGTTCCGATCGCCGTCGCCCTGTTCGTCGGGAACCTCGTCACCACCCAGATCCTCGGCTGGTGGGCCGTTCCGGCGGCGTTCAAGGTGTTCGGGTGGTGGATGGACCCGGCGATCTCCCCCCGCCGGCGGAACCTCGGTTACGCCGTGATGATCGCGCTGTTCGGGATGTCGATCGCCGTGTGCACCCTGCTGTTCATGATCCCGACCACGTAACAGAGTTTCCGATTCACCTGCGCGATGTTCGGGTACATAGCACTGTGAAGGACCGAGGTCTGTTTCACATCGGGAGAAAGGTGTTCACGGTTGGACATGCAGCAACTGTGGGACTTCGTCTCCGCCCGGAAGCAGCAACTGCTCACCGACTCCTTCCTGCACGTCAGCGCAGTCGTGCAGTCGGTGGTGATCGCCACGATCGTCGCGGTGGCGATCGGGATCCTCGTGTACCGCAGCCCGGCCGGCTCCGCGATCGCCACCGCACTCGCGAGCACGATCCTCACCATCCCGTCGTTCGCCCTGCTCGGCCTGCTGATCCCGATCCTCGGACTCGGTGTCGCCCCCACCGTCACCGCTCTCGTGCTGTACGCACTGCTGCCGATCATCCGGAACACCATCCTCGGACTCGCCTCCGTCGACCCCGCGATCACCGACGCGGCCCGGGGCGTGGGAATGAGCCGCACGACGGTGCTGAGCAGGATCGAAATCCCGCTCGCCTGGCCGTCGATCTTGACGGGCATGCGGGTGAGCACCCAGATGCTGATGGGCATCCTCGCGATCGCCGCCTACGCCAAGGGTCCCGGGCTCGGCAACCTCATCTTCTCGGGACTGTCCCGCGTCGGCAGCCCGACAGCGATACCGCAGGCCCTCACGGGGACCGTTCTCATCGTGATCCTCGCCCTCGTACTCGACGGCATCCTCGCCGTCATCGGCCGACTCACCACCTCCAGGGGGATCCGTGACTGACCTCGACGCACCGCACACCAACGGAAGCACCGTCTCGGGAGTGGACATCGTCCTCGAAGACGTCGTCAAGAGCTACCCGGGCCAGGAGAAGGCGGCAGTCGACAACGTGTCGATGCGCATCCCCGCCGGCGAGATCGTGGTTCTCGTCGGCCCGTCCGGCTGCGGCAAGACCACCACCATGCGCATGATCAACCGGCTCATCGAACCGACGTCGGGGAAGATCACGATCGGCGGCAAGGACGCCCTGTCCATCGACCCGGACAAGTTGCGGCGCGGCATCGGCTACTCGATTCAGCAGGCCGGACTGTTCCCGCATCTCACGATCGCGAAGAACGTGGGCACGGTCCCCGGTCTGATCGGCTGGGACAAGAAGAAGATCGCCGACCGCACCGACGAGATGCTCGACCTCGTCGGACTCGAACCCGACCTCTACCGCGAGCGCTACCCCCGGCAGTTGTCGGGCGGTCAGCAGCAGCGCGTCGGGGTGGCGCGGGCGCTGGCCGCCGATCCCCCGGTGCTGCTCATGGACGAGCCGTTCGGCGCCGTCGACCCGATCACGCGCGGACTGCTGCAGGACGAATTGATGCGACTGCAGTCCGATCTCGGCAAGACGATCGTCTTCGTGACGCACGATTTCAACGAGGCGGTCAAGCTGGGCGATCGGATCGCGGTGCTGGGCAACCAGTCGCACATCATGCAGTACGACACTCCGGAGGCGATCCTCGCCCATCCCGCCAACGACATGGTGGCCGGGTTCGTCGGCGCGGACGCCTCCCTGAAGCAGCTGACGCTCACCCGGGTGGCAGAGGTCGAACTCCTCGACTGCCCCACCGCGTACGAGGACGGCTCGGTGGACGATCTGCGGGCGGCGATCTCGTCCCGCAGGATCAAGTGGGGCGTCCTCCTGGACGCGCGGGACCGCCCGACCCGCTGGGTGTCGTTGCGGCATCTGGCCAACGCCACGTCGCTGCGCGACATCGGCGACCCGATCGAGGAGGTGGTGTCGACCCAGTCGACGCTGCAGGACGCCCTCGAGGCGCTCCTCGCGGAGAGCAGTGCGTCGACGATCGTCACCGGCCGGCGGGGCGAGTACCGCGGCCTGATCACGATCGACACACTGGTGACGCACCTGTCCGCGATGCGTGAGGAACACGCGCACGACGACGAGGCCAGCGAGCCGCAGCGGGACGGGGCGAGTGAGGGCGGCACACCGTCATGACGGCCGCCGTCGCCACGAAACCCACCGCACCGGCCGCCCGGCGGTCGGAGCGGGCCCGCTTGCTGGTCCAGCCGATCATCGTCGTGATCCTGGTGGCGGGTGTGCTCGCCTGGGCCTTCAACCGCGAACTCACCGCCACGCAGAAGGGCAGCCTCAACGCCGCCAACATCGCGACCCTGACGTGGCAGCACGTGCTGATCACGGTCGCGGTGGTCGCGATCGTCGTCGTCATCGCCGTCCCGCTGGGGATCCTTCTCACGCGGCCCGGGTTCACCAAGCTGGCACCGATCTTCCTCGGAATCGCCAACATCGGACAGGCCGCACCGGCCATCGGACTCCTGGTGCTTCTCTTCCTCGCGACGGGGACCACCGGATTCTGGATCGGGGTGCTCCCCATCGCGTTCTACTCTCTCCTGCCCGTTCTCCGGAACACGATCCTGGGTCTGCAGGAGGTCGATCCCGCCGTCATCGACGCCGGGCGCGGACAGGGCATGACCGCCGGCCTCGTCCTGCGGAAGGTCGAGTTCCCACTCGCCGTCCCGTACATCCTCGCGGGACTGCGCACGTCGCTCGTGCTCGCCGTGGGCACCGCGACACTCAGTTTCCTCGTCAGCGCCGGCGGTCTAGGAATCCTCATCGACACCGGATACAAGTTGCGCGACAACGTGACCCTGGTGGTGGGAGCCGTGCTCGCGGTCGCGCTCGCGCTGCTCGTCGACTGGTGCGGCGCCCTGGCCGAGGAGTTCCTCGGCCCGAAGGGGCTGCGCTGATGAACCACCTCCGGAAGGCGATCGCCGCGACGGCCGTGACACTCTGCGGAGTCCTCGCCGCGTCCTGCGGCCTCGAATCCGGTGGCGCCCTGCCACTGTCGGTGGAACCGGGCAGCATCCAGCCCGTCCCCGAACTCGAGGACGTCAAGATCACCGTCGGTTCCAAAGACTTCACCGAGCAGGTCACCCTCGGGTACATCATCGAGTTCGCGCTCAGTGCCGCCGGCGCGGAGGTGCGCGACCTCACCAACATCCAGGGGTCCAACAGCACCCGGGACGCCCAGCTGGACGGGCAGATCGACGTCACCTACGAGTACACCGGGACCGGGTGGATCAACTACCTCGGCAACGAGATTCCGATCCCGGACCCGACCGCGCAGTTCGAGGCGGTCCGCGACGAGGACCTCGACAGCAACGGCATGGTGTGGGTCGATCCGGCCCCGATGAACAACACGTACGCACTCGCGATGAGCAGGCAGACCGCCGAGGAAACCGGGATCACCACCCTGTCGGAGTACGCAGATCTGGTCAACCGCGACCCCGCTGCCGCGACGACCTGCGTCGAAACCGAATTCAACGTCCGCCAGGACGGGTTCCCGGGTATGGCCGCCAAATACGGCTTCGACCCCGCCCGCGCGAACCGCCAGATCCTCCAGACTGGCATCATCTATCAGGCCACCGCCGACGGAACGCAGTGCAAGTTCGGCGAGGTGTTCACGACGGACGGCCGCATCATCGCGCTCGACCTGGTGCTGCTGGACGACGATCGCCAGTTCTTCCCGAAGTACAACCCGGCGATCACCATGCGCAAGGATTTCGCCGAGGCACATCCGCAGGTCGCGGAGGTGATGGCCCCGATCTCCGCGGCACTGACCAACGAGGAGATCACCGAACTGAACCGGAGGGTCGACGTCGAGGGCGAGGAACCGGCGGACGTGGCCCGGGACTGGCTGGTGCAGAAGGGATTCGTCACGCTGCCGTGACGGTCAGCTGCCGAGGTCGATCTTCGCGATCAGGCCGCGATGATCCGAACCCGTCAGCACCACCGATTCCACGGACTGCGCCTGCGCTCCGCTCGTGACGATGTGATCGATCGCGATCATCGGCGGCAACGGCTGCCGGTCGGCGGGATAGGTGTTCTGGATTCCGGCACCCACCTGGTCGGCGGCATCGCGGTAGCGTCCGGTCACGAGGTTGCGGTACTTCACGTGGTCGCGGGTGGAGTTGAAGTCGCCGCTGACGATCACGGGTCCCGAGTCGGCGGGGACGGCGTCGAGAACGGCTTTGATGCGGTCCATCTCGCGCGACCACAGCGACGGATCCGACGGCCACGGCGGAACGGGATGGAACGCATACAGTGCCGTGCTCGCACCGTCCGGAAGTCCCACCCGGGCCGACAGCGCGGACAGGACGAATTCCGAGTGGTGGACCTTGTCGGTCAGCGGGTACCGGCTCCAGATCCCGGTTCCCTCGCCGCCGCTGCCGGGCATGAGGAACGAGAACGGCAGGGTCGATTCGATTCCCGCGGCCACCAACCGGTCGACGGCCTCCGGTGTCAGTTCGTTGACGGTGAGCACGTCGACGTCGCGGTCCCGGATCTGCCCGACGAGGGAGTCGGCGTCCGCGTTGCCGAGCCAGATGTTGGCCTGCATCACCGTCAGTTCCGGCCCGGACGCCGTCACCGAACTGTTCGCGACGTACAGCGGGCCCTGCGACAGGGTGGCCACCGCGGCCACCGTCAGCGCCACGCCGAAACCGATCCAGTGCCGGGTGATTCCGAGCAACAGCACCCCGACCGCGGCGACGGCCATCAGGTACGGCGCCGCGGAGGCCAGCACGAGCAGGCGCTGGTTCTGGACGTCGAGGAATCTCAGCACGACACCGAACACGCCGACGAGCACCGCGAGCCATCCGAGGGCCGTCAGTGCCCGCACCCCCCAGGTGGCGATCACTCCCCGAAGACTCTCTCCACCACAGCCTTGGCCCGCCGGGTCACCCGCAGGTAGTTGTCGAGGAACTCGCCCGCATCGCCGCCACCCCAGCCGGCGATCTGCGCGACCGCGGACAGCACCCGGCCCGAACCGGGCAGCTGATCGGTGGCCTTGCCGCGGACGAGCACGAGGCAGTTGCGCGCCTTCGTCGCGGTGATCCATGCGTCACGGAGCAATTCGACGTCGGACTCGCTGAGCAACTCGGCCGCGCCGATCGCGTCGAGCGTCTCGAGCGTCGACGTGTTGTGCAGCGACTCGATCTCGTGGGCGTGCCGGAGCTGGATCAGCTGCACGGTCCATTCGATGTCGGCGAGGCCGCCGCGCCCGAGCTTGGTGTGTGTCGCGGGGTCGGCGCCGCGCGGCAACCGCTCGGAGTCGACCCGCGCCTTGATGCGCCGGATCTCGCGGACCGCCTGCTCCGACACCCCGCCCTCCGGGTAGCGGGTCTTGTCGATCATGTGCAGGAAGCGCAGCCCCAGATCGGCGTCGCCCGCGACGTGATGCGCGCGCAGCAGCGCCTGGATCTCCCAGGCCTGCGCCCACTGCGCGTAGTAGGCCTCGTAGGACGCCAGGGTGCGCACCATCGGGCCGCTGCGGCCCTCCGGGCGCAGGCCGGTGTCGACCTCGAGCGGCGGATCGGTGCTGGGCGCGCCGAGCAGGGCCCGCACCTTGTCGCCGATGCTGTTGGCCCACTTGACGGCGACGGTCTCGTCGATCCCCTCGCGCGGCTCGCAGACGAACAGCACGTCCGCGTCGGAGCCGTAGCCGAGCTCGCCGCCGCCGAGCCGGCCCATGCCGATCACCGTGAACGTCGCGGGAGCGGGCGTGCCGAGTTCCTTCTCGCTCGCCTTGGTCACCGCCGCCAGGGCGGCATTGAGCACCGCCGCCCACACGGACGACAGCGCCTTGCACACGCCCTGCACGTCGAGCATGCCGAGGATGTCCGCGGAGGCGATACGCGCCAGCTCGTAGCGGCGCAGAGACCGCGCCGCGGCGATCGCGCGGGCCGGGTCGTCGTGGCGTGCCGACGCCGTCAGGATGCCGCGCGCGACGTCCTCCGGCTTCGACTCGAGCAGTCGCGGTCCGGCCGGCGAATCCGCGAACAGGCGCACGACGTCGGGCGCCTTGATCAGCAGGTCGGGAACGTAGGCGGAGGATCCCAGCACCGTCATCAGCCGCTCGGCGACCGACGCCTCGTCACGCAGCAGCCGGAGGAACCAGGTCTGATCGGTCATCGCGTCCGACAGCCGCCGGTACGCGAGCAGACCCGCATCGGGATCCGGGGTGTCGGCGAGCGATTCGAGCAGGGTCGGCAGCAGCAGCGCCTGGATGCGACCCTTACGGGACGCGCCGCTGGTCAGAGCGGTGAGGTGCCCGAGCGCGTTCTCCGGGGCGGTGTAACCCAGCGCCGCCAGCTGGCGGATGGCCGCGTCCGGGCTCAGCCGCAGCGCCTCCTTGTCGATGCGCGCCACCGATTCGAGCAGCGGCCGGTAGAACAACTTGGCGTGCAGCCGCCGCACGCGGTGCGAGTTGCGCTTGATCTCCGCGTTGAGAACGCCGAGCGCGTCCTTGCTGCCGTCCGGCCGCATGTGCGCCGCCCGGGCCAGCCAGCGCAGCGCCTCCTCGTCGTCGGCGGGTGGGAGGGTGTGTGTACGCCGCAGCTTCTGCAACTGCAGCCGATGCTCGAGCAACCGCAGGAACTCGTAGGACGCAGCGAGATTCGCGGCGTCGTCGCGACCCACGTAGCCGCGGGCGGCGAGAGCGGTCAGCGCGTCGATGGTGCTCTGGACGTGCAGGGCCTCGTCCGCGCGCCCGTGCACGAGTTGCAGGAGCTGGACGGCGAACTCGACGTCGCGCAGACTTCCGCGTCCCAGTTTCAGTTCGCGTTCGCGGAGTTCCGGCGGAACCATCTCCTCGACCCGGCGGCGCATCGCCTGCACCTCGGGAACGAAGTCCTCACGCTCCGACGCGGTCCACACCATCGGGCTGAGGGCGTCGACGTACTGCTGTCCGAGCGCGGCGTCGCCAATCATCGGGCGGGCCTTGAGCAGCGCCTGGAACTCCCAGGTCTTGGCCCAGCGCTTGTAGTATGCGACGTGGGATTCGAGGGTGCGGACGAGTTCCCCGCGTTTGCCCTCCGGCCGCAGCGCGGCGTCCACGTCGAAGAAGGCGGAGGAGCCGATGCGCATCATCTCGCCCGCGATCCGGCTGGCGGTGGCGTCGGCGGGTTCGGCGACGAAGACCACGTCCACGTCGCTGACGTAATTGAGTTCGCGGGCACCGCACTTGCCCATGGCGATGACGGCCAGCCGCACGGGACAGGGGGCGTCCGGGCACACGGCTGCGACGGCCACCGCGAGGGCGGCGTTCAGCGCGGCGTCCGCCAGATCGGACAGCTGATGCCCGACCGTCTGGTACGGAAGTACTGGTTCGTTCTCGACAGTCGCCGCGAGGTCGACGGCGGCGAGCAACATCAGCTCGTCGCGGTATGTCTTGCGCAGCGCCGCGATGGCATCGGGTCCGGTGACCTTCGCCCGGTAGAGGTTGGCATCCCGGTGAGTGCCTTCCTCGGGTTCGGCCCCGACCGAGGCCATCATCGTGGCGGTCGCCTCGCTCTTCGACGGGAGCCGGACGTCGCCGGCGAGGATCTTCCACGACGCGGGATCCGCGACCAGATGGTCGCCGAACGCGCTGGACGCACCGAACAGACCGAACAGCCGGCCACGCAGGCCCTTGTCGGTACGGAGCGCCGCATCGAGTTCGGCCCAGTCCTCGCCGAGCCCGTCCTTCAGGCGCACCAGGGTGCGGAGGGCGAGGTCGGCGTTCGCGGCCCGCGACAACGACCAGAGCAGTTCGATGCTGTCTTCACCGACCCACCCCAGATCGCGGAGTTCGGAAGGAGCGGTCGGCTCGACGAGACCCAGACGACCCGGACCGGGAACGGCAGAACGCGCTGCCGGAGGCTTCACCATGCTCTTGCTCACAACCCCAGATACGTCTTGAGTTCGAACGGCGTCACGTGGCTCCGGTACTCCTCCCACTCGCGACGCTTGTTGCGCAGGAAGAAGTCGAACACGTGCTCGCCGAGTGCTTCGGCCACCAACTCCGACTTCTCCATCTCGCGCAGCGCGCCGTCGAGGTTGCCGGGCAGTTCCCGGTAGCCCATGGCGCGGCGCTCGGCCGACGTCAACGCCCACACGTCGTCCTCGGCCTCCGGCGGAAGTTCGTAGCCCTTCTCGATTCCGCGTAGACCCGCGGCGAGGAGCACCGCGAACGTCAGGTACGGGTTGCAGGCCGAATCTGGGCTGCGGATCTCGACGCGACGCGACGACGCCTTGTTCGGCGTGTACATCGGGACGCGGACCAGCGCCGACCGGTTGGAGGGACCCCAGGACGCGGCGGTCGGGGCCTCGCCACCGTGGATCAGCCGCTTGTAGGAGTTCACCCACTGGTTGGTGACGGCGCTGATCTCGTTGGCGTGCTCGAGGATGCCGGCGATGAACGCCTTACCGGTCTCCGACAACTGCATCGGATCGTCCGGGTTGTGGAAGGCGTTGGTGTCGCCCTCGAACAGGCTCATGTGGGTGTGCATCGCCGAGCCGGCCTGATCGCTGAACGGCTTCGGCATGAACGTGGCGCGCACGCCCTCGGCGATCGCGACCTCCTTGACGACGTAGCGGAACGTCATCACGTTGTCGGCCATCGAGAGGGCGTCCGCGTACCGCAGGTCGATCTCCTGCTGGCCGGGGGCCGCTTCGTGGTGGCTGAACTCGACGGAGATGCCCATCGATTCGAGTGCGTCGATGGCGTGCCGGCGGAAGTTGGGAGCGGAGTCGTGGACTGCCTGGTCGAAGTAGCCGCCGGAGTCGGCGGGCTTCGGCGGCGTGCCGTCGATCGGCCCGTTCTCGAGGAGGAAGAACTCGATCTCGGGGTGCACGTAGCAGCTGAAGCCCAGATCGCTCGCCTTGTTCAGTTGACGGCGCAGCACGTGCCGCGAATCCGCCCAGGAGGGCGAACCGTCGGGCATGGCGATGTCGCAGAACATGCGGGCGGAGTGCTGATGCCCCTTGCTCGAACTCCACGGCAGCACCTGGAACGTGGACGCGTCCGGCTTTGCGACCGTGTCCGCCTCGGACACCCGGGAGAAGCCTTCGATCGCGGATCCGTCGAAGCCGATGCCCTCCTCGAAGGCACCTTCCAGTTCCGCGGGGGCGATCGCCACCGATTTCAGGTATCCGAGAACGTCCGTGAACCACAATCGGACGAACCGAATGTCGCGCTCTTCGAGGGTGCGAAGCACGAATTCCTTTTGGCGATCCATGTCCGCGAGAGTAAGCAAAGTTCGTTAAATCTGTGTTACTTCGTTGATTCGACTCTGCCGGAATCCGCATCGTGCCAGCGTGCGGGCACCTCGGTCGATCCCGTCACAGGCGTGGGTCAGCACGTCAGGTCCGCAGCCGGCGCCGCGAGGTCGACCAGATAGTCCGAAACGGCGTCGTCGACGCACGCCTCGCCGTCGAGAACGACGGTGTGCTGAGTGCCCCGGTACGTGACGAGCGAGCCGTTCATCTGCTTCGCCAGATCCACGCCCGCCTGGTACGGCGTCGCCGGATCCTCGGTCGTCGACACGACGACGACCGGCGGGATCCCGGGCGCCGACACCGTGTGCGGCGCGCCCGTGTTCGGCGCGGGCCAGAACGCGCAGACGTCCAGCGGCGCACTGCCGGTTCCCCGGCCGTCGTCGAGGAAGGGCGCCGCCTGGCGGTACCGCACATCCGCCTCCCCGACGACCACGCGGTCGGTGACCGGCGGATCGTCCATGCAGCGGATCGAGTTGAAGGCGTCGTTGAGATTCGAGTACGTGCCGTCGTCGGCGCGCCCCTCGTACAGATCGGCCAGCATCAGCAGCGAATCACCGGTCCCCGTCTGCAAGCTCTCCAGACCGCCGCGGAGCGGGCCCCACAGATTCGGCGAGTACAGGGCCTGCTGGACGCCGGTGATCGCATCGGTGTAGCTGAGTCCGCGCGGGTCGGTGGTCGCGGCCGGCTTGTCGATCAGCGGGTCGACGAGCGCCCGGAACCTCGCGTTCGCCTGCGCCGGGTCGGTGCCCAGCGGGCAGTCCGGCTGCTGCATGCAGTCCGCGGCGAACGCGTCGAACGCGGACTGGAATCCGGCCGCCTGCAGGATCACTTCCTCCGTCGGGTCCTGCTCGGGATCGAGGGCACCGTCGAGGACCATCGCGCGCACGTTGCCCGGGAACGTCTCCGCGTACGTCGAGCCGAGCCGGGTGCCGTACGAGTAGCCGAGGTAGTTGAGCTTCTCGTCACCGAGCACCGCCCGGATGACGTCCATGTCCCGCACCACGTCGTACGTGCCGACGTGCGCGAGGACGTCGACACCGGTCCGCTCCGCGCACTTGTCCGCGTACTCGCGGTTCTCGGCCTCCGTCTGTGCGATTCCGGCGGGACTCATGTCGACGTCGTCGTCCTTGCGTCTCGCGTCCACCTCCGGCGGGGTCAGGCAGGTCACCTGCGGGGTGGACGCGCCGACGCCGCGCGGATCGAAACCGATGACGTCGAACCGCTCCGCGATCTCGGTGCCGTCGGCCACGGACGCCAGCCCGATCCCCGACGCCCCCGGGCCACCGGGGTTCACGAGCAGCGATCCGACCTTGTCGCCGGTCGCCTTCGACCGGGACACGGCGATCTGAGCGGTGGCGCCCCCGGGGTTCGCGTAGTCGTTCGGCACGGTCACCTTCGCGCAGTCGAGAGTGTCGCCGAGTGGAGACCCGTCCGTGCTGTACCCCTCGCACGAACCCCACTGCACCTGCTGCGTGTAGAACTCCTCGAGCCCCGCCGGGATCGGTCCGGCCGGAGCCGCCGCGGCCGCCGACGGTTCGGCGACGGCCTCACCGGCGTCCCGACCGCCTCCCGCACAGCCTGCGACGACAAGGACGACGGCGATGCACCCCGCGAACGCGGCCGGTACCCGAGCACTCTTCGACATAGGACGATCGTGCCAGGGGTTCCACGCCGGCAGTCCTTCCCGCAGGTCAGAGGACAGTCAGGGGGTGTGACCTATCGCACCCGCGCGAGCCCTTCGCTCCCCCGCGGGCCGGTGGCAGACTGTAGGCGTCATCACCCGCACCCGGGGACCCGTCAAGGGCCTCGAGGCCAGAAAGGGACAACGATGTCCGATAGCAAGTCGTCCGCGAGCACGTCAGAAGATCGGCTCTACGGATCAGCACCATCGCACGACGTTCCCAAGCGCAAGACCCGAACCCACCACCTGCAGGCCATGAAGGCCGAGGGTGAACGCTGGGCGATGCTCACCGCCTACGACTACTCCAGCGCCCGCATCTTCGAGGAAGCCGGGATTCCCGTTCTCCTCGTCGGCGATTCGGCCGCCAACGTCGTCTACGGATACGAGACCACCGTCCCGGTCACGATCGACGAACTCCTCCCCCTCGTTCGCGGCGTCGTCCGCGGTGCGCCGCACGCTCTCGTGGTGGCGGATCTCCCGTTCGGCAGCTACGAAAGCTCCCCGGAGCAGGCCCTCGCGTCCGCGACCCGGTTCATGAAGGAGGGGCTGGCGCACGCGGTCAAGCTCGAGGGCGGCGAGCGCGTCGCGCCGCAGATCGCCGCCATCACCGCGGCAGGCATCCCCGTCATGGCCCACGTCGGGTTCACCCCGCAGAGCGTGAACTCGCTCGGCGGTTTCCGCGTGCAGGGCCGCGGTGACGCCGCCGAGCAGTTGGTCGCCGACGCGATCGCCGTGCAGGAGGCCGGCGCGTTCTCCGTCGTCATGGAGATGGTGCCCGCCGAGATCGCAGGCCAGGTCACCCGCAAGCTCACCATCCCCACCGTGGGCATCGGAGCGGGCGTCGAGTGTGACGCCCAGGTCCTCGTGTGGCAGGACATGGCCGGCTACACCAGCGGCAAGACGGCGAAGTTCGTCAAGCGCTTCGGTAACGTCGGTGACGAGTTGCGTGACGCGGCCGCCGCATACGCGACCGAGGTACGCGCCGGAACGTTCCCGGCGGAAGAGCACAGCTTCTAGGTCGTCCTCGACTCACCGGGCCGGCACACACTCGAGGGGATGTTCATGGGACAGCGACACGTGCACGGCACCGGACGGCGTCACCGCCTGGCCGTGATGGCGGCCGGGACGGTGGCGGCCGCGGCGGTCGTCACGGGGTGCGCCGGCCCCGGCCCCGCACCCGCCCCCGGAAGCACCGCACCCCCGGCACCGGCCACCACGGTGGTTCCCGGCACCGCCCTCGTGCCAGGTGGCGTCACCGAGGCGCAGGCCGCCCAGCTGTGCACCGACCTCGAAGGTCAGTTGCAGAGCTGGCGCACCTACACCCCGACCATCGGCAAGACCGGGTTGAACGGTCTCGTCGGCACCTGGATCGCGCAGAACAACCTCGACGCGCTCGATTTCCTGCAGGACCGGGGCCGGATCGACGTGATCACGACGGCGGCCTGCCCCGGCATCCGGCAGGAGGCGGTAACCGCGCTGGAGATCCCCGATCTGGCGTCCGGCCTGATCGGGTTCTGAGGCCGACGTGACCCAGCTGCGCACCTTGTACCCGCCGCTCGAGCCGTACCAGTTCGGGCATCTGGACGTCGGCGACGGACAGCAGATGTACTGGGAGCAGAGCGGCAACCCCGACGGGAAGCCGGTGGTGTTCCTCCACGGCGGGCCCGGGGGCGGCACCGATCCTGCGCAACGACAGTTCTTCGACCCGCAGGTGTACCGGATCGTACTGCTCGACCAGCGCGGATGCGGTCGTTCCACACCCCACGTCGCCGATGGGGCGGATCTGTCGGTCAACACCACCGACCGTCTCCTCGGCGATGTGGAGTTGCTGCGCACCCATCTCGGCATCGACCGGTGGCAGGTCTTCGGCGGGTCGTGGGGCTCCACACTGGCTCTCGCCTACGCCCAGAAGCATCCCGACCGGGTCACCGAGCTGGTGCTGCGGGGGATCTTCCTGCTGCGCCGCAGCGAGATCGACTGGTACTACAACGGCGGCGCCGGACACCTGTTCCCCGAACTGTGGGAGGAGTTCCTGGCGCCGGTGCCGGAATCGGAGCGGGGTGGCGACCTCGTCGAGGCCTACCACCGGCTCCTGCACTCCGACGATCCCGACGTCGCGACGCGGGCCGCGGTCGCGTGGTCCACGTGGGAGGGTGCGACGAGTTCACTGCTCCCCAAACCGGAACGGGTGGTGGAGACGTCCCAGCCGAGGTTCGCGCTGGCCTTCGCCCGCATCGAGAACCACTACTTCCACAACCGCGGGTTCCTGGACGAGGGTCAGCTTCTCCGGGACGCCGCCGCACTGGACGGCATTCCGGGCGTGATCGTGCAGGGCCGCTACGACGTGGTGTGCCCCGCGACCAGTGCGTTGGCGCTGCACCGGGCCTGGCCGGATTCGCGGCTCGAGATCGTCGACGATGCGGGACACTCCGCGATGGAACCGGGCATCGTGCATCACCTCGTCGAGGCAACGGACCGGTTCCGCGACTGACCCGCTATGCGGGGTAACCGAACTCGACGGTCCGCTTCGCGACGTCGGCGGACACGAGCCTGATCTTCACCTGTTCGCCCTCGGCCGGGTCGCCCACGCATTTCGCCATCACGGACACGGACGGGACGAACACGTCCGCGGTGCGCTTGCCGTTCCGTGACCGCAGCACGGTCGCGTCGAACGTCTCCCCCACCCGGTCGGCGAGCACGGTCGCTTCGGTGAGGTCGATGCAGGCACGGTCGATCTTGCTCGCGAGGGAATCCGAGCCGACCATGATCTCGGGCATCGAGCCCAGCGCTTCCCGCGCCCAGGACGGCACCGGCATTCCGGCGGTGACGGCGAGGCACACCTCCGTGGAATACCGGTCCGAGAGCCGGCGCAGCGGCGCGGTCACGTGGGCGTACGGGGCACCGATGGCAGCGTGCGTGGTCAATTCGGGCAGGGCGCCGTCGAACGCCGCGTAATCCGCCCCCCGCAGCAGTGACGGCGCCTCGGTCATCAGCACCAGCGTCGACGCCGAATTCGGGTCGAGCCGCGCCAGGAGTTCCCCGACACCGACGCTCTCCGGCCAGTCGATCCCCAACGCCGACGCCGTGCGTCGCAGCGCCTCGACCGCGTCCGGCCCGGCGGGCGGCAGCGTGCGGAGCAACCCGACCTTCGCGTCGAGCATCATGGCCGCGGCGCACATTCCGGTGAGGAGCGAAACCTCGGCGTTCCAGTCGTCCGCCTCGGTGCGAGGCGCGAGGTCGACGCGCCAGCCGTCCCCGTCCGGCACCACTTCCTGCTCGGGGAGACGGAGTTCGATCGCGCCGCGCGCCACCGCCGCCGCGGTGCGGAGCCGGCCGAACTCCGGCAGCGACGCGATCGACGGATGCAGTCGCCCCGCCTCCGCATCGGCCTGCACACCGGCGTAGTCCAGCCGCGCCACGGAACGGACCGTGGCACGGGACACCGTGCAGGACACCGGTTCGGCCGATTCGTCCAGTTCGATCCGCCACACCACCGCCGGGCGATCCTCGTCCGGGAGGAGACTCGCGGATCCTTCGGAGAGTTCCTGCGGGTGCAACGGAACCTTGCCGTCGGGAAGGTAGAACGTCTGCCCGCGTTTGCGGGTCTCCACGTCGAGCACCCCACCGGGCTCCACGACGGCGCCGACGTCCGCGATCGCGTAGTGCAGGACGAATCCGTCGGGTGTCCGCTCCAGATGCAGCGCCTGATCGAGATCCAGGGAATCGGGCGGATCGATGGTGACGAACGCGAGATCGGTGCGGTCCTCCCGCTCGGACGCGTACCGGTCGGACGCCGCCCGCGCCTGCGCGACCGCCGCTGGCGGATACCCCTCCGGCAGGTGGAATTCGGTGCGCACGGTGCCGAAATCGATTCCGCGCGCAAGGAAACGACTCATCGGCACCTCACGCACACCCTTTCCGCAACGCTAGTTGTTCCACTCCTCGTCTGCCCTGTCCGCCGCCTTGTTCCGCTCGGCGGCGATCTGCAGCGCCTTCTCGGCGGACGCGCGATCGGGGTACGGCCCCATCCGGGACATCGACGATGCCGCCTTCCCCTGCGTGACCGTGCCGTCGTCGACGTTGTAGTACCAGAGATGATCTTCGTCAGTCATTCCCTCAGTGTGGCACCGGTGGGACGTGTGGGGTTGTGGATCACGCTCAGACTGTTACCCTCGGAGACCTGTCCGGTGATACGGTCCCCGGCGCCGGTCAGTGCGGTGCCGATGGCTCGCCTTCCCGGCGCAGTGCCCGAACAGAGAATGGAGCGAGCATGTCAACGATCATTTTTGATCAGCTACTTCCCTACCTCGGTGCCGAAGGCGCCACCTATTGGGCCCAACTGCTGATGGTCGATCCCGTCTGACGGCTATCGATCAGTCGATACCTCGAAGCCCCCGCCCGGACACGTCCGGCGGGGGCTTCGCCGTGAAGGGGCAGGCACGCCCGCGACACATTCGTGACGTTTCTCCGAACGCTTCGCCCTGCCCAGGGGACTGCACGTCTCTAGGCTGACCTGATGGCAGTGAATCCAGCGATCGAGGGTCGTGTCTACCCACCGACCGAGCCCTACCTCGTCGGCCGCGAGAAGATCAGGGAATTCGCCCGCGCCGTCTTCGCCACCAACCCGACGTCGTTCGACGTCGACAGTGCCCGCGCCGCCGGTCACACCGATCTCGTTGCCCCGCCCACTTTTCCCGTCATCGTGCAGGAACGTGCACTGGCGCAACTCGTCGCGGATCCGACGTCGGGAATCGAGCCGGTCAACCTGGTGCACAGCACCGAACACGCCACGTCCGTCCGCCCGGTCATCGCGGGCGACGAACTCTCCGCGGTACTCACCGTCACGAACGTGACGTCGCGCGGTCCGCACACGCTGCTCGTCGCCGACATCGAGATCCTCGACGCCACAGGCGATCACGTGAGCACCATGACGTCGACCCTGTTCGTCAGGGGGGAGGAATGACGTCCCCGGGGCGAATCATGCTCGGCGACACCGTCGCCAAATCCCGATACCACGTGACCCGCGAATCCCTGGTCCGCTATGCCGGGGCGTCCGGTGACTTCAACTCCATTCACTACCGGGACGACGTCGCGGACGCCGTGGGACTGCCGGGTGTGCTGGCGCACGGCATGCTGACGCTGGGACTGGCGACGCAGTGCGTCGTCGACTGGCTCGGCGACCCGGCACGCATCACCGGATACCGCGCCCGCTTCACCAAGCCGGTGATCGTCGCCCCGGACGAGGGTGCGGTCGTCGAGGTCGTCGCGAAGGCCGCTCAGGTCGACGAGGCCGCGGGCACCGCGCGGATCGACCTGACGGTGACGTTCGACGGACACGCGGTGCTCGGCAAGTCGCAGGTGTGGATTTCACTGCGCTGAGCGCGCCCGACATACTGACCCCATGATCGGTGTCGTGGTGACCGCGTTCGCAGTGCTCGGGCTCCTGACCGTCATTCCCGGCCCGGACATGGCGGTGGTGACGCGCGCCGGACTGTCCGGTGGACGGGGCGCCGCGCTGCGGGCGACATTCGGTGTGGTCGCCGGATTGATGGTGTGGGGCGCGCTGACCGTCGTCGGGCTCGGAGCGGTGCTCGCCGCCTCCGCGGAGGCGTACACCGTCGTGAAGATCGTCGGCGGGATGTACCTGGTGTATCTGGGACTCTCCACCCTCTGGCGCAGCCGGTCGCGACAACGCACCGCCGCGGCCGAACCGGCACCCGTTCCGTCGCCGGGATCGAATTGGCGGGCCGGGTTCCTGACGAACCTCCTGAACCCCAAGATCGCGGTGTTCTACACCGGCCTGCTCCCGCAACTCGTTCCGCCCGGGTGGCCGACCGCCCCGACCCTGGCGTTGCTCGTGCTGGTTCACGGGCTCCTCGGGATCGCCTGGCTCGGCGCGTACAGCCTCCTGCTGACCCGGGCGCGCACCACGCTGGAGAAGCCGTCGGTGCGACGGGTCCTGGATCGGATCACCGGAACGGTCCTGTTCGGTTTCGGCGCCGTCGTCGTCGCCGAAGCGCGGTAGGGCCGAGGTCAGTTCCGGGAGTCGCCGGCATTCGCCGAACTGCCGCCGAGCAGAATCGTGCCGATCAGATTCGGGTCGTCGGTCATCGGGACGTGCCCGATGCCGGGCAGGACCAGTATCCGCGCCTGCGGGAAGAATCGGCGCACGCGTCGTGCCTGATACACCGGCAGAATCAGGTCGCGCCGCCCCCATGCCACGGTGACGGGAACCGTCGCGTCGACGACCGGCGGGAGATCGAACTTGGCTGTCATCCCCTTGTCGACCAGTGCGTTCGTGGTGAGCGAGTGCGTGTCGATCACGGCGTCCTCGTACGGTACCCGGCTGGGCCGGGCAAAGAAGGCGGCGAGCGAGGGATAGCGGACAGCCTTGTATCGCAGAGCCTTCGGAGCGTTCGGACCCATCGCCCGGGCGAGTCCGCGCAGGGCACGGAACGTGTAGATGGTGCGTGCCTGGTCGGCGTGGTTGACGAAGAAGCCGGCCGGTGAGAGGGCCGTGGCCGAGGCTACCTCGCCCCGGGCCGCGAGAGCGAGGGACAGCCAGCCTCCGAGCGAGTTCCCCGCGACGTGCGGGCGTTCCCCGGCCGGCGTCACCGAGCGGACGAACCCGCTCAGTTCCTCGAGGAGTTGATCCATCATGTCCGGGCCGTCTTCGAGTGCGGCCGATTCTCCGTGCCCCGGAAGGTCGACGGTGACCACCCGGCGGTAGGGCGTCAACTGGTCCAGGAGGGCGTTCCAGGCCTGCCGGCGATGCACCACCCCGTGCACGAGTACCAGGGTGGGGCCGGAGCCGGCGATGTCGTGGGGCAAGTCCATGGACAGATGTTACCGCTATCACGAGTAACATCTATTGCCCCCGATAGTGGGGCCCCATCGCCCACGGTCGTGGGCGACGGGCCCCGACATCGACCCCGATTCGGGTCGGTCGGGCCGATGCGGGAAAGATGCTAACCGGTCTGTTTGTTACTCGCCAGTCGGGTTCCCGACCTCGCCGACCGGCGCACGAGTGAAGCGGACGAGTTGGCGTGTAAGCCGGATCCTGTCCCCGAGCGCCGAAGCGCCGGGTGGCGACCATCCATCTGGGCACACCGTCGCCGGGTACCTCGAGCGGTTCACCCGCAGGCTCGGGCGAGCAGCCCTCGAACACCTGCGCAGCCGCACCGGGATCCCGGAGGAAACGGTGCGGCCTTCAACCTTGCTCCGGGCGGGGTTTACCTAGCCACCCCGGTCACCCGGGGTGCTGGTGCGCTCTTACCGCACCGTTTCACCCTGACCGACGCCGCACCCCGGAGGATGTGGCGTCGGCGGTCTGTTTTCTGTGGCACTGTCCCGCGAGTCACCTCGGGTTGCCGTTAACAACCGCCCTGCTCTGTGGAGTCCGGACTTTCCTCGACTCAGGGCCTGTGCACTGAAGTGCTGGTTCCCTGTGCCGCGGTCGCCCGGCCAACTCGTCCGCCCGATCAGCCTACAGTCCGTGCGAACGTGTCATGCCGCCGCACTATGGTCTGTTCATGACCCGATACGCCGCCCTCCTGCGCGGTATCAACGTGGGCGGCATCAACATCAAGATGGCCGACCTCCGCAGCACCTTCGTCGATCTGGGATTCGAGAACGTGAAGACCGTTCTCGCGTCGGGCAACGTGCTCTTCGACTCCGACCGTGACGACGTCCCCGCACTGAAGAGTGAGATCGAAGCCGGGCTGCGTGCCGAATTCCACTACGAAGCCTGGGTTTTCGTCCTCGACCTCGACACGGTCCGGAAGATCGTCGACGACTACCCGTTCGACCCCGAGCGAGAAGGATGGCACCCGTACGTGCTGGTGACGCCCGAACGCGAGGTCCTGGACACACTTCTGAGCATCCAGGACGAGCTGGATCCGGAGGTCGAACGGGTGCAGGCCGGCGACGGCGTCCTGTACTGGGAAGTCGAACGGGGCATGACGCTCAAGAGCAGGTTCGGCAAGAGCACGGGCGCTCCCAAGCTCAAGGCGTTCACCACGACCCGGAATCTGCGCACCCTCCACAAGCTCCTGAAGTGACCCCTCGGTGACAGTTCTGGCGGTGGCGCTCGTCGCCGGAGTCCTCGTCTTCGCCGTCGTACGCCCACGCAGGCTGCCCGAGATCGTCGCGGCCGCACCGGCTGCGGTCGTCGTCCTGGCCACCGGCCTGGTGACGCCGTCGGAGGCCTGGGACGAAGTGTCGGAGATGGCCCCGACCGTCGGGTTCCTGGCGGCGATCCTCGTGCTTGCGCACCTCGCGGACGCCATGGGGGTGTTCACCTGGATCGCGGGCCGGTTGCGGCGCGGGGCGCGGGGGGATCCGAAGAGGTTGCTGACACTCGTGTTCGGAGCGGCGGCGTTGACCACCGCGGTGCTGAGTCTCGATGCCACGGTGGTCCTGCTGACACCGGCGGTGATCGCCACGGCCCGCTCCCTGCGAATGGATCCGCGCCCCCACTCGTACGCCACGGCTCACCTGTCGAACACCGCGTCGACCCTGCTGCCCGTGTCCAACCTGACGAACCTCATCGCGTTCTCGGCGACCGGGTTGACCTTCCTGCATTTCACGGCCGTGATGGCCCTGCCGTGGGCGGTGGCGATCGTCGTCGAACTGATCCTGTTCCGCGTGTTCTTCCGGCGTCACCTCGTCCGGCCCGAAGCCGAGCCGGAGCCGAAACGTGATCCGCAGGCGCCGGTCGCCGCACTGTCGATCATCGCGGCCACACTCCTGGGGTTCGCGGTGTCCGGCTTCGTCGGGGTCGCACCGGCGTGGGTGGCCGCGGCGGGGGCGATCGTGCTGGGCGTCGTCGCCCTGCGCGACGGCCGGACCAGCGTGAGACGGATCGTGTATTCGATCGATGTGTGGTTCTGCGCGTTCGTCCTGATCCTCGGCGTCGTCGTGGCCGGGGTGGCGAACGGTCCGATCGGCGAATGGATCGCCGGGCGGCTGCCGACCGACACGTCGTTCACGGCGCTGCTCACGATGGCCGTCGTCGCCGCGGTCGCGGCGAACCTGGTGAACAATCTGCCCGCCACGCTGCTCCTGCTGGCAGCGCTCGGACCGCACGCTCCGACGGGACTCGTGCTGGCGATGCTGCTCGGTGTGAACCTCGGCCCCAACCTCACCTACGTGGGGTCGCTCGCGATCATGCTGTGGCGGCGCGTGGCCGCGCGAGCCGGATCTCCCGCGGATCTCCGGACGTTCACGGTTCTCGCGCTGGTGACCACGCCGTTGACCCTGCTCGCCGCGGTCGTTGCCCTCTGGGCCTGTGAGTACTTGTTAACCGCGGGCGGTTAACAAGTACTCACAGGTGGGAGGTGTCGTTGACCAGGCGGACGGACGAGCCGCCGTCGGGATAGAACTCGGCGATGCTCAGCGACGCCAGATCCAGATGCAGCCGGTACAGCAGCGAGGGTCCCGCGTCGAGCGCCAACTGCAACAGGGTCTTGATGGGGGTCACGTGGGTGACCACGAGGATCGTGGAGCCGGCGTAGGAGGCGGTGAGGTCGTCGCGGACCTTCAGGATGCGCTCCCGCACCTCGTCGAAGCTCTCCCCCGCGGGCGGGCACACCGACGTGTCCGACAACCACTTGCGGTGCAGTTCGGGGTCGCGCTCGGCAGCTTCCCGGAACGTGAGGCCCTCCCACTCGCCGAAGTCGGTTTCGGTGAGGCCCTCGTGCACGGTGACCGGGAGTCCGAGCACCTTCGCCGCCGCCGTCGCGGTCTGCTGCGCGCGCCCCAGCGGGGACGACACCACGGCCGCGATTCCGTTGTTGCCCGCGAAGCGGGCGGCCGCGCCGTTCGCCTGGGCCTGACCGACCTCGGTGAGGGCCGGGTTCCCGCGACCCGAGTACCGCCGGTCGACGGACAGCGCGGTCTGCCCGTGCCGGAGCAGCAGCATCCGGGTCGGGGCGCCCGTCGTGTCCATCCAGCCCGGTGCCGCGGGGGTGGTCTTCTCCGACGGGACGGCAGCCGGTTCCGGTTCGACGTCGGCATTGCCGGCGGCGGCGTCCATGGCTTCGTTGGCGAGGCGGTCGGCGTGCGCGTTCTCCGCCCGCGGAATCCAGGTGTACGTCACAGAATCGAATTTCCGGGCGAGTGTGGACGCCTGGCGCTGCAGCGGAATCATGTCCGGGTGCTTGACCTTCCAGCGCCCGGACATCTGCTCGACCACCAGTTTGGAGTCCATCCGCACGTCCACCTCGGATGCGCCGAGTTCGGCGGCGGCGTCGAGACCGGCGATCAGGCCCCGGTACTCGGCGACGTTGTTGGTGGCGATCCCGAGGCTTTCCTTGCGTTCCGCGAGAACGGTGCCGTTGGCGGCGTCGAACACCACGGCGCCGTAGCCGGCCGGCCCGGGATTGCCGCGCGAACCACCGTCTGCCTCGACGACGACCCGACCGGCACTCACAGACCCGACTCCTTGGTGCGCACCAGGATCGCGCCGCATTCGGAGCAGCGCACGACGACGTCGGGCGCCGAGGCGGTGATGCGGGAGATCTCGCCGCGGTCGAGTTCGATGCGGCACGCTCCGCAGCGCCGGGCCTGCAGCAGTGCCGCTCCGACACCGTTCTGGCTGCGCTGCTTCTCGTAGACGGCGATCAGGTCGGCGGGAAACTGGTCGGCCAGCGCCGTGCGGTCGCGGATGCAGCGCTGCTCGGCGGCGTCCAGATCCGCGACGGCGTCGTCCCGGCGGCGGCCGGCGTCGATGAGGTCTTCCTCGATCTGCGACAGCTGCGCACCGGCGTGGTCGTGGTCGGACTGCGACGCCTCGCGCCGTTCCATCACCTCGAGCAATTCGTCCTCGAGCAGTCCCTGACGGCGGACGAGGCTGCCGAGTTCGTGTTCGAGTTCGGTGAGCTGCTTCGATCCGACCGTTCCGCTCTGGAGCAGCGTGCGGTCGCGGTCCTCGCGCTGACGGACGGCGTCGACCTCACCTTCGAGCTTGCGGATGTCGCGGTCGAGATCGTCGAGGACGATTTCGACGGCCACTGCCGCGTCCTTACGGGTGACGCGCTCCGCCTCGAGCCGCTCGACTTCCTGGCGCTCCGGAAGCGCGGTGCGTCGGTGGGCGATCCTCGACAGCTCCGCATCGACGCCGGCGAGGTCGAGAAGCTTGGACTGCACCTGTGGTTCGACGTTCACGCGTGGTAACTCCTGCTGTCTTCTGTGAAGGGTTCTGGTGTGCAGATTGCTGGGTGTCAACCGTACCCCGGCGGATCACGGGTTTCGGCCGGACGGCGCTACGACGGCGACGCGCTGACCGACCACGGATCGGTCCGTACGGCCGACACCCGAACCTGCCATTCCGGTGTGCGGCCGAACGCGGTGTCGAGGACGCCCTTGGCCTGGTCACACCACGGCTGCTCGCTCGCCCAGTGCGCGACGTCGATCAGGGCCGGACCTCCGGCGCGCAGGTGCTCGTCCGCCGGGTGGTGTCGCAGATCGGCGGTGACGTAGGCGTCCACGCCGAGTCGGGAGACGGCGTCCAGGTACGAGTCGCCGGAGCCGCCGCACACCGCGACGGTGCGGATCGTGGCTTCGGGGTCGCCCGCGGCCCGTACACCCCACGTCGTGGCGGGCAGCGCGTCCGCCACCCGGTCGGTGAAGTCGCGCAGCGACAGCGGCTCGGCGAGCTCCCCGACCCGCCCGAGTCCGCGGGGTCCGGGGAACGTCGCCATCTCGAACACGTCGAACGCGACCTCCTCGTACGGGTGGGCGGCGCGCATCGCGGCGAGCACCTTCTGCCGGATGCCGCGCGGGGCGATCACCTCCACCCGGCTCTCCTCGACGCGTTCGAGCGCACCGACCGCGCCGAGGGTGGGGTTCGCGCCGTCGGTCGGGAGGAACTGGCCCTGCCCGGTGACGGACCAGCTGCAGTCGCGGTAGTTGCCGATGTGCCCGGCGCCCGCGTCGAACAGGGCGCGGCGCACCGTGTCGGCGTCGCCGGCCGGGACCAGGACCACCCACTTGTCCAGGTTCTCGGTGGGGTGTGGGTCGATCGGTCCGGTGACGGTGAGTCCGAGCGCCGCGGCCAGGGCGTCGGAGACGCCGGGGTCCGCGGAGTCGGCGTTGGTGTGCGCGGTGAACAGGGCGCATCCGGCCCTGATCAGCTTGTGGACGAGTGCGCCCTTCGGGGTGTGCGCGCCGACGGTGTCGACGCCGCGCAGCAGCAGCGGGTGGTGGACGAGGAGAAGGTCGGCGCCGGCGTCGATCGCCTCGTCGACGACGGCGGCGGTCGGATCGACCGCGATCGTCACCGTCGTCACCGTGTCGTCGGGGTCGCCGCATACGAGGCCGACGGAGTCCCACGATTCGGCGAGGGCGGGCGGGTACGCCGCGTCCAGGGTCGCGATCACGTCGGCGAGACGCACCGGGTTCACAGGATCTCCTTCATCGCGTCGATCAGGACATCGGTCTGCTCGCGGGGTCGCACCGCGACCCGGAGGAAATCGGGACCGAGTCCGGGGAACGTGTCGCACCGACGCACGGCGATGCCCCGCTCGCGTAGTTGCTTCCGCACGAGTTCGCCGTCCGGCAGTCGGAGCAGCAGGAACGGTGCGACGGCGGGCTGGTGCACCGCGACGCCGATCTCGTTCAACCGGCGGATCATGTCGTCCCGCCACGCACCCAGCACGACGGCGTGCTCCAGGGCGGCGGCGACGGCGTCCGGTTCGCTGCATGCGGCGATCGCCTCCACCTGCAGGCTTCCCAGTGGCCAGTGCGCCCGCCCCACCTGCAGACGTTCGAGGATCTCCGGGGAGCCGAGCGCGTATCCGCAGCGCAGCCCGGCCAGTGCCCACGTCTTGGTGAGGCTGCGCAGCACCAGCACGTCGGGCAGCGAACGACCGGCGAGCGACTCGACCTCGCCCGGCACCGCGTCGGCGAACGCCTCGTCGACCACGACGATCCGGCCGGGCCGGCGCAGCCGCAGGATCTCCTCCGCCGGGTGCAGCACCGAGGTGGGGTTGGTCGGGTTGCCGATCACCACCAGGTCGGCGGAGTCGGGGACCGCGGCGGCATCCAGGACGTACGGATCGTCGAGGAGAACCTGTGTGACGGGCACGTTCGCCTCCCGCAGCGCCCACTCCGGTTCCGTGAACGACGGGTGGATCAGTGCTGCCTCCCGGACCCCGAGCCGCGGGAGCAGGGAGAAGCCCTCGGCCCCACCCGAGAGGAGCAGCACCTCCTCGGGCGAGCGGCCGTGCCGGGCGGCGACGGCGGTCCGGGCGACGCGATCGGCCCCGACGGTGGGATAGGAGCCCAGGCGCGGCAACGTGTCCGCGAGGCGCAGTCGCAGCCATTCCGGGGGCCCTTCGCCCTGCACGTTCACTGCGAAATCGAGGAGACCGGGCCCCGCATCCACGTCTCCGTGGTGACGCAGGCTCTCCCGGGTACCGGCACGAATGTCCACAACCGTCGAGCCTAAGGGACAATGGTCCGGTGACATCTCTCTCCACCTCCCTGTCCTCCGCCCCTTCGGCCCTGTCGGCTCCGATCGTGCTGTTCGATCTCGACGGCACGCTCACCGACTCCGCGCCCGGCATTCACGCCGGGTTCCGTCATGCGCTCGCGACGGTCGGGCAGCCGGAACCGACCGACGAGATGATCGACGCCGTCATCGGCCCGCCGATGATCGACACGTTCCGGTCGATGGGGCTGGACGAAGACGTCGTGCAGCAGGCGATCGCGGCCTACTTCGAGCGCTACGACAGCGTGGGGTGGGCGGAGAATGCCGTCTTCGACGGCATCGAGAAGGTGCTGATCGACGCCCGCGACAGCGGCCGACGGCTCGCCGTCGCCACGTCGAAGTCCGAACGGTTCGCGATCCGCATCCTCGAACACTTCGAGCTGGCCCACTACTTCGAGTTCATCGGCGGTGCCAGCGACGACGGCAGTCGCCGCGCCAAGTCGGACGTGATCGCCCACTCCCTCCGGAACCTGGGAGTCGCCGCCACCGAGGGCGCCACCCCCGACGTCCTGATGGTCGGCGACCGTGACCACGACGTCCTCGGTGCCGCGCACTGGGGTATCCCCGCGGTGTTCGTCGAGTGGGGTTACGGTTTCCCGGCCGAGGCCGAGCGCGCGCACACGACGGCGGAGACCGTCACCCACCTCGGGAAGCTGCTCGATGCCGCAGCCTGACACCCCGCTGCACGTGACGTTCGTGTGCACCGGCAACATCTGCCGCTCCCCCATGGCTGAGAAGATCTTCGCCGAACACCTCCGCCGGGAAGCCCTCGACGACCGGGTGATGGTGAGCAGCGCCGGGACCCACGGCTGGCACGTCGGCCGCGAGGCCGACATCCGCACCAACGAGACCCTGAAGCTGAACGGGTACCCGACGGGCCACACGGCCGCGGAGGTCGGACCGTTCCATCTCGGCGCCGATCTGGTGGTCGCACTGGCGGCCAACCACGACCGTGAGCTTGCCCACATGGGGGTGCCCGACGAGCGCCGCCGGTTGCTGCGCAGTTTCGACCCGGATGCGGACACGTCGTCCGTCCCCGACCCGTTCTACGGCGACCTCGAGGACTTCGAGCGAGTCCGTCTGCAGATCGAGGCCGCGGTGCCCGGGCTGCTCGAGTGGGTGCGCAGCCGGTAACCCACGATCAGGGTCCCCACCTGCGAGCGGCTACCGTGGAGGCGTGCGAAGGCTGAGATTTTTGTTGCGACCCGGCTGGTTGGTGTTGGCCTTGGTGGTCGCCGGATTCGCATTCATGTGTTTCTACGTGCTCGCGCCGTGGCAGCTCGGCAAGAACACGTCGACGGAGCACCGGAACCAGCTGATCGCCGACTCGGTCGACGCCGACCCCGTCCCGCTGGAGACCCTGCTGTCCGGCGCGGCCCCGAATCCGGACGACGAGTGGCGCCGCGTCACCGCGACCGGGTCCTACGTCCAGAACAGTGACCTGCTGGTCCGGTTGCGGTCTATCGAATCGCAGCCCGCGTACGAGGTCCTGACCCCGCTGCAACTGACCGACGGTCGCACGATCCTGGTCAACCGCGGCTACGTCCGCCCCCTCCAGGGAACCGAGCCGCCGCCGGTGGATCCGCCGCCGGCCGGGCAGGTGACGCTCGACGGTCGCGTCCGCAAGTCGGAGGGCACCATCGCAGGCAAGGATCCGATCGACGAGAACGGGCTCCGCCAGGTGTATTACATCGACGCGGGTCAGATCGGCGGTTTCATCGGCACCGATCTCGTCGACGCGTACGTACAACTCGAACCCGATCAGCCCGGCGGCCTCGGCACCATCCCGCTCCCCCAGCTCGACGCCGGCCCATACCTGTCGTACGGCTTGCAGTGGCTGGCGTTCGGCATCATGGCCCCGCTCGGCCTGGCCTACTTCATCCGCGCGGAGTGGCGCGAACGCCGCAAGGAGAAGTCCGCGAAGACCTCCGACGACTCCGCTGCGGCTCCCGCACCGGTGGCCCGGAAGAAGCCGTTCACCCGAAGCAGGCCGGTGGAGTCAGCGCCGCGGACGGCGGCGGAAGCGAAGCTGGCCGACCGCTACGGCAAGGGCCGCTGACACCAGCGCCGCACCCCCCTGCACCGCCGCGGACAGCCGCACCGCACGGTCGAGGTCGACAGGCAGGGGCGACGGCCCGGAGCCGAGGACGGGTCGCATCTCGACGCCGTGCGCGTATTCGGTGCGCCCGCCCAGTGAGATCCCGAGTGCGCCCGCCGCGCTGGCCTCCGCGACGCCCGCGTTGGGGCTGGGGTGCTGGGACGCGTCGCGTCGCCACGCCGCCCACGCCTCGTTCGGCGACCCGCCGACCGCCGGCGCGGCTACGACCGACAGCGCACCCGTCAGGCGGGCGGGCAGCAGGTTGAGGACGTCGTCCCACCGCGCCGCCGCCCATCCGAAGTTGCGGTACTTCGGCGAGCGGTACCCGACCATCGCGTCCAGGGTGTTGGACGCCCGGTAGACGAACAGTCCGGGAATTCCGGCCACGGCGCCCCACACGAATGCCCCGACCGCCGAGTCGGACGTGTTCTCGGCGACCGACTCCAGCGTCGCCCGCGTGAGCCCGTCGACGCCGAGCACGCTGGGGTCGCGACCGCACAGCGACGGCAGCAGGGCGCGGGCGGCGGCAAGATCGTCCGCCTCCAGGTGTGCGGCCATGCTCGATCCGGTCCGTCCCAGCGACGTCCCGCCGAGCACGGCCCATGTCGCGACGGCCGTTCCGGCTACCTCGCCTGGCCATCCCCCGCGCCGCGCGATCCGCGTCGCGGCGACCCCCAGCCCCGCCGCTCCGCCGACGAGGACGGCCACGTGCAGGATCCCGGCCGACCGGGAGTCACGGTACGTCGCCTTCTCCAATGCCATTGCGGTGCGTCCGAATCCGGCCACGGGATGCCACCGGGCCGGATCGGCGAACACGCGGTCGGCGGCGAAGCCGAGGAGCAGGCCTGCAGCACGCGCGGTGGCGGGACGGGAGGTTCGATGCACGCCGATATTTGTATCAACTAACGTTGCAGTCGATGTAAAGGAGCGTCCCATGAATGCCGCGATCGACGAGTACCTGGCAGGCAAGAACCCGGACGCCACCGAGCGCCTGCTGCAGTTCCGTGACCTCGTTCTCGCGTGCGGCGAGGTGGACGAACGGGTCCACCGGACCGAGATCGCGTGGGCTCGTGCCCGTGTCTTCGCTGCCGCGTTCATCTACTCGTCGCGGCTCGAGATCGCCCTCGACCTGCGTCGCCGCGTCCATCACCCGCAGCTCCGCGAGGCGTTTCCCACGACGAAGACGGTGATCACCCACCGTTTGACGATCACCTCCGACGATCAACTCGACGACACCCTGGCGGCGCTCCTCGCCGAGGCCTACGACACGGTGGGTCCGGGCACTCGCGCGCGCTAGCCGAGGGCACAATTGCGCGCCGATTCGCCGGAATCCCGCGCAACAGCGTGTGCGTCTCACCAATCCGTCGGCGGCTGCGAACGACGCACCCGTTCCGGTCGGCATGCCTGATTCCTGAAACTCTGCCGAGTATCTCGCCAAGCGCCCTTTATTGCGCCTACCATGGTAAATGCCGCCTCGTTCCCCCCATTCAGGGGCGGCGCACGGCCCCGCCCCGCTCACATCTTCGGTGCTGACTCAACACACCCACGTGGCCCGGCGGGGTTCTGCGCGTCCGGTGGAAATTCATGTGAGGCATTGGTTTCGCCGACTGCGCCTGGGACGATCGAGAGGTGTGCAGCGACCTGACGAAGCTCGGCGACGACGAACTGCTCGCCCAGCTGGATGAGCACCGAGCACTGCTCGGCGAGTCGATCGCGAACGACTACGGTTGCGAAACGGTCCGCGGAGTCACCAGCCGGATCACAGCGTACGAGGCCGAACTCGATCGCCGCGGCTCCGCGACCTCGCGCGACGCGACCTGACGGGCTACGTGCGGGACGTGCGACTCGTGGTGGGAGCGGACCAGACGCCGCTCACTTCCCCGCTCTCCTCGTAGCGGTCGATCTTCACGATGCCCGCCCCGGTTTCGGTGGGCCGGTGCGTCTCGTTGACGGCCTGGAAGTCTGATTCGAAGGTCTTGTCGCTCGACGTGCCGTTGCGCAGCGTCACCTTGTACCTGGGCATGTCAGGAATATGCCACTGCAGGCGAAGCCGCGGGCGATGAACAGGTTAACTCCACGAAACCTGTCACAGGACCGCAGCGGAACTGAAATAACACAAATCTGTGTCATGTCAGTCAGAACTGCTATTTTCGATACTGTGCCGTCCGACACACAGCTGATATTCGCCGACCACGTCGGCCGTTTCTACGCACGCCGATACGGATTCCCGCCGATGGCGGGACGGCTGCTGGGGTACCTGTTCGTCTGCGATCCGCCGCAGCAGACGATCGACGAACTGGGCGAGGCGTTGCTGGCGAGCCGGAGCGCCATCACCGGGGCGGTCAAGCTGCTCGAGGGCTATCGGATGGCGCGGCGAACCCGAGTGGCCGGCGAGCGGGTGGACCGGGTGAGCCTGGACCCGGCCAGTCAGCAACCGCAGAACTTCGATTCCCCCCTGCACCGGGAGCACGCGGCGCTGTTCCGGGAGGGATTGGCGTTGCTGGCCGACGCCCCACCCGAACGTCGCGCCCCGCTCGAAGAGATGGTCGCGCTGGCCGACTTCCTCAGCGAGCGACTTCCGGCGCTGCTGGACGAGTGGCACACGCATCGCGACGAGGTCCGGGATCGGCACACGAGGAAACTCGATCGAGAAGAGGATGTCCACCATGACTGAATTCGAACTGTCCGCCCTGCGCGAGCAGGCGGCCAACGGTGATTCGACCGCGCTCGACATCCTGATCGAGCTCGCCGGCGAGCGGGGTGACATGGACGAACTCCGCCGGCTCGCGGACAACGGCAGCTCCGACGCGGCCGACCAGCTCATCGAACTCGCCACGGAACTGGGCGACATGAACGAACTCCGCCGCCTCGCCGACAACGGCAACACCACCGCCGCCGAGCAGCTCATGGAGCTCACCGAGGAGTGAGACGAGGTGAGCGGCAGTCGAACGCGGACCACGGTCAACACCGACACGGAGAAAGCCCCGACCCGCGCGGAAACGCAGATCGGGGCTTTGCCTGACGGTGGGCGCGGAGGGTTTCGAACCCCCGACCGCTGGTGTGTAAAACCAGAGCTCTACCACTGAGCTACACGCCCGAACATCCGGCGAGAACCTCGCCGGATGCGCATCAGGACTCTAGCGTGGCGAGCGCTTTCTCCCAAGCTCCCTGGTCACGGGCCTCTCCGGGCCCGTTCATCTCGGCGAACCGGATGACGCCTTCCTTGTCGATGACGAAGGTGCCGCGGTTCGCGAAGCCCAGCTTCTCGTTGAAGACGCCGTACTGCTGCGCGACCGCACCGTGCGGCCAGAAGTCGGCGAGCAGTGGGAAGGTGTATCCCTGCTCGGCGGACCAGATCTTGTGTGTCGGCGACGCACCGACGGAGAGCGCGAGAATCGCAGTCTCGTCGTTCTCGAACTTCGGCAGTTCGTCGCGAACCTTGCAGAGTTCACCCTGACACGTTCCGGTGAACGCGAGGGGGTAGAACACGAGCAGGACGTTCTTCTTTCCGCGGTAATCGGAAAGCGTCACTTCCTGATTGTTCTGGTCCTTGAGGGTGAAATCGGGGGCGGTGGTGCCCACCTCGAGCGGCATGACGTGATCCTTCGGTGAGTGAACGAAAAGGTGAGACTGTTCAGCGCTTGTTCGCGGGACGCGACTTCGGCTGAACCAGACGGCTTCCCGACCAGTCCCCGAGGTTTGCCGCCGACGTCTGGGTGAGACCGGCTGTAGGTGCGGACTCGGCGATCTCGCTGGGCTCGACGTGACCGGGCTGACCGGTCTTGGGGGTGAGGACCCACACGAATCCCTCGTCGGCCAGGGGGCCGATGGCATCCATGAGGGCGTCGACGAGGTCTCCGTCTTCGTCGCGCCACCACAGCAGCACGACGTCGATCACCTCGTCGGAATCCTCGTCAAGCAGTTCTCCACCGATGGTGTCCTCGACCGCGGCACGCAGGTCGTCGTCGGTGTCCTCGTCCCAGCCCAGTTCCTGTACCGCCATGTCGGCAGTGATCCCGAGTTTCTGAGCGTAGTTTTGGGCGTCCGCCGCGGCGACCACGGTGGGGTCCTCCTTTTGTTGACGGTGCTCGGATACCCGAACACCTGCCGGATGAAGATCAATTAGGTGAAAGCGAACATGCTCGAGCGCTTTCGCGCAAGCCGACCACGCGAATTTTTCTCAGAAAGTAGTGATGCGTGGTCATCGACCGAGCCTACGGTGCGGGAGTCACGATGTGGGGCAGGCTGCCCGAATCGAGTCGCTGAGCTCGTCTCCACGGCTGGCGAGCGTGTTCAGAATGTCACCGCGTTGCCCGCCGTCGACGGCGATCGCAAGTTCCCGATAATTGTTCGCGTAATCGGTGAGCAGTCCGGTCAGCTCCGCGGGAAGCGCGGGCGTGGCGGCACTGGCCCCGTCGGCCGCCGCCCGGAGGGCTGCCGCCGCGGCGCTCGCCTTCGCACCGGTGTCCGCGGCGTCGGCGTTGGCGGCGTCGATGAAGGCGTTGTAGCTGTCGATGGTGTCGCCGGCGCGGTTCACGAACATCGTGCACTGCTCCACGAGCGCCTCCCGCTCGGCCGCGGCTTTCTGCGAGGACGACGCGGCCACCGACGAGGACGTCGCCTCTGCGGCGTACTCGGCGGCCTGAGAATCGTTTTGCTGCGCGGTCCCCTCGATCTCGCCGCCGCATCCGGCGATGACGCCCACACCGACGATCGCCGCGACGGCAGCGCTCGCGGGCCCCCAGCGGCGCGTCGACGTGCGCATTCGTCTCCCCCATGTTTTCGACGGCATCGATAAGTTCAACATTCGGCCCCGGAACTGCGCAAACGCTACCGAAGAGTAACCCGAGCACAGTGTGCCGACTGGGCCGCGATGGTGAAAGATGAGGGTCGCGCCATATTCATAAAGGAGATGGGTCGGGCCTAACAAGGCCGCGATCGCATGGAGAGGACGCCACACCGCGCGTCCCACCACAATGAGGAGCAACGTTGTCAGACCTGATCCAGGGACCCGCGTCTCAACCGGATTCCGCCACACCCGGCGCCGGAGCGGCCCAACCTTCCAACCCCAGTGCGACCCCGGGTTCCGACGGCCGCGTTCGCGTCATCCGTGAGGGTGTTGCGTCTTATCTGCCGGATATCGACCCGGACG
>NZ_JASHKX010000050.1:0-47852 GCF_030058635.1 Rhodococcus sp. IEGM 1305
TCACGTGAGGCAACGAAGGGGCTCACGCGGGCATTTCGGATGAGTCAACGCGGGGTCTTCCGTTCGGGTTGCCGAAGCTGCTACTGTGCCCGACAGACAGTGACCTAAGGAAGGGCCTTACAACCGCGCAAGCGGCGACCCAGGCCCGGGTCCTGCATCCGAAGGAGTTCAGTCCCTTGGACACGGCTTCGACCGTCGTCCGCCGATCCACCGTCGAGTACGCGCCCGATCTGCTACTCGATCTCGTCCGTCCCGCCGAAGCAGAGCACCCCTTGCCTGCGATCGTGTGGGTGCACGGAGGTGGTTGGCGGCTTCAAGACCGCACTGCATGCCCAGATCTGGTGCAGCACTTCGCACGGCACGGCTATGTCATGGTCAGCATCGACTACCGGCTCGCGCCCGGGACTTGCCACCCCGGCCAGCTCTTCGATGTCCGGCGGGCGGTGCGCTGGCTGCGTGCCAACGCCGTGGACCACGGCATCGACCCCGACCGGATCGGTGTGTGGGGCTCGTCCGCCGGTGGGCACCTCGCCGCGTTGACCGGAGTGCATTCGGGCACAACACGATTGCCCGGGGAAGAACCCGCGTCAGTCGACAGCTCGGTGCAGGCCGTCGTCGACGGTTACGGGCCCGCCGACCTGCCCGGCCTCGTCGACCTCTCCGCGGAACGGGCACCGGGGGAGGACGATTCCCCGGAGGCATCGTTGCTCGGCGGCGCGATCCGCGACCGACTGGACGCCGCGAGATCCGCGAGCCCCGCACTGCAGGTGGCGCCCGGAGCGCCGCCGTTTCTGGTCATGCACGGTCTCGGCGACAACCTGGTGCCGTTCACGCAGAGTGTGGAGTTGTACGACGCGCTCGTCGCGCACGGCAACGAGGCCGTTCTCTATCTGATCGAGGGATTCGGGCACGGGTTCTTCAACCCGGGCCACGTCCTCGAACTCGGCCCCGACCAGACCCTCGACCAAGGCCATCTCGAACGAGATCCGCAGGCGCCCGCCTCGACTCGCGCGGTGAGCGCCTTCGGTCGTGCACTGACCGAGAGGTACCCCTCCGCCTCGTTCGCCGCGGTCGAAGCCTTCTTCTCGCACACACTGAAACCAGGAACACCCACCCCATGACTACTTTCGACATTCCCGTCCTCGACGAGGTCCACGCTGCCGCTCCGCAACTCGACACCCTCCCCGGCCGCTGCGTGCCCTACGCCATGGCCGCCGGGGAAGGCGAGCGCCACGAACTCGGCGGGCAACTGATCACCGTCATCGCCCGGCCGGAGGACACCGGCGGGCAATTCGGTGCCGCATATGTCTACGGCGGCAAGGGAACCGAGACGCCGTTCCTCGCCCACGATCGCGAGCACCGCTTCCTGTACGTCACCGACGGGCGGCTGCAGATCTGGTTGCCGGGCGAATCGCACCTGCTCGTGCCCGGTGACTCGGTCACCGTCCCGGCCGGGACGCCGTACGCCTACCGCATGCTCGCGCACCGGACGCGGTTCCTGAGCTGGCTCACCGTCGGCGACGGGCACCGGTGGTCGCAAGCCACCGGTCAGGCCACCTCATCGCACGTCTTCGACGCCGAGGCGGCGCCGATGTCGGACGCGCGGCAATCCGAACTCGCGGACCGGTTCGGTGTCCGGGTCCACGATCTCGAGAAGACGGACCTGCCTGCGGTGACCGGCACGGCGTTGCCCGCCGCGGAGTCCCCCTACGTGCTGCAGGCGGGCGAAGGCGACCGCTGGGCGAGTCTCGACCAGCTGAACACCTACCTCGCACGACCGCGGAACACCGGCGGAACGTATTTCGCGATGCACACCATGGGCGGCAAGAGTGCGTACATTCCCCGTCACTTCCATCGCGAGCACACAGAGAACTTCTTCTGCATCGAGGGTCGAATTCTCCTGCACGCCAACGGCCGGGAGATCATGCTGACCAAGGGTGATTTTCTCCATGCGCCGGCCGGGACGATCCACAGTTTCGCGTTCGACAGCCATAACACGCAGATGCTCGGCCTGCTGACCACTGGCGTGTTCGAGAAGTTCTTCGAGTACATGAACGTCCCGACGGACGCGCACGTCCACACCGAGGGCGGCGACATGCAGTTCCCGGCCGAAGGGTTCGCGCGGGCGCGTGCGGAGCTGGACCTCGAGGTCGTCGGCCCGCCGCCGGCACGAGGCGACGGTCGCTGAGACCCGTCCGGCGCGCACACGTCCGGAGCGGCCGAGCTCTACACTCGTGCCATGGCGATCCAGAGCACCGTCACCCGGGCAGAGTCCCTGGTCGCCCACATCCAGGACCGGATCGCCGCGGGTGAACTCGCGCCCGGTGATCGGGTGGGTACCCGCAAGGAACTCCAGGCGGAGTCGGGGATGGCCCGCGGAACGGTCATCGAGGCCGTCCGGCTCCTGCAGGATCGGGGAGTCATCACCGTCCGGCCCGGGCCCGGCGGTGGCCTGTTCGTCGCCGAACCGTCCTCGGTGGTCCGGCTCGGCCGCACCCTGCTGACCGTCGAGGGCGACGCGGCGGGAGTCGCCGACGCCATCGCCGTCCGGGAAGAACTGGAACCCCTCGTGACGGAACTGGCCGCCCGTCACCGCACCGATGCCGACGTCGCCGACCTGCGGCAGGTGATGACCGTTCTCGAGGATTCGGCCGGCGACCCCGAGGCGTTCATCCGTGCCGTGTGGGATCTGCATCGCCGGATCGTGGCGATCGGCCCCAACCAGGTGTTGCGCGAAACTTATCTGAGCCTCGAAACCTACGTCGAGCAGCACGCGACGCGCGCGAGCCGCGAACGAAGCGCCACCAACAGCGAGTACTTCGCGCGACGGATCGACGTGCACCGCGCGCTGGTCGATGCCATCGAGTCCGGCGACCCGGCCCGAGCCCGCGCGGCCGCTCAGGCGCACGCTCACTGAGCAATCGCTTCTCGCAGCCCGTTCTCGGTTCCCGTGCTTGACAGCGGGCAGTGGTCTGTGGCTACCATCACACATAACGGTTATAACCGTTTATCGGAGGAGTTGATCCTCCCCCCACTGACCAGGAGTGTTCCGCATGAATTTCTCCACGTCCTCGCCCGGCGGCCGCGGCAGAGTGCTCGTGCCCGTCCTCTGCTGGGCTGCCCTCCTCAGCGACGGATACGACCTGTTCGTCTACGGCGCCACCCTGCCCGCCCTGATCGGCCACGCCCCCTGGTTCATCACCGCCGGGGCGGCAGGCACCGTGGGCAGCGCCGCCCTGGTCGGAGTCCTCATCGGCTCGCTGACCGCCGGCACGCTCACCGACATCCTGGGCCGCCGCCGCCTGTTCCTCGCGTGCCTGACGCTCTTCTCGACGGCAACCCTGGCCACCGCTATCGCCCCCACCTTCGAGATCTTCGCCGCCACCCGGCTGGTCGCCGGCCTGGGAATCGGCGGGTTGATGCCCACCGCCATCGCGATGGCGGCGGAGTTCGCGTCCCCGGCCTACCGGTCCCGGATCCTCGGCATGGTGCTCACCGGACCGGCGTTCGGCGGCGTCCTCGCATCGGCGGCGTCCCTGCTGCTGCTCGAGGAGTTCGGGTTCCGTCCGGTCTACGCACTCGGTGCGGTTCCGCTGATCACGTTGCTGCCGTTGGCGTTCGCGTTTCTGCCGGAGTCGCGGGCGTTCGTCGCCGAACGATCCTCCGAGGACCGGGCGTCGAAGTCGCCGGTCGCCAAACTCTTCGGTGACGGGATGGGGCGGGCCACGGTCGGTATCTGGTTCGTCGCGATCTGCAGCATGCTCACCATGTTCGGGGTGACCACCTGGCTGCCGCAGATCATGCGCAATGCCGGTTACCCGATCGGTTCGGCGGTGACGTTCCTGCTCGTCTACAGCGCCGGCGCCATCGTCGGAACGCTGCTCGCCTCCGTGCTGGCCGAACGGTTCGGTCCGAAGCCGCTGGTCCTGGCCGGGTTCTCCACGGCCGCAGTCTCTCTCGCGCTGCTGGGCACGCACCCGCCGACCGCCGTCCTGATGCTGCTGGTGGCGTTGGCCGGATTCGGCGGCCTCGGCACCCAGAACATGCTCAACGATCACATCGCGACGTTCTACCCGGCCCGATTCAGGGCAACCGGGCTCGGATGGGCGCTCGGAATCGGCCGGGCGGGCGCGATCGCGGGCCCCACGTACGGCGCGTTCTTCGTCGCCGGTGGCGGTGCCGTCATCGTCAGCTCACTGGCATTCGCCGTGCCCGCGCTGATCGGCGGCGTCGTGATGGCCACCCTCCCTCGACGCCCCCGCGCCACCCCCGCCGCCGCGGACAACCACCTCGAAGCGGCCACCGCGCGCAGCACCGAAGTTTCCCGCTAGGACTCGCCACCGAACGGTGGCGGACGAAAAGGATGAAATAGATGAAGATTGTCGGCTACCGCAAGAAGGATCAGGACGCCGTGACCGTGGGTGTCCTCCGTGACGGCTTCGTTCGACCGCTCGCCTCACTCGAGGAATTCTGGAGCGACGCCGCCGGCTGGGTGGCACGAGCGGAACACCTCGAATCGCCCGAGATCGACGTCACGCTCGTCAGCGTGGTGCCGCCGGTGCCCGACTCCGCCCGCGTCATCTGCGTCGGCCTCAACTACAAGGCCCACGCCGCCGAGGGCGGCTTCACCCCGCCGCCCTACCCGACGTTGTTCGGGCGGTGGACCCCGTCGCTGAGCGTCGACGGAGCCCCGACGCCGGTGCCGGCCAACGAGGCGGGCCTGGACTGGGAGGGTGAGGTTGCCGCGTTCATCGGCACCCGGCTCGAAAGCGTCGACGCGGCCACCGGCCAGGCCGGGGTGCTCGGCTACGCCTGCTTCAACGACCTCACCGCCCGCAAGGCGCAGAAGCTGACCGCGCAATGGACGCTCGGCAAGAACGGCGACCGGTCCGGCCCCCTCGGCCCGCTGGTTCCCGCCGGTGAGGTCGGGGATCTGTCCGACGGTCTGCGGGTGCAGACCCGCGTCAACGGAACGGTCGTGCAGGACGGCAACACCCGGGACCTGATCTTCTCGGTCGGCGAGATCATCGCCCTCATCAGCGAGACGTTCACCCTGCACCCCGGCGACATCATCGCCACCGGCACCCCGGAGGGCGTCGGCTACGTGCGCAACCCACCGTGGCTGCTCGGGCCCGGCGATATCGTCGAGGTGGAGATCGACAAGCTCGGCGTCCTGCGGACCCCGATCGTCGATGCCAGCGGAAGGAAGGGCGCATGACCGACGTCGCGTCCGGTGTCGACCGGACACCGGTACTGATCGCCGGCGGCGGGCCGTCCGGGCTCGCGGCCGCGCTCGAACTGGCCCACCACGGGGTGGCAAGCCTGGTCGTCGAACCGAGGGTCGACGTCGACGCCGAACGCCCGCGCGCCAAGACCACCAACGCCCGCACCATGACGCACCTGCGGCGGTGGGGACTGGCCGACGAGGTGCGTGCCGCGTCGCCCCTTCCCGTCGAGTGGGCGCAGGACATCGTGTTCTGCTCGACTCTGCTGGGCCACGAGATCACCCGGTTCGAGAACGGCTTCCAGCTCGACGTCGCCACCCCGACGCTGGCGCCCGAACGCGGCCAGCAGGCACCACAACCTGTTGTGGAGACCGTGCTTCGGGAGGCGGTGCAGCGCAGCGAATTCGCCACCCTGCAGCTCGGGGCGCGGGTCACGTCGCTCGAGGAACTCCCCGACGGCACCGTCCGTGCCACGGTGGAGGGTCCGGGGCAGACCCGAACGGTCGTGGCGGACTACGTCCTCGGGTGCGACGGCGGCGCGAGCATCGTGCGCGAGTCCATCGGCGCCCGGTTCGAGGGCACGTCCGGCGAGCGCCCCAATCTCAGCATCCTGTTCCGTGCGCCGGGCCTGGCCGAGCGGGTGCCGTTCGACGGTGCCGTCCACCACTGGGTGATGGCGCCCGGGGCAGCGGGCATCGTGGGCCGGCTCGACCTGTCGGACACCTGGTGGGCGATCGTGCAGGGCGTCGACGTCCGGGACGAGGAGGTCGACGCCACCGCGCTCGTGCACCGCCTCATCGGCGAGCCGGTCCCGGTCGAGATCATCGCCACCGACCCGTGGGTGGCACGAATGTTGCTGTCCGACAGCTACCGCAAGGGCCGGGTGTTCCTCGTCGGCGACGCCGCGCATCTCAATCCGCCGTGGGGCGGGCACGGGTACAACACGTGCATCGGTGACGCCGTCAACGTCGCGTGGAAGCTCGCGGCGACGCTGCGCGGCTGGGCCGGGCCGCAACTGCTCGACAGTTACGAAGCCGAACGCCGGCCCGTCGCCGCCCGCACCATCGCCGAAGCCGGAGCGCAGGAAAAGGCTCTCGCGCATCATTTCTCCACCGTCGAGATCGGTCAGGACGGTCCGGCAGCGGAGGAGGCGCGCCGCCGCACGGCAGAGGCGCTCGCCGTGAAGAAGAGCGAATTCCATTCACTCGGACTCGTTCTCGGCTACGCCTACACCGACTCGCCCGTCATCGTGCCCGACGGATCGGCGCCGCCGGCGGAAGATCCCGTCGAGTACGTGCCCACCGCGTGCCCCGGAGCGCTACTGCCGCACGCGTGGTTGGGAGACGGCCGTTCGCTCTACGACGTTCTCGGCCCGGAGTACACCCTCGTCGTGCTGGACGACGTGGGATCCTCGCGGCACACCGCCGAACTCGAACCGCTGACGGCGAAGGCCGCGGAACTCGGCGTCCCTCTGACGGTGCTGCGATTGTCCGACACCGGGGGATCTCTGGGCAGTGTCCTCGGCGCCCCCTTCGTCCTCGTCCGACCCGACCAGCACGTGGCGTGGCGGGGCGGCGACCTCGCGAGCGCCGAGAAGGCGATCGACATCGCGGCGGGATGGTGAGAACACCTCCCCTCGCCGGACGCTCCACCTCCACACTCGAGAAGGAAGATTCACGTGTCTGCTCTCCATGAGGCGCCTCAGACGGCGACCAAGCTGCTCGTGACCGCCATGGGTTTGATCGATACGTTCGACCCCCGGCAACGGGCGACCGCGATCATCGACGATTTCGACGACCCGCGGCGGTTGAACTGGGACATCATCCCCAAACCGGACCGCACCGGCATCCCGCTGCACCAACTGGACCGTCACCAGAAGGTGCTGGTGTGGGATCTGATCCGGTTGGCCGTGCCGCTGCGCACCTTCACGAAGGTGCTCTCGATCCCCCAACTCGAGCACGTCCTCCGGGACTACGAGCAGGATTTCCTCGGACCGGCACTGCAGACGTGGCGCACCTCGGATTCGTACTTCCTGACCTTCTTCGGCCGCCCCGGCTTCGAGGACACCTGGACGCTGCGTTTCCTCGGTCACCACGTCTGCCTCAACCTGACGATCGTCGACGAGCGGTGGATCTCCGCCACCCCGGTCGCGTTGGGCGCGCAGCCCACCGAGTACGACGGGGTGCTCAAACCGCTCGCCGACGACGAGGGCCTGGCCTTCGACCTGCTGGCCTCCCTGGACGACGAGCAGCGCGGCCTCGCCGTCATCCACGACGTCGCACCGGCCGACTTCGTGACCCGGCAGGTGCCGCGGATCGGGGCCTACGAATACCCCGACCACTACGACCTCGGCATGCCCGGCTACACCATCACCGACGCCGACCGGGTCGCCCTGAAGTTCGTGCGCGATCGGCCATCCGGGATCAGCGGCGCGAAGTTGTCCGGTGACCAGCAGCACACGCTGCTCGGGATCGTGGACTGCTATCTCGAGCGACTGCCCGAGGAGGCCGGCGATCGCCACCGGCAGGCGCTGCGGGAGGGCGGCATCGACCGGGTGTTCTTCGCGTGGGCCGGTGCGCAGAAGCGCGGCGCACCGCACTACTTCCGCGTCCACACCGACCGGTACCTCATCGAGGCGGTCAACGCCGTCGGCGGTGGAAATCACCTGCACACCGTGCTGCGGGACTTCGACAACGACTTCGGACACGACCTGCTCGCACTCCACGCCGGGACCGACTCGAAGTGGGGCGGCGGGCACCTGAGCAGCCGGACGGTGTCCAGCGAACAGTCCGATCCGCACCTCGAACCCTGAGTGCCGCTCGGCCCCGCACAGCGCTGAGCGGGGCCGACTCCGGTCTGCCCGCGGAGTGTGAGACTCGTCAAGTTTGTCCATTTCGGTTTCCCTGTTGCCTGATCAGTGGCGACACTGGTGAAGCTGACATTTAACGTGGACGAAACAATGAGGTGGATTGTGTTGGGGCGCTCGAAGGCAACCGTGGTGTACTCGGTGTCGGGTCGACCGTCCAACCCGTTCGCGCGACCGGTCGATCGGTTCGCGGCCACCCTGAAATCCGTCATCGTCACCCTCGCGGGTGTCGCGATCGTGCTCGCCGCCGTGATCGGCACCTGGGAGTACCACCAGGAGAGTGCGCGGGCCGCGCAACAACGCGCCACCACGACCCTCGTCGAGGCCGTCACCAACGCCGACGCCCCCATCACCCTGTCGCCGCGCGGCTCGGTCCGGACCACCCCGATGGTGAAGGCGACGTGGGCCTGGGGCTCCGAGTCTCGCACCGACAGCATCGAGGTCCCCTCGGGGACTCCGGCGGGCACCTCGAAGACCATCGCCGTCGGCGACGACGGAAGCTGGGCCGGCCCGCGGATCACGACCTCCGACGTCGTCAGCGCCGCGGTCGCGGCAGTGCTCATCACCCTCGGCGCGAGCGCGCTGCTCCTGGGTGCGGTGTGGGCGATGTTCTCCCGCGCGGTCGAACGCCGCCGCCAGCAGTACTGGGACGAGAGCATCCGCAGGCTGTTCGCGACCTACAGTCGCTGATCCTCCCGCGGGCCGGTTCGACAGGCCTCGTACCTCACCTCGGACGGATCTGAATCCGCTTCGGACGTCACCCGGTCGCGCTGTCCCGTGTCGGTTTCGGTGGCCTCACTCCGGGCTATTCAGGTGATGCCGAGGAAAGGTGGGAGCCATGTCCGACCGGGATGCTTCTATATTCGAAAGCGAACGCGAGCTCGACGAAGAGTCCGTCCGTAAGGCACAGCGGACGGTCGCCCACCATTCGATCGATGCCGACGACTGCCGGATGCTCCTCGCTGCGCTCGGCATCCCCCTCGTGCGTGACCTCGAGAACGAATCATTCTCCGGCACGGCCGGCGCCGAATCTCTCTGACCGACGCGTCTCACGAGACGGCCCCAGGCGACCGCTGCTGGGCGACAGGCGTTCACAGCGACTCCACAGCGAAGCTCGAGGGGGCCCGCACCGGCGACCGCTTGTATGGGATGTAACCGGAACAGCCCATGGAGAGGTCCTCATGACGAACAGCCCGCGTCACCACGCCGACGAAGTGCACGAGCACGATCGCGGCCTCAGCCACGACCTGAAATCGATGTTGTCGCGTCGCCGCGCACTGTTCGTGTTCGGCGCGGCGGGTGCGACCGCGCTCGCGGCGTGCTCGTCGGCGGGATCGACGGCGACGTCGTCCTCGTCGTCGACAGGGGCGGCCGCGACCACGGCGGAGACGGTGAGCGACGGCACGTGCGTGGCGGCGGCGCCGCAGGAAACGGCCGGACCGTATCCCGGTGACGGGTCCAACGGCCCGAACGTGCTGGTCGAGTCGGGGATCGTCCGGCAGGACATTCGCAGCAGCTTCGGCGCGTACTCCGGGACGGCGGAGGGTGTCGCGACGACCATCGAACTGAACCTGCAGGATCTGACGAAGGACTGCGCGGCCGGCGCGGGAATGGCCGTCTACCTGTGGCACTGCGACCGGGACGGCGAGTACTCGCTCTACGGTCAGGGCATCACCGAGCAGAACTACCTGCGCGGCGTTCAGGTGGCCGACTCCGCCGGCACGGTGTCGTTCACGTCGATCTTCCCGGCCTGCTACTCGGGACGCTGGCCGCACATTCACTTCGAGGTGTTCGACTCACTGGAATCTGCGGTGGCGGGCGAGGGCGCCCGGTTGACGTCGCAGATCGCAGTGCCGCAGGACGCGTGCACCACCGTCTTCGCCTACGACAGCGGGTACGCGAACAGTGTCGGCAACCTGTCGAAGGTCTCCCTGGACTCGGACAACGTGTTCGGGGACGGCTGGGATGCCGAGCTGGCCACCGTGTCGGGAGAACCCGCCACCGGTATGACGATCTCGATCACGATCGGTGTCGCCGAGAAGTCGGCGAACACGCAGTCCGCGCCGAGCGGTCCCGGTGAGGGTGGCGGGCAGCCGCCGAATGGGGCACCCGGCCGGTAGCCGTCGCGGCTCGGTTCCGTCGTCCGTCAGCTGACGTGCCACCCGGGTGGTCGGTCGAGTTCGTTCCATTCGCGGGTGAGCTGAGCCTGCTGCCGGCGGGACGCGACCCAGTGGACGACGAGGAAGAGGAGGCAGTACCCGCCGGTCGCGGTCACCCAGATCCCGCACGCGACGCTCACCGCCGTGGCGGCGTTCTGCGAACCGGTCTCCGGCGCCGGGACGAGATCGCCGTTCGGGTCGAGCCAGACGGTGACGGTCTGGCCGGCCTTCGCGGCCGATTCGGTGGGAACGTCGGCGGTGTGTGTCTGCCCGTTCGCCGACCACTGCACCTGTGCGTGGGCTTGATACTGGGGTGCGGCCGGCAGGGGTTCTCCCGTGGTCCCGGTGCGGGAATCCTCGACGAGCCTGGCGGGTGTCGGGTGCTGGGTGGCGAGTTCGGCCTGCGTCTGCTGGTCGAGCCGTGAGTACGTCTCGGTTCCGTAGGCCGCGGCCAGTGGAATCATCATGAGCACGAAGAACACCCCGATGAGGACCATCGCGGAGCGGAGCCGGTCGCACCCCCGCATGAGCGGGTTGCGGCTCCATGGACCCAGACGCCACAGCCGTGTCGGCGCTGCACACGTTTCGCTCATCGCGCACCTCCGGGTGGTTGCCCACCACCATTGTGCAACCGAAACGCCTGCACGTGTAGGGCCTTCTGGCAGGTGTTCGTGCGCGGCCGGTGTGGGTGCGTCAGACCCGTCGCGAAAGGTCGGGCGACGGGGGAGCTGTCACGCGCCGATTCCGGCGAAGGCTTCGGTCAGTGCCTCGATCCCGGCCCTGACCGTGGGGCGGTCGTTGTCGGCGCGGCGGAGGGCGTAGATCTCGCGTTCGAGTGTGGGACGCACGGGGACGATCGCCACGTTGTCCGGCACCCAGACGCGGGCCAGACGCGGCACGAGTGCGGCGGCGAGACCGTGCGCGACGAATTCGAGTTGCGCCGCGAATTCGGGCACTTCGTACCTGATATCCGGTTCGACGCCGCGGTTGCGCAACGTCTGCACCAGCCAGGTGTGGTACACCGCGCCCTTCTTCCACGTCGTCCACGGCATGTCCGCGATCTCGTCGAGATCGACGTGATCGCGGGACGCCAGCGGATGGTCCCGGGACAGTGCGACGTCGGCGGAGTCGCGGTGCACCAGGGTGTGCACTGCGTCCTCGGGCAGGTGCAGCGGCATCGTGACCCAGCTGTCGACGACGGCGAGGTCGAGTTCCCGGCGCACGATCGCGGGTATGAGGTCCTCGGTCTCGCCGGCGAAGAAGCTGACCGCGAGCTGCGGGTGACGCCTGCGCAGCGTCGCCACGGCAGTCGGCACGACGACTCTGCCTGCGGAGGAGAAGGACCCGATTCGCAGTTCTCCCACCACGTCGCGGTCGAGGGAGACGACTTCGGATTCGGCCTGCGCCAGAAGCGATATCACTTCCTGCCCGCGACGGGCCAGGAGCCGGCCCGCATCGGTGAGCTGGACGCCGCGGCCCGCGGGCACCAGGAGCCGGACGCCGACCTCCCGTTCGAACTTGCCGAGTTGCTGCGACACCCCGGACGGCGTCACGTGCAGGGCGCGGGCTGCGGCGCCGATCGATCCGTGTTCGGCGACAGCGCACAGCGCGCGAAGGCGATCGACGCTCAACATAGTAGTAATGCTACTGCTTTCATGACACGACTATTCACTTGTTGTAATGGTTGGGGCCTCGGAGAATTCTCGGTGTGACTACCGCCCTCCGTTTGCGTCCCCGTGCCCTCGTCAGCCCCTCCTTCAGCGTCGCGTCCGTGGATCCGCGACTGCTGGTGCTCGCGGGTGCGGTGGCGACTTCGCTGACCGGCAGTCTCATCAAGCTGTCCGGGGTGGAGCCGGCCACGTCGACGTTCTTCCGGTGTGTGCTGGCGCTGCCCATCCTCGGTCTTCTTGCGCTGCAGGAGTTTCGGCGGTACGGCGGGATTCCGCGTCGGGTGATCGGCGCCCAGGTGCTCGGCGGCATGATGCTCGGCGTCGACTTCGCGCTGTGGGCGCGATCGATCCACCTGATCGGCGCCGGAATCTCCACCGTCGTCGTCAACGTGCAAGTCGTCGTCGTGCCACTGCTCGCGTGGGTCTTCTTCCGTGCGCGGGTGCCGGTCCGGTTCGTCGTGGCGGTTCCCTTCCTGTTCGCCGGTGTGGCTCTCGCCGGCGGAATCCTCGGCGGCAGCGGCGACGGCGATCAGCTGTTCCTCGGAACTCTGCTGTCGCTGGCGGCGGGCGTGGCCTACGGGATCTACATCTTCGTCATCGGCCGCGCCGGATCCGCACACCGGGCGTCGTCGCAGGTGTTCGTGTCGACGATCGCCGCGGGCGTCGTCGGGACCGCAGTGGGATCGCTGTGGGGAACGGTGGACCTCACGCCGGGATGGCCCGCGCTGGGATGGCTGGCGGCGCTGTCGCTGAGCAGTCAGGTGCTCGGCTGGGTTCTCATCGGATTCGCCCTGCCGCGGCTCGCCGCCGAGGTGGGCGCCACGTTGCTGCTGCTCCAGCCGGTGCTGGCGATGCTGTTCTCCATCGCGATCGTGCACGAGCGTCCCAGCATCGGGCAGTTCGCCGGCTGCGCACTCGTCGTCGCAGCGGTGTGGGTGGTCACCCACGTGAAGGCGGCGGACCGGCGTCCGGTGACCGCGCGAATCGCCGAATGACGCAGGGTGCGGCGTCTGCCCAGGTGTTTCACCCCGTCCGCAGTGTGGGTTCGTCGGCGGGCGGTTCGGGTGGGTGCTGTCGCTGCTTCGCCGTGTACAGCTCGCGGTCGGCGTGCCGGTAGAGCGCGGTGAGTGGGTCGGCCTCGCCGGTGCACGACGCGGAGCCGAAGCTGAATGGGGTCGGGCTTTCCCGGGCGAGTTGCGCCATCACGCCGGGCAGCTCGGAGTGGTGCTCGCCGACCGCGCAGGTGACGAACTCGTCGCCGCCGACCCGGGCGAGAAGAGCGCCGCGGGGCATGTGCTCGGCGAGGTAGTTGGCGAGGTCGACGAGAACCGCGTCGCCCGCGGCGTGGCCGTAGTGATCGTTGGTGGACTTGAACTGGTCGACGTCGATGAGGACCAACGTCACGGAGACCTGTCCGGTGCCCGCGCTTTCGAGGGCGTGCCGGAACGCGAGCTCGAAACCGGCGCGGTTGAGCAGGGCCGTCAGTCCGTCGGTGCTGGCCGATTCGATCAGGGTCCGGGTGAGGGATCCGAACATCTCGGCCGCGCCGACCACGCAGGTGACGGCCACGACGAGAACGGCGGCCTTCACGGTCACCGTGTCCACCTCGACCGGCACCAGCGTGAAGGCGGTGGGTGCGACGACGACTCCGACCACCATCAACGCGGTGAGGCATCCGACGAGGAGCCTCGACTGCCGTTTCGGGTAGAACACGACGAAGTACATCGCCAGGAACATCGCCGCGATCGCGCAGAGCAGTTGGGCGACGGCGAGAACGAGACCGGACATGACGATCGGTGTGGCGAGCAGTGCCGCCGCGGTGCAGACCTGGTAGGCGCGTCGGCTCGGCCTGCGTCCGCCCCGGTGCAGCACGACGAGTGCGAACACTCCGAGCAGAACGCCGGCCGTGCGAGCGGCGACGGTCTCCGGCCGAATCGACAACCCGACCATGGGCGGGAGGACGAACCCCGCGAGGTGCAGCGCAGTCGTGATCCACAGGTAGCGGCGCAGGATGCGCGGCTGATAGTCCTGCAGGACCGTGTCGACGGACGAAGCAGCGAGGGGCCTCACCCTCGCAATTATCCAGGACCGGTCCCGGATGGGGCGGGTCTCTCGTGACCGCCCCTTCCGGGAGGGCGGGTCAGCTGGGTATGGACGCGGGGACCGGCACGGCGTCGTCGTGCCACGGCGGTGTCTGGATGCCCCCGCCGCCGTACATCGGGAGCCGGATCCCGTCGCCGTGCCGGGCGATCTGGTCCCAGGGGCGGTTGAGGCCGAACGTGCCGTACGTGCGGACCCGGGTCACGGCGTCGAGGTCGAGGGTGTCGACGAGCACTTCTTCGCCCGACCCGGCCTGCTGGCGGACGATGCCCTCGGGGTCGACGACGACGCTGGCGCCGACCCCGGCCGGGTCGGCGCCGTTCACGTTGACGACGTAGACCTGGTTGGTCCACGCGTTGGCGCGGGAGCAGACGAGTTCCATCTCGCGGTCACGGGTGGTGGTGAGGGTGGGTTGGATGATCACTTCCGCCCCGAGCCAGGCCAGTTGGCGTGCGGTCTCCGGGAAGGAGCCGTCGTAGCAGATCGCCAGGCCGATCCGGCCGGTGCCGGGGATGTCGAAGACGACGAACTCGCTGCCGGGTGCGGTCTGCTCGTACGGCTGCCAGGGGAAGACCTTGCGGTAGCGGGCCACCACCTCGCCGAGCGGCGACACGGCGATGGCGGTGTTGTAGATCCTGTCGTCGTCGCCGCGCTCGTAGAGGCTTCCGGGCACCAGCCACAGGCCGGTTTCCTCCGCGAGTGCGCAGATCCGGTCGATGTGGGGGCCGGCGAGTGGCAGCGCCACCTGGTCCATCCAGTCGGCGCGGGCCTGCAGGAGAGGCGCCTCCGCGGCCAGCACGAGTTCGGGGACCACGACGAGTTCGACGTGCGGGAAGGTGTCGCGCACGGCGCGGACCTGGTCGGCGAACCGCTGCCAGGTGGCCTCCACGTCGAACGGGACCGGGGCGGTCTGGATGGCGGCGATGGTCAGTGTGCGCATGGGTTCAGTCCTCTGTGACGGTCAGTTCGGTGACGGCGGTGCGGCCGTCTCGGAAGAAGCGGCGGAAACGGGTGCGGACGAGCAGCATCACCACGGCGCCGACGGCGATCGAGCCCACACCGAGCAGGAACACCCCGCCGATGCCGTGGAACGAGGTCGCCCCGTAGCCCGGGTCGAGCATGTCGTGGGCGCTGCGCGCGAAGGCGGCGAGCATGATCGTCCCGCCCAGTGCGGGCAGGATTCCCCGGAGGAACAGGTCGCGCGGCGAGTCGGTCAGGCGGTGGCGGAAGTACCAGACACAGGCGAGACCGGTGACGCCGTAGTAGAACGCGATGAGCAGTCCGATCGAAAGGATCGCGTCGCCGAGGAAGTTGCCGGAGACGAGCGTGAGGACGGTCAGCAGGACCGCGGCGGTCGCACCGAAGAACACGGTGGCGAACGCGGGCGTGCGGTAGGTGGGGTGGATTCGGGTGAAGGCGCGGGGCAGTGCGCCGTGGGCGCCCATGGAGAGGGTGGCGCGTGAGCTGCCGATGACACACGTGAGCAGCGCCGAGATCGCCGACACGCAGATGGCGAGTTCGACCACCTTCGACAGGCCCGCGCCGAGTACCGGCGGCCCGAGCGTGGCGAGTACGTCCCCCGCGTTGTCGGGATTGCCCAGGCCCAGCCCGTCGGTGCCGATGCCGGCGAAGCTGATCGCGGCGAATCCGGTGAAGAGGTACGTGCCGAGCAGGACGAGGGTGGAGATCACGGCGGCCTGACCGGGGATGCGGTCGCTGTCACGGGTTTCCTCGTTGACGGTGATCAGCGCGTCCCATCCCCAGTAGATGAACAGGCACAGCAGCACCGCCTCCGCGAAGGGGCCGAAGCCGCCGAACGCGAACGGGTTCAGCCAGGACAGGCTCGGTGCGGAGGCGCCGGTGCGGGCGAACGCGGCCGCTCCGAACCCGAACAGGGCGACCAGTTGCAGCCCCAGCAGCACGTACTGCACGGACGCGGCCAGTTGCAGCCCGCGGTAGGCGATGGTGGTGACCGCGGCGACGATCAGGACCGCGGTGACGATCACGGCGACGTTGTCGGACGCCAGCGAATCCAGGCCGAGCAGGGTCAGGAGGTACCCGGCTCCGACTCGGGCGAGTGCCGTCATCGCGATGAGGGTCGCGATCTGCACCACCCAGCCGCCGGAGAGCCATCCCGTGTGCGGACCGAACGCGCGGGTGGTCCAGACGAACGTGGTGCCGCAGTCCGGCATCTCCCGGTTCAGCTCGCGAAAAGCGAACGCGGTCAGAAGGATCGGCACGAAACCGAGGAGCAGGGCGGCGGGGGCGAGGTTTCCGACGACCATCGTCACGAAACCGAGCGTGACCGCGATGCTGTAGGCCGGCGCGACCGAGGACAGGCCGAGCGCGACTGCGGCGAGCAGACCCACGGAGCCGCCCCGCAGTCCCTTTCCGGTGGGTGCTGGTGGTGGGTCGAGACTCGTCTCGGCGTCGGTGGGATTGGTCGACACGGTGACTCCTGAGATCGGGTTGGATTCTTTAAATAGAAATTTAAGAACAGTGTGATCTACCTGTCAATAGCTGGGCAGGTATTGTCTAAATCTCCATATAGAAACCGGTAAGGATGGAGCGAGGGCGTGGCACGGAAGAAGGATCAGGGGGCCCGCCGGGCCGAACTCGGTGAGGCCGTCCAGCGGGCGGTGCTCGCGCGCGGACTGGAGGGGGTGCGTCTGCGTGACATCGCGGAGCAGGCCGGGGTCACCCCTGCGGCGGTGCTCTACTACGGCGATCTGGACGCGTTGATCTACGAGACGTATCAGCGGGCCATCGAGCGGTTCAGTCAGGAGCGCGAGCGCGTCGCCGACCAGTTCCCCGACGCGCGCGACCGCCTCCGGGCCTGCATCGACCACGGCGTCGCGAGCGGACCGGACGACGAACTGGTCCGACTGCTGTTCGAATGCTGGCCGAGATCGCTGCGCGACGCCAAGGCGGCGGCCCTGGACAGTTCGCTGACCGAGCGCCAAATCGCCGTCTACTACGGCATTCTCGTCATCGGTCAGACTCAGGGTCACTTCACGCTCACCGACCCCCCGCGCCTGCTCGCAGCGAACTTCGTGGCCATGGAGGACGGCTACCAGATGGAGGTGCTGGCCGGACGTCGCAGCCGTGGCGAGGTGATCGCCAGCCTCCACTCCTACGCGCGCGCGGCCACCGGCCACGATCTGAACGGCCAGGCCGAGTATGGGGAACTGTGAGTAACAGATAGGTTGGGTGCGCGTCGCCAGGCCCGGCCGCCGAGCACCGACAAGGAGCCTCCCATCAAGATCCTGCAGAACGTCTCTTCTCCGGCCTAACGACTGCCAGTGGATTTCGGAGAGGGCGGTGGCGTCCCGGCTCGAGCGTTGCAGCGATATCCTGGTAGGACGTTTTCGTGAGGTGAGCGCCGTGCTGCATCGTCAAGGGTGTCTCGGATCGGGTGAATCGGCGTAGCCGATGGTTGATGCCGATCCGTACCGGACACAGCGCGCGGTGGATGCTTCAGTCACAGCGGAGCTAGCAGCCGCCGGGCTCGAAGACGCCCAGGAAATCGGCCGCGGTGGCTTCGGCGTTGTCTACCGGTGTGTCCAGACTGAGCTGGACCGAACGGTCGCGGTGAAGGTCCTCACCGCCGACATGGAAGCGGAGAACCGGGCACGATTCTTCCGGGAACAGCAGGCGATGGGCAGGTTGACCGGCCACCCGAACATCGTCCCTGTCCTGCAAGCCGGTGCCACCGCCACCGGCCGCCCCTACATCGTCATGCCCTATCACCCGCAGGACTCCTTGCAGGTGCGGATCCGAGACCACGGTCCCCTGCCATTGGGCGACGCGCTGCGGCTCGGAGTAAAGCTGGCTGGCGCGGTGGAGACGGCGCACCGGCTCGGCATCCTGCACCGCGACGTGAAACCGGCGAACATCCTGCTCACCGACTACGGCGAACCCGCGCTGACCGACTTCGGTATCGCGCACATCTCCGGAGGATTCGAGACGACCACCGGCACCGTGACCGGCTCGCCGGCATTCACCGCGCCCGAAGTGATCGCGGGCGATCCGCCGACCTCCAGTTCGGATATCTACGGTCTCGGGGCGACGCTGTTCTGCGCGCTCACCGGCCACGCCGCGTTTGAACGGCGCAGCGGTGAACAGCTGGTTGCCCAGTTCCTGAGGATCACAACACATCCGGTGCCGAATTTACGTGAGCAGGGAATCTCCGCCGACGTGGCGGAAGTGATCGAGCGGGCGATGTCAACGAATCCGGACGACCGCCCGTCCGCCGTCCAGCTCGGCGACGAACTCCGCGAGATCCAGCTCCACCGGGGATTTGCGGTCGACGGAATGGCCGTGCAGGGCGTTACGGGGTCCTCGCCGCGGAAACTGCCGAACTCTGTCGTGCAGCGCCTGACGATGGCGCGCACCGTCGGGGACGTCAAGACGAATATTTGCCTGGAACTCACCAGTTTCGTCGGCCGACGGAACGAGGTGACAGAACTCAAGAACCTGTTGTCGGATTCTCGTTTGGTGTCGCTCACCGGGATCGGTGGTGTGGGGAAGACGCGTCTGGCGTTGCGGGTCGCGACCATCACGCACCGCGATTACGCCGACGGAGTGTGGCTCGTGGAGCTGGGCGAGCTGCGTGACGAGTCGTTGCTCGTCGACATGGTCGCCGCATCTCTCGGATTGGGTGATCACTCGGCCAGGCCGTTGATCGAGGTGCTGGTGGAGTTTCTGGTGCCGCGCGAGCTGTTGCTGGTCTTCGACAACTGCGAGCACATCCTCGGCGGGGCCGCGGGGTTGGCCGAGACGCTGCTGCGGACGTGTCCGGGATTGCGAATCCTCGCCACCAGCCGCGAGCCACTCGGTATCGGCGGGGAATCACTGCTCCGGGTGCCCCCGCTCACTGTCCCCGACCCCGACCGACGGCCCTCCCTGCAGGGGCTGCCCAGCTACGATGCGGTGACCTTGTTCGCCGATCGCGCAGCCGCAGCTGTGCCCGGATTCGAGCTCACCGAGGACAACGGTGTCGCGGTCGCCGGGATCTGCCATCGCCTGGACGGATTGCCGCTGCCGATCGAACTGGCGGCGACACGGTTGCGGGCGATGTCGCCCGAGCAGATCCTTGCGCGGCTGACCGACCGTTACACGCTGCTGACCCGCGGCAGCCGAGGCGCACCCTCTCGTCAGCAGACCCTTCGGCTGTGTATCGATTGGAGCTACGATCTGTGCACCCCGCAGGAGCAACAGTTGTGGTCTCGGTTGTCCGTGTTCGCCGGTAGCTTCGAACTCGATGCGGTGGAACAGGTCTGCAGGAATGGCCTGGCATCGTCGGATCCGCTTGACGCCGTGACCTCCCTGGTGGACAAATCGATCGTGATCCGGGTGGAATCCGGCTCGGCCGTGTGCTTTCGGCTGCTCGAGACCCTGCGAGAGTACGGGCATGAGAAGCTCCAGGCCACCGAGGAGTATGTCGAACTGCGTCGACGGCACCGCGACTGGTATGAGCAACTGACCGCCGAGGCTGAAGCCGAGTGGATCAGCTCCCGGCAACTGGACTGGATCGCACGATTCGAGCGAGAACAAGCGAATCTGCGGGAGGCGATGGAGTTCTGCGTGTCCGACAGCCCCAACATCGGACTTCGCATCGCCGCGAGCTTGCTCCCCTTCTGGCTCTCCCGGAGCTTGCTCAGCGAGGGGCGATTCTGGCTGGGCCGCGTCCTTGCACACTTTCCAGCGGAGCCGACCCTGGAGCGAATCAAAGCGGTGTACGCCGGCAGCGTCCTGGCCGAATTGCAGGGCGACCTCTCCGCGGGGGCCGCACTGGTGGAGGAGGGCCGCAGGCTGGCCGAACAGACAACCGACGCGGTGAGCCACGCATACATCGAGTACGCGGACGGCCTTCTCGCCCTTTTCAGGGGTGATCCCACTCGCGCCTGCGCGCGACTGGAAAGCGCCGGCACCGTTTTCGGCACACAGGAGGACGTTTCACACGTCGGGGTGCTGCACCGGCTGGGGATGGCCTACGAACAACTCGGCGAATCCCAGCGGGCGAGTGACTGTTACGAACAGATCGTCGCGATCACACAGGCGCACGGTGAATCGATGTACCAGTCGTTCGCGCTCTGGGCCATGGGTGACGCGGTGTGGCGCCACGGTGATACCGATCGGGCAGTTCGGCTACTCGAACAGTCACTGCACTTGACCAGGCGGGTGAATACCCCGCGCACCGCCATCGCGTGCCTCGAGACACTGGGCTCGATCGCCGCCGAAGCGCATGACGCGCGACGCGCGGTCATCCTGATGGCGGCCGCCGACGAACTCGGACGCACCGTGGGCAGCCCCACGGTGGGGTTCCCCCAATTACTTGTCTCCCGCGAGGAGTCCGAACAGAGTGCCTATGGAGCGCTCGGCAAGAGCTCCATGGAGGCGGCGCGCCGAGAGGGTCGGCGCTTGGGCTTTGACGCCGCCATCGCCTATGCCCTCGGCGAACGGCTCCCGGACGCCACGTCGGATACCTCAGTGAAACTGACCAAACGTGAACGGCAGGTCGCCGAACTGATCGCCGCCGAAGGCCTGACCAACAGGGCGATCGCCGCCCGACTGGTGATATCGCCCCGCACTGCGCAAGGTCACGTGGAGCATGTACTGACCAAACTCGGTTTCACCTCCCGCGCGCAGATCGCAGCGTGGGTCGTCGAGCAGGACCGGCAACCATGACACACGAAATGAATGAAGACGGAGACGGGGATTTCCTCGATCCCCTGCCCCGGTAGATATTCTGCAGTTGCGGATCTATCTATCCGCGCCAAAGCGAGGAAGGGATGAGTGCTGCTGGGCGACCGGTAATCTGGTCGCCCAGCAGGCCACCGGGTGTCAGGCCGGGCGGTCGCCTCTGAGGGTGACGCGGTGCATGCGCCTGTAGTGCGGGTGATAGTCGCCGACCGCGTAGTGTTGCGTCGACCGGTTGTCCCAGATCACGAGGGAGTTCGGTTCCCAACGGAATCGGACCTGATATTCCGGGGTCTTGGCGAGGCCCGTGAGCATGTTTCGTAGCGAGTCACTCAGCTGCGGAGGAACCCCCGAGATGCGTGAGGTGAACAACTCGTTGACGTAGACAAGTCTGCGACCGGTTTCTGGATGCTTGCGCACGACGGGATGGGTCATCGGAGGATACTTTCGGCGTGTTTCCTCGTACCGTGCTTCCCCGTCATCTCCTTGGCGGACGACGCCGGTCAGTTCCTTTTCCCAATCGTGCACGGCCTCGAGCCCGTCGATGAGGTTCTTCATCGTCTCCGGTAGCGCGTCATACGCGGCAGTCATGCTCGACCACAGTGTGTCACCACCGCAGGGCGGGATGTCCTGGGCGTGGAGGCAGGTCGCGGAATTTGGAGTCGCCTGCCAGGTCAGATCGGAGTGCCAGACGTCGGTTCCGGCTGCGCGACCGCGAGATTCGAGCACCTCGATGAACGGGTTTCCCGGAAGGGAGGGAAAGAATGCACTTACTTCCTGGGGGTCTCCGAACACCTTCGCGAATCGGAGCTGATCTTCTGGCTCGAGGTGCTGATCGCGAAGAAACAGGACTTCGTGTTCCAGGAAGGCTGTGCGCAGTTCGGTCTGGCACTGCGGTGTGATCTCGTCACGAAGATCCAGGCCGTGGATGAACGCCCCGATGGTTGGTGTTGCGCGTTCCAGGGTGAATGTTTCGTATCGTGATTCATTGCTGCTCATAGGGTTTCCTTCCGTCAGTGTGTTATCTGTTACTAGATGGGGGCGAATTCTGTGCCGCGGCGGGCGGAGCCTGAACCCCTAGAGCACAGGACGGTGAGCACCCCTTCTCCGAGAGGTTGTTCTTTCAGGAGTTGTGGGACCGATCAGAGTTCGCTGTCATTGTGAGTGCTTCCGTGCCCGAGAGGCGACGTCCATGAGGGGCATCACTCCGAGTAGGTGGGAGTGCGGAGCCCGCTCACGTTATCGGTGCCGATTCCGCTGTCGGCTTGCGTATCTTTTTTCCGGTTCGTCCGTCCGAGCACCAGTACGCAGACGAACGACAGTGCTGCGGTGACGAAGACATACAGGGAAATGGAGATGGACGCATGGGTTGCGCTGAGTAGTGTTCCGGCGATGAGCGGCGCGATGGCGCTGCCCAAGAGGTTGCCGAGGGTGGTGGCCAGCGACAGCCCGCTGTAGCGGACTCGTGCGTCGAACGCCTCGGAGAAGTATGCCGGCTGCAGCGCCCACGGGATGTATACGGCGATGGTCGCGGCGACGTAGCAGACAGCGATGAAGCCGTACGAGCCCGAGTCGAGCGCCCAGTAGAGGGGGAAGGCGAGAGAACCGATGAGGGCAAGGCCGAGCAGGAAGAGCCGTTGCCGGCCGAATCTGTCGGAGAGCGCACCTGCGATCGGGGTGACCACGAATCCGACCGCGGAGGTGACGATCACCAGAATCAGCATGGAACTTTGGCTCAGGCCGCCTGCCTCTTGCGTATAGACGAAGTTGTACACGGTCAGGAGGTAGAAGAAGATGCCCGGCGAGAGGCTGGCGCCGGCGACCAGGAGCACCTGCTTCGGATGTGTGCGAAGAACTTCGATGATCGGCAGGCGCACGACGGCGTGCACATCCTTGACCCGGTCGAACTCCGGACTCTCGGCGACCTGTACCCGGATGATCAGTCCGGTGATCACCAGTACCGCACTGAGGAGGAACGGAACACGCCACCCCCAGGCCATGAAGTGATCATCGGCCATTGCATCGAGGGGTAGGTACACGGTCATCGCCAGGATCAGTCCGACCGCCACCCCCGCCTGCGGCCAGCTGCCGAAGAAACCACGTCGGCTATCGGGGGAATGCTCCGTCGCCATGAGCGCAGCGCCACCCCATTCGCCGCCGAGCGCGAAGCCTTGCGTCAGTCGCAGCAGCACCAGCAGCACCGGAGCGAAGGCGCCGATGGTGGCATATGTCGGCAACAGGCCGATCAGTACGGTGGCGACGCCCATGATCAAGATGGTGACGACCATCATCGATTTTCGGCCAACCCTGTCCCCGAAGTGACCGAAGACGATGGCTCCGATCGGACGGGCGACGAAGCCGGCGGCGAAGGTCGAGAAGGCCAGCAGGGTTCCGATGGCCGGGTCGAAGCTGGGGAAGAAGTGATGGTTGAACACGAGCACGGCTGCGGTGCTGTAGATGAAGAAGTCGTACCACTCGATGGTTGTGCCGATCAGGCTCGCCAGTGCGACCTTCTTCGGCGAGCCTGCGCCCGCTGGTCGTGCGATTGCACCACCCATATTGTGCCTCCCGGCTATTTGACGAACATGGGTCACGCGGCGCGTGAACCCGTGGCGAATCAGAGCGTTTTAGGGCGCCTCTGTTTCTGAATAACGTGCACAGATCGAAACCACCAAATTACTTAAGTGGTCAATATCTTAATGCTGAGGCTAGTTGTGCGCAAGCTCTCATTTCTTAAAGTTTGAGCCCTCAACCTGCTGTTATGCATAACCGCGAGACCGCAAGATTCAGACACTGAGTGACGTATGAAATAGAGCGGAAAATGGATTCCCCGGCCCGAAACGCCGCTACGCACCTCGGTGGAATCAGCCACGCGTGGCCGGCACGAAGAAATAGACCGTGTGCACAGTTAACGATTTCCACTCGTGGGCGGAAAGCAAGAGAAATCCACGTCGGATTAATGTGCGAAACATGGTCAGCGGCAAGCTGGCACACCACGAACAGAAATGTCCGCAGAGATGCGGATCCTGGCGGGGTTGCCGGCACTCACCCGAGCCGCGCGGGGTGCGATCGTGTGGGACGTCAGCGTGGATTCGACCATCGCGCAGGCTCACCAGCATGCGGCGGGCGTGCGCTGGGCTCCCGAGGCGCAGTCCGTGCCGCCCGGCGAGGTCGAGATCGAGCCCGCCGACCACGCGTTGCGGCGCTCCCGAGATGGGTGGACCACCAGGACGCATCTGGCCTACCTGGCCTACCTGGCCGCAGCGGTCCCTGATCACCTCGGCCGCGGCGTCAGCGTAGTCGTCCAGGTCGAACCGACGTCCGGGATCCCCGCTGCGCCCGGATCCCGGGGCGTCCCACGCGAGCAGCCTCAGGGAACTGTTGAGCTCACCGAATTGTGGTGCGAAACTGTCGGCGCTACCACCGATTCCGCGCAGCAGGAGCACGGGACCGGTGCCAGCCCCGACTACGTGCGCCACGACGCCCGCCCGCTGTCTACCCGCCCGTTGGACGGCACCTTCCTCACCCCTGACTGATTGTGTCCACATGCATCGACCTCGACTTCGTGGGCCGGGAGTCCCGGTTGCGCAACTCGCGCTCAACCACTCTGAGTGGCGCACCTCACGAGAACTCGGTTTTGGCCGATTTCCATAATTTTTACGGCCATAATGTCCAATATGACCTCTCAGGCTGCAGCAGAACTGGACCTTGCAATTATCGGCGCGCTGCAGCTCAACCCCCGCGCTGACTGGGCGGACTTGGCGGAGGCACTTCAGTACTCGCCGAAGACACTCGCCCGAAGATGGAAGCTGTTGTCCGAGAGCGGCTCGGCATGGATCGCGGTGGCTCCGGGCCCGACCTTCCTGCAATTCGGATGTGCCGCATGGCTTGCGATCACCTGCAGACCCCAGAGCAAGCACGACGTTGCAGAAGCCCTGATTGCCGAACCAGCAGTCGACACGGTATCGAGCACATCCGGGACGTCGGACTTCCATGTGATCGTGTTCGTCTCCAGCATTGCCGACCTCACCCGTCTGCTCACCGACCGCATCGAGGTGATCGAAGGAATCAGGTCGGTGGCAACGACGGTCGTGCTCACCAACTACACAGAAGGCGCGCGGTGGCGCGTCCAGGCGTTAGACCTGGAACAGGCCAATCTTCTCCAATTGCCCCAGGCAGCGCCCACACGCAGGAAAACGATTCCATTCCTGGACGATCTCGATCGTTCTCTGCTCGGAGCTCTGGCGAAAGATGGGCGTCAAGCATGGACCACACTCGGCGAGCAATGCGATGTGACCGGACCGACCGCGCGACGCCGCGTCGAAAGGCTGATCGACGGGGGCCACGTGGCCCTGCGCTGCGAGGGAGCGAACACACTTGTCGGACCAGTCGTCGAGACGACTTTCATGATCACGACCGCACCGAGCGAGTTGAACACGGTCGGCAACCTATTGAGCCGGATTCCAAAATGCCGAATTGCAAACGCCACTACCGGAACCTCGACAATCGTCGCCACGATGTGGTTTCAGACGATCAGCGAGATCGCGCCATTCGCGGCTGCACTCACGCGAGAACTTCCGTCCATCACCATTTCGGACCGGTTCATCAGCCTCCACACATTCAAGAGGGCAGGACACGTCCTTGATCAGGATGGACGAACCAGCGGATTGATCCCACGGGCCATCTTCTAGCGGGAACCGAACAACCCGTAACCAGCCGACACCCGGATCTCTTGGGGGTGACCGGTCATCGATCCGCTTCCGGAAGTTGAGTTGGGCGGCGCCGGCGGTGTTGGTTGTGGTGTTCGGGTTGGTGACGGTTCCGTGGCGTGCTGCCCGCCAATTCGCCGTTCCGTTTGTGCTGGCGTTGCGCCGATCGCCGCGCCGGCGGCGTGGTTCGTCATCGGGGTGGACCTGTTTTTCACCCCGGATTGAGCTCGCCGGTGCCACTCGGGCGGCGCGTGAGTTGCTGCTGGGGCTGTTCGACGGTCCGCCCGTCGGGACCTATGTCGAGGGCCGCGACGATCGGCCTTGGCTGTACCCCGAGGTTTAGGTCGTGTTTCAAAGGTGGTTCGGCTGTGAGTTTTCGATCAAGTGGGTGTGTCGGTGCCGCCCAGCGTCGCGGTGCCGGGGCGGGCGGACGTTACCGACGTGCAATGGGCGCGGTTGGTGCCGCTGCTGCCTCTGGGTAGGAGGGCGGGCCGTTCGCCGAAGTGCACGAAACGGCAGCTCATCGACGGGATCCGGTGGCGGATTCGGGCGGGTACGACGTGGCGGGATGTGCCGGCCCGGTACGAGCCGTGGCACGGTGTACTTGTTCCGGTGTTGGCGGCGGGCGGGGGTGTGGGTGCGGCGCCGAAGTGTCGCTGCGACGCAGGAACAGCGACGTTGCGCGTGAGGATGCCGCCGTCGGGTCCTGCTCCTGTCGACGTTCCGGTCGTCGGCGTCTGTGCCGACGACCGGTGGTCTGAGGTCCGGTTGAATTCAGGCGTGCGACAACGGCGGGAGACCGGGTACGCCGCCGGTTGAGAGTGCACGAAAGACGCGTTCTGGTGTCATCGGCAACTCGGTAAGCTGGGCACCGACCGCGTCGGCGATGGCCTGGGCAATTGCCGGGGCGATGGGGAGCATGCCGCCCTCCCCCATGCCTTTGGCGCCGAAGGGGCCGGCGCCGTGTCCCTGCTCCTGGGTGATCGAGACGAACCGCTCGGGGAGGTCCTCCGCGAGTGGGACGCGGTACAGCAGGGCCTCGGCGTTGAGAAGTTCACCGTTCTCGTAGCGCATTTCCTCGAACAGGGCCTGCGCGAGTCCAAGTATGGCGGCGCCTTCATCCTGACCGCGGCAGCCGATCTTGTTGATCACCTTGCCCGCGTCTCCACTGACCGCGAGCTGAAGGACCGTAACCCTACCGGTCTCCGGGTCGACTTCGACCTCGGCTGCCGCCCACCCGATCTCGTAGAAGACACACCGGGCGGCCAATGGCGCATCGGCATCATTGCGCACCTTGTAATAGCCGTCGGCCGAGAACTCGAACCCGGTGTGGCCGAAGAACTCCATGATCCGCTCGAAAAGCGGATATACCTCGCCTGTGGGGGTGCGCACCGTCCAGTCGTCGAGCACTGAGGTGGCCGGGTCGATGGCGAACTGTTCACCGGCCCACTCGAGCACTTGTCTACGCAGGTTCTCCGCCGCGTTCCGGACGGCCTGTCCCATCACCACCACGCCGGACGAGGCGTTGGTGCCCTGATCGAAGGGGGTGTGGTCGGTGTCGATGCGCGTGTACACGACGCGGTCGCGGCTGGTGCGCAGGACGTCGGCGACGATCTGGGACATCGCGGAGTGCCCGCCCTGGCCCATTTCGGTGAGCGCGCAATTGAGGAAGACGTCGCCGTTGGCGGTCACCTTGACCCGCGCCATCGCGGGCTTGTTGCCGCCGCCACTGTCCTTGAGCCCGACGCATACCCCCATGCCGCGGTTTCCGCTGCGATCCCTGGAGTGGTAGCCGATAGCGTCCGCGACCAGACGCATTCCTTCGGCGAGGTCGGAGTCGATCCCCGCATCCCCGGGGACGAATTCTTCGCCGAGCTTTTTGAGGTTTTTCAGCCGCAGTGCGTAGGGATCGATGCCGAGTCGCTGCGCGATGAGGTCGATCTGACGTTCGCCGGCCCACGTGGTCTGGGTGGCCCCGAAGCCGCGCATGGCGCCGGCGGGCACAGTGTTCGTGGTAACCGCCTTGCAGACGGTGTCGATGTGCTGCCAGCGGTACGCGCCCGGCATCCGGTAGCCGGCCTTCTCCGCCACCGCCGGACTGTGTTCGGCGTAGGCCCCGCTGTCGAGGAGCACCGTCGATTTGCGGGCGACAAAGGTGCCGTCCGCCTTGACGCCGGCCTTGACGATCAGCTTCGCCGCGTGCTGCGACACGGTGAGGAAGCCCTCTTCCGTGCTCATGCAGAACCGCACCGGCCGGCCGCCGCTGAGCTGGGACAGGCGGATGGCGACCGGGTCGGCCTTCGGGCCGTTCTTCGCGCCGAACGCGCCGCCGAGCAGGGCGACGTGCACCCGGATCCGGTTTTCGGGGAGGTTGAATACGTGCCCGAGTTCCTGGCGGAGGTTGAACGGGCTCTGCGTCGCCGTCCAGACCTCGATCTGTTCGTCGGTTGCCTCCGCGACCGTGACGAACGGTTCGAGATGCATGTGGTTCATCCGGGAGAAAAGGAAGGTGTCCTCGAAGATGTGGTCGCACTCCTCCCACACGTCCGGTGATCCAGTGCTGTAACGGAATTCGTAGCTGACATTGTGGTCGCTGCGCAGCGACGCCGACGCGCCGTTCCGGTACGGGGGCAACCCGCCGCGCGGCTCGAGCGGATGGATTGTCGGCGACGACGGATCGAGGGCCTCGTCGACGTCGAATACCGCCGGCAGGATCTCGTATTCGACCTGAATGAGGTCCAGTGCAGCCAGGGCCGTGCGCTCATCTACCGCAGCGACGGCGGCGACGATGTCGCCGACATAGCGGACGGTGTCGGTCGCGACGACCGGCTGGTCCTTGACCATGGTGCCGTAACACGCCAGGCCGTCGGTTTCGTTGCGCGTCAGTACCGCGGTGACGCCGTTCAGTGCCTCGGCGGCGCTCGCGTCGATGGACACGATACGAGCGTGCGCGTGCGGACTACGCAGCACCTTCGCGTGCAACATGCCCGGTCGCACGATGTCGGTGTTGTAGACCGCTTTGCCGGTCACCTTGACCGCGGCGTCCGCGCGCGGCAGATCGCGCCCGGTGACCCGCTTGTCCGGAGAGGCGGTCGGCAGCGAATACACGGTGTATCCGGTGCTCGCGGCGTCGGGGTGGACGTCGTGAGTGAAGGACTCGGCTGTCGTCGTCACGCGGATTCCCCGTTCGTCTCACCGGTCAGTTCGGCAGCGCGCTCGACCGATTCGAGGATCATCTCGTATCCGGTACAGCGACAGGTGTTGGAACTGATCCATTCGCGGATGGTGCCGCGATCGGGTTGTGGGTCCTGACGCAGCAGCCCGGTGGTGAGCATCAACATCCCGGACGTGCAGAAGCCGCACTGGAAACCCCCGCACTCGGAGAATGCACGTTGCTGCGGGGACAGCGCGCCGTCGGGCGCGGCCAACCCTTCCACTGTCTCGACCGAGGCGCCGTCGATGCTGAACGCGAAGGTCGAACAGGAGGCGACGGGCAGATCGTCCACGAGCACGGTGCACGCTCCACAGACCCCGCGCTCGCAGGAACCGCGAACGCCGTTGCAGCCGTGGTTGTTGCGCAGGACGTCGAGCAGGATGGCGTTGGCGGCGACGCGCACGGTCTGCTTGACGCCGTTCAGGGCGAACTCGATGCAGGTGTCGAGTTCACCGTCGGGGGCAGCGGATCGGTCGGTCTCGTGATCGGGGTACTCGGTCATCTCGTTGTCGTTCCCTTCAGCTGCGCACACGCCGCGGTGAGCAGGCGGCGCGTCAGCACACGCACCAGGTGCCGGCGGTACTCCGCCGAGCCGGTGTAATCGGCACAATCGTCCGGTAGCTGCTGGGCAAGCTGCGCGCTCACCTCGAGCGGATCGAGTTCGCGGGCGCCGGTGTCGGCCGTCAGAGCGAATCCGTGGCGGTATTCGGAGCCCGATTGCGCGCGCACCTGCAGGGTGCCGTCGGGGTTGCGGCGCACCGCGAGGGCCACTGTCGCCGTCGGACGCATCGAACGCTCATATCCGAACCAGACGAGGTCGTCCGTTCGTACGGTGATGTCGGTCAACAGACCTCGCTGATCGGTTCCGCTGTCCGCCCACAACGACGCGACCGGGCGGGAGAGCGCGCCGGCGTCGAAGACCAGGTCCGCGCCGAGCGCCCCGAGAAGCAGCGGCATCTCGTAGCGGTACCGCCGCGCCATCAGGTTTCCGCCGACGGTCGCGGTGTAGCGGATCCGAACCGTGGCGATCGACGCCCATGCCGCCGCGAGGTCCGGGATCGCGGTGCCGACGGTCTCGTCCGTCGCACCCATGTGGTGGGTCACCATCGGGCCGATATGAAGTACGCCGGCCTCGTGACTGATGGCGCGGAGCGCATCGACCTTCTGCAGCGACACCAACGTGTTTGGGGCGCACCCCTCACGGATCTGGGCGACCAGATCCGAGCAGCCCGCGGCGATGACGGCATCCGGATGTTCGGACACGATCGCGAGGGCGTCCTCGATGGTGGTGGGGCGATGGAGCCGGAAAGGGGCCATCGCGAATTGGGTCTGCGCCACCAACCCGGCGCCGAGGGCCTGGATGCGCATCAGCGGGCTCCCCGCACGAGTGTGCGGCGCGGTATGCCATAGCCGGTATGCATGTGGTGATTCACCCCTTGTAGGGCGCGCCTTTCCACGGCCGCGGAGACGACGTCGAGTGCGGCGCGGACGGCTACCGAACAGAATCCGGTGTAGACGAACCTACGCCGATTCCGGCCCTGAAGATGCTCGCGAACGACGATCGGATCTTCGTCACCAACACAGTCGCAGGAGTCGGCCGGGTCGGTGTGGCACAGCACGGTGTCCAAGGTGCCGCGCGAGGCGTTCCTGCCGTCAGCTGGATTCTGCTCGGGGGTCGCATCGCCGCGCAAGGGCAGGGCAGTCACTGTGCCGCCGCCCTCCGCAGCCACCGTGGCAAGGCCGCTCTTGTTCATGTGCCTCGTTCCATTCGAAAGGACAACGGATGACGGTCCAAGAAGACTCAGCGCAAAGTATCTTTGCTATAAGATAGTTCTACGTTCCTGGCTCCCCGAGGTCAATAGCGCGGCCAAAGTTGTCCGGCCCGGTCATTTCGAGGATTGCGGCACCTGGAGCACACCCCTCCCCGAAGAGTTGCAGGTCACAGTCCTGGTTAGCCCCTGAAGCGCCTTCACCGCTCAGGGTTGCAATAACGTCGGGAACGCACGGGGGATCACGGCAGATCTTCGGCGAGCACACCCCGGAGCGCTCATGTGGTTTCGACCCCCTACGCAGGCGCTGCACCGGCCGACTTTGCGGTGTTCTCCGATGCAGCAGCCTGTAAAGACCCCTCCAGAACGGACAGAAGATCGGCGAGCTGCTCGCGCTGACCACCCCCGAGTCCCCCCTGCATCCGGGCCAGTTCCGCGAAGTGTGCATCCGAAACAGCGTCGACAAGTTTGCGGCCCGCCCCGGTGAGCGTCACATACACCACGCGGGAGTCGATGTCATCGCGCTCACGTAGCACCAGGCCGGCCTCCTCGAGCCGGTTCACCCGCATTGTCAGGCCACCCGTTGTCACCAAGGTCTGTTTCGCCAGCTCCCCGGCAGTGCGCCGGAACGTTGGTTCCGCACGCCGAAGGCAGGCGAGAACGTCGAACCCCGCCTCGTTCGTCCCGAACCGTTCGAACAGCTCATTGATCTGAGCCCGGTACAGCAGAAAACTCCGATGCAGCCGTCCGAAAATCTCCAAAGCCGACACGTCCAGCTCGGGACGCGTCCGAGCCCACTGCCGGATGATCTCACCGACCCCATCCGCCCGATCCGATTCGGCCACTTCACACTCCAGATTCGATACGGGCACGGTGCCGCGAATCAGTCTCGCCTACCGGCGACCGACTCACCGACAATTTCAGGACTTATCTTTGCGCAAAACTATTGTACGATCCTCGCCACCACCGCGACGGCTCCCCAGCCCCGGTCGCCGGAACCGTGACGCGAACAGAATTGCGAGGCACTCGTGAACACCGTCCTTCGCGACATCCACACTGAATGGGAAGCACACCGCGCTATCGCGGTCGCCACCGTCATAGCCACCCACGGGTCATCCCCACGAGACCCCGGCGCGATGCTCGCAGTCCGCCAGGACGGAACCGTGGTCGGCAGCATCTCGGGCGGCTGCGTCGAAGGCGCCCTCTACGAAACCGCCCTCGACGTCCTCGCCACCGGGCACCCCCGAATCGAGCACTACGGCCCCACCGGCGACATCCTCGAACCCGGACTGACCTGCGGCGGATCACTGATCGTGCTCGTGGAACGAGTAGACCGCGAGACCATGCCGCAACTCGCCGACCTCATGGAACGGACGCTGCGCGACGAAACCGTCATCCTCGAGACGATCCTCACCGGACCGGAAGCAGGTACCCACCGCATCGCAAACGAACTCGACGCCCCCACCGGCCTGACCTCCTCCGGAACGCTGATACGCCGCTTCCCGTCCCGGCCCCGGATGGTGATCGTGGGTTCGACCGACTTCGCAATGGAGACCGGGCTAGTCGGTACCCGAATGGGCTACCGGGTCACCATCTGCGATGCCCGCCCCGTGTTCACGACACCGCAGCGATTTCCCGATGTCGAAGAGGTCGTGTGCGAGTGGCCGTCGGACTGGATCACAAGTGAGCGCAACAAAGGCCGATTCGATTCCCGCACAGTCATTGTCGTTCTCACCCACGACCCCAAGATCGACATTCCCGTCCTCCTCGAATGCCTCGACGAGGCCAAATGGACACAGCCCCTCGCCTACGTCGGGGCCATGGGGTCACTCACCGCCGACACCAACCGACGGCGGGACCTGGCCGCGGCCGGCCTCCGCCCAGAAAGTCTTGCCACGCTATCCAGCCCGATCGGCCTCGACATCGGCAACCGGGGGCCAGCCGAGACCGCCATCTCCATCGCCGCCGAAATCATCGCCAGCCGGTCCGCGCCAGTGTGCTCATAGAAAGATGACCCCCATCCCGGTAACCCGCGAATCTCCAGCGCCGACCAGGACCAAAACCACCAGATCGATGCGCTGCGCCGCGCCGAGGTGATCGCCAGTCTCCACTCCTACGCGCGCGCGGCCACCGGCCACGATCTGAACGGCCAGGCCGAGTATGGGGAACTGTGAGTAACAGATAGGTTGGGTGCGCGTCGCCAGGCCCGGCCGCCGAGCACCGACAAGGAGCCTCCCATCAACATCCTGCAGAACGTCTCGAGCGAGATCCGCGAGTGGGAACGCGCCGTCACGACGGTGATGCTCCGCATACGCCAGATCGGGGTGCTGATCGACCGTCTGGGGCCCGCACTCGACGACCTGTCCGAACTGCTCGACGCCGCCAAGCAGATCGCGGAGACCGCGGAGGGGCTCGCCGTGAGCGCGAAGGGCATCGACCAGAGCGCCGAGATCATTGCCCGCGACGCGGAGAAGATCGCGCAGGCGCTGCCCGCGGTCGAGCGGCTGGGAAGACTCGCAGACCGCCTACCCGGTGGGGGTAGACGGTCTGCTGCCGGGCGGTGACGGGCGGATGGAGCCCCGTCACACGGTGTCAGTGAGCGAGGTCGTGGACCTCCGTGCCGGCGAGGCGCAGCTCGGCGGGTTGTGCGTCCGGGTCGTCGGCGATCCCCGAAATCGGCATCATGGCGAGGGCCTGGTCGAACGCGTCGACGAGCCATTCCCCGGTCACCGTCACGAGCCGGGTGTCCTCGGCGGCCGGCTGCTTCTGAAAGAAAGTCACCACCCACGGGTTCTGCGCGTCCGGATCGGAACTGAGATCCCCCGGTGCGTTGGTGGCGAGCAGGTAAATGCCGCGCTCGAAATCGACCCGGACGGCGTATCCGCTGCCGGTGTTGACGACGGTGGCCGGGCGGTGGGCGGCCAGGGCCAGCGTCATGAGGGCATCGGCGTAACGAGTGGTGTGCTCCACGGTGAGTGGCATGAACGATCACCTTTCAACTTCTGTGAGCGTCGCCGCGGCAGAGCAGGCCCGGAGTTCAGTGGTCCGAAAATGCAGTTCCTCCGACAGGTCACGAGAAGATAGAAGTCAAGCTGTTCGTCGGGAGCTTCGGCTGCGAGAGCGTCGTGCGGAATGGTGCTCTCACTGTCGGCCACCTTCGAGGTGGGCGTCCTGGCACAGCGTGCACAGTTGGTACGCCCGATTGGAGCACGGACGCGCCGGGCGGTCCGTGAACTCGGTAGCTGTGTACTCAACTACGACTAACCGTACGGTGCCGGGCCCGGATACGCGACACGGGGGCGTCCGTCGGATAGCGCTGTGGCCCATGACCTGGCGTCATGGGCCACAATGTGTCGGCCTGCGGGTCGGCTCAGTGCTGCAACACCGGGTAGTCGGTGTAGCCCCTCGCGCCCTCCGAGTAGAAGGTCTCGGGGTCCGGGGTGTTGAGCGGCAGGTCTTCCTGCCAGCGCCGCACGAGATCCGGGTTGGCGATCGCGGGACGCCCGACGACGACGGCATCGGCGTGGCCGTCGTCGAGGATGGCCAGCGCTTCGTCGCGGGTGGTGACCGCCCCGAAACCACTGTTGATCAGCACCGGGCCGCCGAAGCGCGTCCGCAGGTCCTGGGCAAGGGGCCCGGACGGGTCCTTGTGCAGAATGCTCAGGTAGGCGGGCTTCAACGGAGCAATGGCGTCGACCAGCGCGCCGTAGGTGGCCCGAACGTCGTCGGCGTCCAGTTCCAGGGCGTCCTGGATGTTGTGTTCGGGTGAGATGCGGATACCCACCCGCCCGGCGCCGATGGCGTCTGCGACGGCCTTGACCACCTCGACGACGAAGCGTGCCCGGTTCGCGGGGGAGCCGCCGTACGCGTCCTCACGCAGGTTGGATGCCGGGGAGAGGAATTCGTGCAGCAGGTAGCCGTTGGCGGCGTGGACTTCGACGCCGTCCATCCCGGCTGCCACCGCGTTCCGCGACGCCTGGACGAAATCCTCGATCACGGTGGGGAGTTCCTCGGTACGCAGCGCGCGGGGCACCGGGTACGGAGCCTTCCCCTCATAGGTGCGGGTCTCACCGTCGATGGCGACGGCGCTCGGGCCGACCACCTCGTGACCGCCGGTTGTTCCCTCGTGCGTGACGCGGCCGGCGTGCATGACCTGGGCGACGATCCGTCCACCGGCCTCATGCACGGCGTCGGCGACGTTCTTCCAGCCCGCAACCTGCTCGGGTGTCACCAGCCCGGGCTGGCCGGGGAAGCCCTGGCCGGCGTGGCTGGGGTAGGTGCCTTCGCCGACGATCAGACCGAGAGAGGCCCGCTGACGGTAGTGCTCGACCACCAGCGGTCCGGGCACACCGTCACGCCCGGAGCGGACGCGGGTCAGGGGTGCCATCACGACCCGATTGGGCAGTTCGAGTTCGCCGAGTGTCAAGGGGGAGAAGAGATTCACAGATATCGGTCTTTCCGTAGGCGTGTTCGGCAGCGCCGTTCTCGGTGCCGCCGCGCAGGATCGGGATCCACTGGGGGAACGGGCCTACGGGCCGGGCTATTCCGACTAGAGACGGCCGTCACTGTGAGGGCACCGTCCCCGAGTCAGGGAATTGTGCTCGCCTACAGGCTGTGGTCGCATTCGAGCAGGGCGTCGAGCCACAGCAAGGCTTCGACGAGGGCCTGCATGCGAATGAGTGCGGTGTCGGCAGGCACGGGCGGCGGGGGATCGGATCCCTCCCGATGCCTGCTCTGCAGGTGTCTCACGACGGCGGTGAACAGCCACTCGGCGGGCGCGGGCAATTCCTCGTTCAGCTCGGCGGTGTCGTGCACGACGGGTACGACGCTGATGAAGCTGTCGACGGCGTCGGTGACGCTCGAGGCCGGATCCGCGATGAGGTCGGCGATGGTCGTGACGATCCACGCCACGACCGCCGTGAACGCCGACCGGTCGCTGCCGTGGTCGCACGCGATCTGGGAGATCTCGGGTGCGAGCGCCTGGAAGTCGCGGTCGCCGACCAAGGTCAGGAGGCGACCGCCCAGTTCCGCGCCGTCAGCGCGCTGAGGCCCATCGATCATGGCTGTCCCACGGCTGGTATTCGGCGCCGTGAGCGTTATGGATGGGCCGGGGAATCAACCTCGTCCGTGCCGCTCAGACCTCTGCTGCGACGGGCGGCTTGACTCCGACGACGGGGCACTGCGCTTCGAGGAGCACACGCTGGGCAACGCTGCCCATGAGGAGTTTGCCGACGGGGGAGCGTCGCCGCATGCCGAGGACGAGGAGTTCGGCGGCGGAGTCGTAGGACGCGTCGATGAGGTTGTCGGCGTGGGAGCGGTCGGGTTCGTTCCGCGCGATGCGGTAGTCGACGCCGGCCGCGTCCGCTTCCTCCCTTGCGGAGTGCAGTTCGGCCCCGAAGCCGGGATTCGAGGCGCTGTCGCCGTCGGCGATCACCACGAGATCGGTTGCGCGCATGCGGGCTTCAGCGAATCCGAACGCCAGGGCGCCTCGACCTTCGACTGTCGGGACGTAGCTGAGAATGACGCTCATCGTGACCTCGGCTCGAGTACGGGGGTGGTCAGGGTGCCCTGGGCGAGGTATTCGTCGAGGTTCTGCAGGGTGAGAGCCTCCATCGCGGCCCGGGTCTCGGTCGTGCCGCTCGCGACGTGGGGGAGGAGAACGACGGTGTCGAGCGCGAGGAGCGCTTCGGGAACGTGCGGTTCGCGGGCGAATACGTCCAGTCCGGCACCGGCAAGTTTGCGTTCGGTGAGCAGTTCGACGAGCGCGTCCTCGTCGACGACGCTTCCGCGTGCCACGTTGATCAGGTAGCCGTCGGGTCCGAGGGCCTCGAGAACCTGGCGGTCCACGAGCTTTTCGGTGCCCTTGCCGCCCGCTGCGGCGACGATCAGCACATCCACCCCGGCGGCGAGTGCGGCGGCCGAGCCGACGTACGCGAACGGGGAGCCGGGAACCTCGCGCCGATTATGGTACGAGATCGTGCAACCGAAGCCGGTGAGGCGGGTGGCGATGGCGGAGCCGATACGTCCCAGCCCGACGATGCCGACCCGCGTGCCGCTCACCTGCCGGGTGAGGGGGAAGTTGCCCTCGGCGGGCCAGCGGCCGTCACGCACGAAGCGGTCGGCGGCGGAGAAGCCGCGGAGCGTGTCGATCAGCAATCCGACGGCGGTGTCGGCGACGCAGTCGGTGAGGACGTCGGGGGTGTTGCTCACACCGATTCCGAGTTCCTCGGCGAGCACGACATCGGTTGTGTCGTAACCGACTCCGAAGTGCACGATCGCGCCGAGGTTCGGCAGTTCCGTCATCAGTGCGGCGTCGACTCCGGTGCGGCCGGACGTCACGACCGCGGTGACGGACTCGCCGTGTTCGGCGAGGAAGCTGGTGCGGTCGTCGCCCAGCGGGAGGTCGAGTGCGTCGTACTTCTCGGCGAGCGTCGCGGTGAGGGACGGCTTCAGCGGCCCGACCTTCAGGACGCGTCCTCCCGAAACAGTCTGTACAGCAGCTTCTTTCACGGACGACTCAGCGGTCACCATCGTGCCTCCTGACGAGTGGTGACGCGACTCTCCGCGTCACCGGTTACCCGTACGTTAAGCGGCGCCCGGAATACCTGTCCAACACGTAAATAACATGGATCGATACTCAAACGGCATTGGTTGGCGGCGCGTTGACGTGCGCAGATGCCGTAACCCCCTGTATGCGCCGGTCAGGGGCCTGCCGGGGTGATCGCAGTCTCCATCAATCAGGCGTGTGACCGCCCTCACGAGCCGTTTCGCGCCGTTTCCCCCTGTTGACGGCTCCTCCGCGCCGCTCATAGCGTGTGTCTACCGTCACAGGCGGGCCCTCTTCACTCGCGTCGAGTACGCGACACATCCCTACGGAGGACACCATGAGCCCTGCACGTTCGCTGCAGCAGGGAACCCGTTACCGCGCCGTCGTCGTGGCCACCGCCGCACTGACGGTGCCGGCTCTGGTCACAGGTTGCTCGGTGGCCAATTCGAGCCACAGCGACGCCGCCAGCCCCGACACGTTGCGGATCGTGCTCCCCCAGGAGCCGCCCACGCTCGAACCCTGCGACGCGTCACTGACCTCAACCGGAGTCGTCGTCCGCTCCAACATCACCGAGCCGCTGGTGGAACGCAACGCCGATACCGGCGATCTCGAACCGAAGCTCGCCGACTCGTGGGAGCAGACGTCGGACACGGTCTGGACGTTCCGGATCCGTCCGGGCGTCACGTTCAGCGACGGCAGCGTCTTCGACGCCGAGGACGCCGCCTTCTCGATCGATCGCACCGTCAACTCCACCATCGGCTGCGACGTCGACGGGTACGTCTTCGGCGACGACGAACTCGAGGTGAACGCGATCGACCCGTCGACCGTGACGGTGCAGACTCCCGTCGCCGACCCGATCCTTCCGCTGCGGATCTCGTTCGTGGAGATGGTGCCCTCCACCACCGACGCCCAGGACAAGGTGCGCGATCCCATCGGCACCGGCCCCTACAAGATCGACTACTGGGATCACGGGCAGCGACTCGCGCTGGTCCGCAACGACACGTACTGGGGCCCGGCGCCCGAGTACACGCGGGCGATCTACCAGTGGCGGACCGAGGGCAGCGTCCGGGCCGCGATGGTCACCAACGACGAGGCCGAACTCGCCACGTACCTCGGTCCGGAGGACGGCGCGGGCGACCTCGGTGTCGCCTACCCCAACAACGAGACGACGGCGCTGCGCATGATGGCCACCGAACCTCCGCTCGACGATTACCGCGTCCGCGAGGCCATCGACCTCTCCGTCAACCGGGAGGGGATCGTCAAGGCACTGTTCCAGGGCCTCGGCGAGCCGGCCGGGCAACTCGTCGGCAGCAGCATCGTCGGGTTCGACCCCGACCTGCAGCCGACCCCCTACGACTCCGATCGCGCCGCGCAACTGGTGGCGGAGGCGAAGGCCGACGGCGTTCCCGTGGACAACCAGATCCGCCTGATCGGGCGCACGGGCCAGTTCCCGAAGATCAACGAGACCATCGAGGTCATCCAGAACTCGCTGAGCAAGGCCGGCCTGAACGTGAAGATCGAGATGATGGACACGGCCGGGCAGATGCAGTACCAGATCCGGCCGTTCCCGCAGGGCACCGGACCGATTCTGCTGATGATCCAGCACGGCAACCAGGCGGGTGACGCGCAGTTCACCGTCGACCAGTACATGCGCAGCGACGGCTACCAGAGCTACTTCGGCTCGCCCGGATACGACGCGCAGATCGACGCCGCCGAGCAACTCGTCGGCGACGCCCGGCAGGACGCGTTCGCCTCGGTACTGGCCAACGAGCCGAAGGAGATCCGGCAGTTCGCGTACATCGCCCACATGAACGCGGTGCTCGCCAAGTCCCCGACCGTGCAGTACGCGCCCAACTCCGCGACCGGCGACGAGATGCGCCTGAGCGAGATGACCCACGCGGACACATCCGCGAACGGCTAACCCCTCTTCCCAGCCCCCCGGAGGAACTGAGATGTCCCAACCGAACCCGATCCGAAGGCGGTGAGTCATGTTCGCCTTCCTGCGCCGACGCGTCTACACCAGCCTCGTACCCCTCCTCGTCGTCCTCTTCGGTGTGTTCCTGCTCGCCCGCCTCACCGGCGACCCGACCAACCTGTACCTCCCGGTCTCCGCGACACCGGATCAGCGCGCCGAGTTCGCGGCCGAGAACGGCCTCGACAAGCCGGTCCTGAGCCAGATGGTCGACTACCTGTCCGGGGTTGCCCACCTCGACTTCGGCGAATCGCTGCGCACCGGTGAATCCGCCGCGACCATGGCGTTGCGGGCGTTCCCGGCCACGCTGCAGCTGGCGTTCTTCACGATGCTGCTCGCGATCATCGGCGCCATCGTGATCGGCTGCTGGGCGGCGTACCGGCCGAATTCGCTCGCCGACCGGATCTCGAGCCTGCTGTCGATGACCGCGGCCAGCATCCCCGACTTCTGGTTCGCCATCACCGGTGTGTGGATCTTCGCGGTGGTGCTGGGGGTGCTGCCCACGTCGGGTACCGGAAGCGCGCTGTCGTGGATCCTGCCGATCGCCACCCTGCTGATCCGGCCGCTCGGCGTGCTCACCCAGGTGGTCCGCGGTGCGATGGTGTCGGCGCTGTCCGCACCATACGTACGACTTGCCCGGAGCAAGGGCGCGGGCGATCTGCGCGTCGTCACCCATCACGCGCTCCGCAACGCCGCGGCTCCGGCGCTGACGGTGGCCGGCGACCTCACCGTCGGCCTGGTCAACGGCGCCGTCGTCGTCGAGGCGATCTTCGGATGGCCCGGCATCGGCAAGCTGATGATCGACGCGATCCTGCAGCGCGATTTCGCAGTACTGCAGGCGGCGGTGCTGCTGACCGCGGTCAGCATCTTCGTCCTCAACATCCTGATCGACGCGGGCTACGCACTTCTCGACGCGCGTGTCCGTGAGAAGTCCAAGGTCTAGGAGGCCGCCGAGATGTCCATAGACAACGCACCCCGCCTGGACGGCGCCGGCGACCTCTACCCGGGCCCCGACGAGACGCCTGCCGTCGGAGAAACCGTTCCGGCACCGAAACCGTCCCGGAGCAAGGCGCCGTTGTGGCGACTGCTCCTGCGGGACCGGATGGCCACGGTCGCGGCGGCGATCCTGGTGTTCGTGTTCCTCGTCGCCGTCTTCGGCCCGTGGCTCGTCGGCGACGCCGCGACGGATCAGAACCTCGACCAGTCCAACCTCGCACCGTTCCACGTGGCGAACGGGTGGATGAACATCCTCGGCACCGACCCGCTCGGACGCAGCATGCTGGCCCGGCTGATCGTCGCGTGCCGCACCACCCTCCTGGTGGCGCTGCCCGCGGTCGCGCTGTCCTGCATCATCGGGTCCCTCGTCGGCATGTGGGCGGGCTACCACCGCGGCTGGCGGGAGACGACGGCGATGCGCGTCGCCGACGTCATCATGAGCTTCCCGTCGCTGCTGATGGCCGTCGTCGTCCTGTACGTGTTCTCGCCCAGCGCCGCGAACATCGTCCTGGTCCTGGCCATCACCCGCATCCCGATCTACCTCCGCACCGCCCGCGCGGAGTCGGCGGAACTGCAGAGCCGGTTGTTCGTGGACGCCGCGCGCACGTTCGGCGCCCGCAGCGGGGCCGTCATCCGCCGGCACGTGTTCCCCATCCTGCTGCCGACGCTGCTCACCGTCGCCACCCTCGACTTCTGCTACGTGATGCTCGCCGAGTCGTCGCTGAGCTTCCTCGGCATCGGCATCCAGCCGCCGGACATCAGCTGGGGCCTGATGGTGTCCCAGGGCCGGACGTATCTGCAGACGGCGTGGTGGCTGTCGTTCTTCCCCGGTCTCGCCATCGTGATCACCACCGTGTCGGCGACCGTGCTCGCGGCATGGGCGCGGATCGCCACCGACCCCGCCCAGCGCTGGCGTCTGACCGTCCCGCGGTCGCGTCGCTCCCGGCTGTTCCCCACCCGAAAGGTCGTCTCATGAGTGCATCCGCACCGGCTGTCGAATCGCTCGACGTCGCAGACACCGACCGCGTCGCCCTCGAAGTCGCGGATCTGACCGTCGACCTTCGTACCCCCTCGGGCACGGTCCGGGCCGTCGACCACGTGTCGTTCACCGCGCGACGCGGCGAGACGCTCGCGCTGCTCGGTGAGTCGGGGTGCGGCAAGTCGATGACCGCGCAGGCGCTCGTCGGCCTGCTCGAACCGATCGCCGACATCACCGACGGCTCCGTCCGTCTCGGTGACGTCGATCTGGTGACGGCGAAGGCCAAGACGCGCCGCACCCTCGCCGCCACCGAATTGGCCATCGTGTTCCAGGATGCGCTGACCGCACTCAACCCGGTGTACACGGTCGGCAAGCAGTTGGCCGAACCATTCCGGATCCATCGCGGGCTGTCCGCGAAAGAGGCACGGCAGGAGGCGATCTCGCTGATGCAGCGGGTCGGGATTCCCGAGCCCGAATCGCGCGTCGACTCCTACCCGCACCAGTTCTCCGGCGGCATGCGGCAGCGCCTGCTGATCGCGATGGCCGTCGCATTGAGCCCGACGGTCCTGCTCGCCGACGAACCGACGACGGCGCTCGACGTCACGGTGCAGGCACAGATCATGTCGCTGCTGCGGGATCTGCGCACCGAGCACGACATGGCCGTCATCCTGATCACCCACGACCTCGCGCTCGTCGCCGAGGAGGCCGACCGCGTCGCGATCATGTACGCGGGCAACGTCGTCGAGACGGGCCCGGTCGCCGAGGTGTTCTCGTCGCCGCAGCACCCGTACACCAAGGGGCTGCTCGATTCGGTTCCCGTGCACGCGGTCCGCGGCGAGGACCTGAAATCCATCGGCGGCACCCCGCCCGACCTGCACTCCATTCCGTCCGGCTGCGTCTACCAGGCGCGCTGCCCGCTGGCCCGCGACCTGTGCCGCACCACCCGCCCACCGCTCGCCGACGTCGCCACACCTGGTCGCCGCTCGGCGTGCCACTTCCCCGAGGAGATCTCACATGTCTGAGTCGATTCTGAAGGTGCGGGGCCTCACCAAGACGTTCAAGGTGCCTGCCAACGCGGCGGGCAAGAATCAGTTGCGCGCGCTCGACGGCATCGACCTCGACCTCGCCCGCGGCGAAACGCTCGGGCTCGTCGGCGAATCGGGTTGTGGAAAGTCCACTCTCGCCCGCACGCTGATGATGCTCGAGCGCCCCGACTCCGGTTCGGTGACCTGGGACGGCGTCGACCCGTTCTCGCTGAAGGGCAAGGACCTGCTGGCGCTGCGCCGCCGGGTGCAGATGGTGTTCCAGGACCCGTACGCGTCGCTGAACTCCCGGATGTCGGCGGCCGACATCATCGCCGAGCCGTGGCGCACCCACAAGACGATGTACAAGACGAGCCGCGACCGGGCGGCACGGGTGCGGGAACTGCTGCACCTCGTGGGTCTGCGGCCGAGCGACGAGCACCGGTACCCGCAGGAGTTCTCCGGCGGTCAGCGGCAGCGACTCGGGATCGCCCGTGCCCTGGCGTTGAACCCGAGCGTCGTCATCTGCGACGAACCCGTGTCGGCTCTCGACCTGTCGGTGCAGGCGCAGGTGCTCAACCTGCTGAACGACCTGCAGAAGCAGCTCGGCATCTCGTACGTGTTCATCTCGCACGACCTGTCGGTGGTCCGGCACGTCGCCGACCGCGTCGCCGTGATGTACCTCGGGCGGATCGTGGAGACGGGTGCGACGGACGCCGTCTTCGACCGTCCCGCCCATCCGTACACCGAGGCCCTGATGTCGGCGGCACCGAAGCTGGACGCCGAATCCCGGGGCAAGCGGATCATCCTCGACGGTGAAGTGCCGTCGCCGCTGAACCCGCCGTCGGGCTGCCGGTTCCGCACCCGCTGCGCCCACGCCACCGACATCTGCGCGAGCACCGTGCCGCCCGCCGCCGTCGACGAGCGGGAGAGCGGCCACGTCGCCGAATGCCACCACCCCCGGCGTCCGATCGAACTCGGCGTTCCCGTCGCGGTCGGGTGAGCGGGGCAGGGTTCGCGATCATCGCGTTCGCAGTCTTCCTCGCCTCGTGCATGCAGGCGTCGATCGGATTCGGGATGGGCATGCTCGCGGCACCCGTCGTCGCGCTCGTCGACCCGGGCCTGCTGCCCGGGACGCTGATCATGACGGCGACGGTCGTCACGGTGATGGTGGTGTGGCGGGAACGCGACGCCCTCGATCTGTCGGGCACCGGGTGGGCGCTGGCCGGCCGGGTGCCGGGCACGATCGCGGGCGCGGTCCTGCTGGTGGTGCTGCCGGAACGGGGGCTGTCGCTGCTGCTCGCGGCCGTGGTGCTGGCCGGGGTCGTCTTCGCGACGCTGGGCTGGGCACCGCCGCCGCGACGCCGGAACCTCGCCGTCGCCGGCGCCGCGTCGGGTCTGCTCGGCACGGCCACGTCGATCGGCGGGCCGCCGATGGCACTGGTGATGCAGGGGTCGAAGGGGGCGCAGCTGCGTGGCAACATGAGCGCGTTCTTCCTGGTGGGCTCCACGCTGTCGGTGGCCGTTCTCGCCGCGACGGGGTCGGTGCAGCGCGAGTCGGCGGTGATGTTCCTGCTGCTGATCCCGGCGACGGTGCTCGGCTACGTGGCGTCGCGGTTCGTGAATCGCCACCTGGACGCTGCACGCCTGCGCCGGGCGTCGATCACGGTGTCCTGTGTGGGTGCGTTGATGCTGATCGGACAGCAGCTTCTCTGATGCAGTGTCTGCATCGTTCGATGCTCAACAAGTCTTGGACATGTATCGATCGGGCCACTTAGAGTTTTGGTTGTGAGGCGCCTCACGGGCGGCGCTGCGCTGTGAAGGAAGGTTTTCGGAGATGAGTACAACGAGCACCACCCCGGTCGTCACCGACATGCGAGTGGTCCCGATCGCGGGACACGACAGCATGCTCCTGAACCTGTCCGGCGCGCATGCCCCGTACTTCACCCGGAACCTGGTGATCCTCACCGATTCCGACGGCAACACCGGTGTCGGCGAGGTGCCCGGCGGTGAACCGATCCGCCGTACCCTCGAAGACGCCCGCGCGATCGTGACCGGGCGCAGCATCGGCGAGTACAACGGCGTTCTCGCCGATCTGCGACGCACGTTCGCCGACCGGGACGCGGCGGGCCGCGGCAACCAGACGTTCGACCTCCGAGTTGCGATCCACGCCGTCACCGCCGTCGAGTCGGCACTCCTCGACGTGCTCGGGCAGCACCTCGGTGTTCCCGTCGCGGCCCTGCTCGGCGAGGGGCAGCAGCGCGAGAAGGTGCAGGCGCTCGGCTACCTCTTCTTCGTCGGCGACCGCAACAAGACCGACCTCGAGTACCAGTCGGGTGCGGCGGAGTCCGACGACTGGCTGCGCCTGCGGCACGAGGAGGCGCTGACACCGGACGCGGTCGTGCGACTGGCCGAGGCGGCTCAGGCGCGATACGGCTTCGCCGACTTCAAGCTCAAGGGCGGCGTCCTGGCACCCCGCGAGGAGGCGGCGGCCGTGACGGCGCTGGCCGAGCGATTCCCCGACGCCCGGATCACCCTCGACCCCAACGGCGGTTGGCTGCTGTCGGAGGCGATCGAGACGTGCCGCGGGCTGAAAGACGTTCTCGCGTATGCCGAGGACCCGGTCGGCCCCGAGGGCAGCTTCTCCGGTCGCGAGGTGATGAGCGAATTCAAGCGCGCCACCGGACTGCCGACCGCCACCAACATGATCGCCACCGACTGGCGCGAGATGGGGCACACCATCCGCTCCGGCGCCGTCGACATCCCGCTCGCCGACCCGCACTTCTGGACCATGAACGGATCCGTCCGCGTCGCCCAGCTCTGCGACGCGTGGGGCCTCACGTGGGGTTCGCATTCCAACAACCACTTCGACGTGTCGCTCGCGATGTTCACCCACGTCGCGGCCGCGGCTCCGGGCGACATCACCGCCATCGACACCCACTGGATCTGGCAGGACGGTCAGCGGATCACCAAGGACCCGTTCGAGATCGAAGACGGCTACCTCACCGTGCCGTCGACCCCCGGCCTCGGTGTCGAACTCGACATGGACCGCGTCGAAGCCGCCCACGAGCTGTACCGGCAGAAGGGGCTCGGCGCGCGCGACGACTCGATCGGCATGCAGTTCCTGGTGCCCGGCTGGACGTTCGACAGCAAGCGCCCGGCGTTGGTGCGCGCCTGATGAAGGTCGTCGTCGGCGACCGGAACCTGCTGCCGCATCGCGAGCTGTTCGAGTCGGGGCTGCCGTCCGGTGCGACGGTGTCGTGGCATCGGGCATTCGACGAGTCGGCCATCGTCGCCGACCTCGCCGACGCCGACGTCTATGTGGGCGGCCGGTTCACCGCCGCGATGGCCGCCGCTGCGCCGAAGTTGCGCCTGCTGCACGTCGCCGGCGCGGGCACCGACAACGTGGCGTTCGCCGCGCTGCCCGCGGACACCCTGGTGGCCAACACCTTCCACCACCAGGACTCGATCGCCGAGTACATCGTGTCGGCGGCGCTGATGCTGCGACGCGGATTCCTCCGGCACGATCGCGCCCTCCGCGGCGACGTGTGGGCCACCTCGGTGTACGACGACGCGATCGGGCAGTCCCGGTCGATGCGGGGCGCGCGGGTCGGATTCGTCGGCTTCGGTCACATCGGCCGGCGGTCGTGGAACGTGCTGCGCGCGTTCGGGTCCGAGGGCTGCGCCGTGACCGGGCGGGGCAATCTCGACGCCGCCGAGGAAGGCCTGGCCTGGGCAGGGGGCAACACGTCGCTGCTGCGGCTCCTGACGAAGTCCGACGTCGTGGTGGTGTCCGCGCCCCTGAACGATCACACCCGCGACATGATCGGCGACGCGGAACTCGACGCGCTCGGCCCCGACGGCATCCTGATCAACGTCGGGCGCGGCCCCCTCATCCAGGAACAACCGCTGTACGACGCGCTGGCGTCGCACCGGATCGCGGCCGCGGCGATCGACGTCTGGTACTCCTACCCCGACGCCGGCGGTCACGGCGCCCCGAGCGCGCTGCCGTTCCGCGACCTGCCGAACGTCCTGATGACCCCGCACTCGTCCGGCGTCACCGACCACACGTTCGTCGGCCGGGTCGGCGACATCACCGACAACATCCGCAGGCTGGACACGGGGCAGACGGTCCTGCGCACCGTCCGCCCCGGCTAGCGTGCGTCAGTAGTTACCGCAGGTCTCGGCGATCGCCAGCGCTTTCGCGCGCCACTCGACGGCCGGGCCCTCGGTAGGCACGGTGTCCAGTCGGCTCTTCAGCTGCGGGTGGGCGTCGAGGACGGCCTGGCGGTCGGCCGGGGACTTAGAGAAGAAGTCCGCCAGCTGAGCCTTGCGCTCGGGTGCCTGGTCGAGGCGTGCGGCGAGCTGCGGAGTCACGTCGTGCATCGCCGCATCGATCTGCGCGAAGCTGCACGTGGAGTTCACGAGGCGGGAAGAGTCGGAGTCGGCCGGATCCGCGGAGGCGATGCCCGGGATCACGAGGGCGGCGGAGATCGCGCCGACGGCGGCGATACCGAATTGCAGACGTGCTCGTGAAACATTCATGACGAGTCCTCCCATGTCGGTTGGTTTGCCGGGGAAACGATAGGGGCCCGAATTGTGACTTTCCTGAGGACCGTCTGAGAATTGGTGCGGCGAACTGGACTCCGAAGATGGTGCGCAACGCGAAGGCCGCACGTCAGCAGCCCACCGATCGGCGTTCGGCGTTCGACAGGTTCGTGGAGCAGATCGAACTCCGGGTCAGTCAGGCGCCATTCCAGCCGTGTGGGGTCATCCACAGCCCGTGGACGAGGTCGAGGGTGTCGGGCGCTGCGGTGTGACCTTTCATGACTGTGATCCTTTTGTCTCGGGTAAGGGGATGCCACGAGGTGTAGGTAGACCGCGAGCACGGCGCCGTCGATCCGCGCGGATGACTTTCTTGCCGCCGACATCGAACGGCACTGTCTGGTCGTCGTCACGTGAATGACGAGGGTGGGGACGTCGACCTTGTCGAGGTCAGCTCGGAAGTCCGTCGCCGAGAACGCGGCGATGCCTTCGTAGGCGTTGTGGTGACCCCCCTGATTTGCCTGCGACCAGAACGAGTCGCGTACACCCTGGGACGGGTGACTGTCAGGTCGGTTGCGCCGAAGAATCGAAGGCTTCGACCGGGATGCCGTCGGGGTTGTCGGCGGTCTGCAGCATGAACGGCGGCACCGCCGAGGCGAGCACGATCTGGGCGACCCGGCCGGTCCCGTGCCGTCCGGCGGATCTACTCACCTCACCACCGCCGGTCGAGAGACCGACCAGCGTGGTGTCGTGAAGGTCGAGGTGCTCGAGTAGCGCCGCGAGGTCGGTCCTGCGCTTCCCAGCTGTCCGCATTGAGCGGCCACCCGTGGCTCAGGACTACGGGCGGCCGGCACCCCGGTCCTTGTAGGGGATCTCGGTGCCGCCGAGAGTGGTGACTGCCGGTATGCCGTACTTCTCGATGAGGACTCCCCGATGAAGAGTGAGTGGTAGTGGGAGCGACGGTCCCACCGTCGAGCTTTCGGACCTGCTAAACCGGCTCAGCGTGCACGCTTCTGGTCTGACGGTGCACGCCGGCACGAATGGCAGATCCGGCGGAGTTCAGCGTGCGAATCCCCGCGACCAGGCGATTTGGAATATCGCGTGCGGTGCGCGTAACTTATTCCAGGTCAGAGCGACACGGACACCGACATTCACCACCTGGTGATGCAACGAGGTTGTACGAAGTGCCTGACCAATCCGAAGTTCACCATCGTGTATGGTTGTGCTTCAACCCCGGAATGTCTTCAGCGGGTGCCGGTTTGCGCCGGTCAGTCCGATGAGATAAGCTGGAAAAGTTGCCCCGGAGCGGCTGGCGAGTGTGCCAGAAGTGATGGTGTGTGCGTGTTCTTTGAGAACTCAACAGTGTGTCGATGAATG